>CAZNGL010000019.1:0-32478 GCA_964572405.1 uncultured Bacteriovoracaceae bacterium
TCGATGCTCTTGTCGAGGGAGTTGCTGCAGATCTGCATGACATGGTCGATGGTGGAGTTCACGTCCACGCACTCGAAGATCGTCTCCTGCTTCCGGGAGATGGACAGGAGCTGCTTCACCAGGTCGGCGGCCCGTTTTCCCGCCTCCTCCATGATTCCCAGGTATTTCAGCATGAAATCCCGGTCCATGGCGTGGTCCTGGGCCAGCTTGAACTTGATGAGCGAGAGCGACCCGGTGATGCCGCCCAGGATGTTGTTGAAGTCGTGGGCCAGGCCGCCGGCGAGCGTCCCGATGGTCTCCATCTTCTGTGCCTGCCGGAGCTGCTGCTCCTTTCTCTCCATCTCGGTGACGTCGTCCACCCGGATGACAACGCCCTGCACGCAGTTGGCGATGAGCGGGAAGAGGGATATGTTGTGGAACTCCTCGTTCTCCCCGGCCCCCTGCACCTCGTGGTGGAACTCCCGGGGAGACCTGGTGGTGATGACCTCCTGCATGGAACCGCGGAACTTTTCCAGGAACGGCACCACCTGCCAGACCTCCCTGCCGACGGCATCCGTGGCGGAGACGCCGGTGGTCCGGCATGCGGCCTCGTTCCATTCCACGATCTTGCCCTCGTCGCTCACCGACACGAGCATGGAGGGCATGGAATCGATGATGTTCTTCAGGTAGATCCGCATCTGCGCCATCTCCTCCTCGATGAGACGCTTCTGCGTGACGTCCTGGAAGACCAGGATGACCCCGATGATGGTGCCCTCGTTGTCGACGATGGGTGCCCCGCTGGCGGATATGAAGCGGCGCGTCCCGTCCTTGGTGATGAGGATGGTGCCGTCTGTGGGGTCAGAGACCTTCCTTTCCCTGAGCACCCGTTCCACCGGGTTCTCTTCCACGGTGCCGGCGACTTCGTCGACGACCCGGAAGATCCCTGCGATGGCGCTTCCCATGGCCTCGGCCAGAATATAGCCTGTAAGGACCTCAGCGGAACGGTTCATGAGTACGACCCTGCCCTGCATGTCGGTGGCGATGACGCCGTCCGCGATGCTGCGGAGCGTCACGTCGAGGCGTTCGCGTTCCTCCGAGAGCCTCTTTTCACTCTGCTTCAGGCCGCGGTTCTGTTCCTCGATGTGCTGGTAGTACAGCGCGAGGTCGGCGGACATCTGGTTGAAGGTCCTGGTGAGGTCGCCGATCTCGTCCATGCTCTTCACCTCCACCTGGCCGCCCAACGCCCCGCTGTTCATGCGCTGCATGGCGTCCCGCAGGGAGGTGACGGGGTTGATGACCACCCTGGACAGGATGAAGTTCAGCAGCACGAGCATGATGATGAAGATGGATCCCAGAAGGCCTCCGGAGATCAGCTGGGACATCTTCTGCTGCCGCTCGATCTCTGCCAGGGAGTAGTTGATCCTGATGAGACCGATGCGCTCGCGGATGACCTCGATGGCCTGGACATAGACCAGGGTCGGAACTCCGTCGAGACTGCCCCTGCGGATGAGGATGTCCGAGCCGGGGGCAGGGATGTCGCCTGGCGCCAGGACCGGGTCGGCGGTCCCTGGGCCGTCGGTTACCAGAAGCCTGCCCGCATGGTCGAAGACAGTGATGCTCAGGATGCCCTCGATGGTGCGCATCTGGGCGAGCCTGATCATGATTGCCCGTTTCCGGTTCTCGAAGATCTCGTTGGCGAGGGGCTCGCGGTCGCGCTCCACCAGGGAATGCAGGAGCACCTCGTTGCGTTTCACGGCCGACTCCATGACCCGCTGGTTGAAGGGGAGCTGGATTGCCACATAGGTGACCGCGATGAGGAGGAAGGCGATGAGGATCGCTGCATTGGCCTTGTGCTGGAGGGTCCATTTCATGGGCTGTCTTGTCCTCCCGCCATGGTTTTTACGTATACCGATCCGCCCTTTTCGAGCCGCATGATCACCGTGGGCTTGGCGACGGGGTTTCTATCGGCATCGAAGGTGATGTCCCCGGTGACTCCCCGGAATCCTTTGGTTGCGGCCAGGGCGCTGCACAACGATGCCCTGTCCAGTGATTGCGCGCGCCTGATGGCGTTGACCAGGACCATGAACGCATCATAGGTCAGGGCCGCCGATGCGAACGGTGCGCTCTTGTATCTTCGTTCGTATTCCCTCACGAAGGACTGGTTCAGTCCGCTCGGATCCTTTTGATGCCAGTGGGTGGTGTAGAAGTTCCCTTCCACGGTATGGCCTCCATAGGTGTAGAGATCATCCGTCCACCCGTCACCTCCGAGGAAGGTCGTCCTGATTCCGAGCAGGGATGCCTGCTTCATGATGAACCCTGCGGACCTGGAATCACCCGGGATGAACACCGCATCCGGCTCCAGCTCCCTGACGCGTTCCAGAAGGGGCGTGAAGTCGGTGGCGCTGGCCGCATAGTCTCCGGTCCATAGTACCCTCCCTCCCAGGCGGGAGAAATGGTTTGCGAATTCCCTGGAAAGGCCAAGACTGTAGTCGGTCCCGGTGTCGGTCAGGATGACCGCGGTCTTCGCCTTGAGGTCGGAAGAGGCGAACGTGGCCATGGCCTTTGCCTGGGACGGGTCGATGAAGCAGGCCCTGAAGATGCAGTCACCCGCCAGCGTGACCTTTACGTTGGTGGACACCGGGGTGATCATGGGGATGCCGGCAGCCTGGAGGACCGGGGCCATGGCCAGCGAGTGGGAGCTACAGGTTGCCCCGATGACCGCGATGGCGCCCGTCTCCACCGCCTTCTCCGCCGCCTGCCTGGATCCGATGCCCGTGCTCTGGTTGTCGATCTCTATGAGCTCGATCTTCCTCCCCAGGACACCGCCTTGGGCATTCAGTTCGTCTGTGGCCATGCGGGCGGCGAGGAATTCGGGCAGGACCGCGAAGCCGTATGCAGCCTCGCCGGTCTTGGCGAACACTGCGGCGATCCTGATGGTGCCGGCGGCATGCAGCACTGCAGGGACGAGGCCCAGCAGCATGATCGCTGCCAGCATGGTCCTGAATCGCACATGCACGGGGTTCTTCATGGGGTATGCCCATCCTCAGGGGTTGATGGTCTTCACGTAACGAGTTGTTCCTTTTTCGTATTTCAGGATCACGGCCTGCCTCTTTCTGGGGTTGCGGTTTTCGTCGAAGGTGATTTCACCGGTGACTCCCTTGAATGCCATGGTGGACGCGAGGGCGTTGCGGATCTTTGCCCTGTCAGAGGTGTTTGCCCGCCTCACGGCATCGGCCAGCAGCATGAATGAATCATAGGTCAGGGGGGGCGAAAAGGACATGATCCTCCCGTGAGACTTTTCGAACGTCTCCACAAACTGCCTGCTCGACCTGTCCGGGTTGTTCCTGTTCCAGATGGAGCAGCAGTAGCTTCCCTCCACGGCATTGTCTGCATACTGGTACATGAGGTCATCGCCCCACCCGTCGCCGCCAAGGTACTGCAGCTTCACGCCCATCTCCGACGCGGTCTTCATGATGACGCCGGTGTCCCTGCCATAGCCGGGGATGAAGACCACGCTGGGATTGAGCCGCCTCACCTGGTCCAACAGGGCTTTGAAGTCAGTGATATCCTCGAGGTATTCGCCCTCCAGGAGCACCTTGCCGCCCGCCTTTCTGTAGTGCTCGATGAACATGCTCGCCAGGCCCATGCTGTACCTGTTTCCGGTATTCGTCAGGACGACCGCGGTCTTTGCCCCGAGATCCTTCAGGGCAAAGGTCGCCATGACCGCGCCCTGGAAGTCATCCATGAAGCAGGTACGGAAGATGTAGTCTCCCGTGAGGGTGAGTTCGGGGATGGTGGCGGTGGGAGATATCATGGGGATGCATGCCGACTGCAGCACCGGCGCCATGGCCAGGGCAAAGGAGCTCCGTGCCCCGCCGATGACGGCCGTCACCTTCTGCTTCACCGCCTGTTCCGCCGCGGCCTTGGATCCCAGGGCAGTGCTCTGGCTGTCGATCTCGATGAGCTCCACAGACCTTCCAAGGAGGCCGCCCTTCCTGTTGATCTCGTCCATGGCCATGCGGGCCCCGTAGAAATAGTTGAGGTTCGGGGTGGCCGCCTCGCCGGTCTTGGCGAAGATGGCCGCTACCCTCACGGTATCTGCGGGCTGCACTGCGGGAGGGGACAATGCCAGGAGGAAGATGGCAGCCCATCCCAGGAGAACCAGGGTTCTTTTCATGATACCTCCAACACGTCCTTCAGGGTTTGATCGTCTTGACATAGACAACCGAACCGTTGTGGAACTTGAGGATGACCGCCTCCTTGCCCGTGGGGTTCCGGTCCTTGTCAAAGGTGATGTCGCCGGTGATCCCCTGGAAGTTCCTCGTGGCGGCCAGGGCGCCCCTGATCCGTTCCGGTTTGAGGGAGTCGGCCCGTTTCACGGCGTCGGCAAGGAGCATCACCGCGTCATAGGAAAGGACAAAGGCCGACTTGATGTCAGGACCGAAAGCCTCCCGAGACTCCTCCAGGAACCTCCTGCTCCTCTCCCGGGTGCTCTGGGGGTGCCAGTGGGCGCAGAAGTAGTTGCCCTCGATCGTGTTGCCCGCATAGGCATACATGTCCGCGTCCCAGCCGTCTCCCCCGAGGAACACCGTCTTCATCCCCATCTTCCGTGCCTGCTTGATGATGTAGCTGGAATCCCTCCTCATGCCCGGCACGAAGATGACATCCGGGGTCAGGCCTTTCGCCTTGTGCAGCTGCGCGGTGAAGTCCGTGGCCGTTGCCAGGTAGTCGCCTTCCCAGAGGATTTCCCCGCCGCTTCGGGTGAAATGCGAGATGAAGTACCTGGCAAGGCCCATGCAGTAGGATTCGCCGGTGTTGGTGAGGACCACTGCGCTGCGGGCACGAAGGTCTTTCCGGGCGTATTCCGCCATCACCCGGCCCTGGAACGGGTCGATGAAGCATGCCCGGAAGATGTAGTCTCCCACCAGGGTCACCTCGGGGTTCGTGGATATGGGGGTGATCATGGGAATGTGCGCACCCTGGAAGACAGGGGCCATGGCCAGGGAGAGCGAGCTCCACGAGGAGCCTATCACGGCGATGACGCCGTCCTTGACGGCCAGGGCAGCCGCCTCTCTCGATCCCAGTGCAGTGCTCCTGTTGTCGTACTCCAGCAGTTGTATACGCCTGCCCAGCAGGCCCCCCTTCCGGTTCAGGTCGTCCACGGCCTGGCGGGTGCCCAGCAGCTCGTGCTGCACCCCTGCGGATGACTGGACCGCCTCCCCCGTCTCTGGGAAGATTGCCGCGATCTTTACCGGCTCGGCCCCGGTGGCGGACGATGCATGCAGGAGTACGGAAAACAGGAGCATGCATGTACCAGCGTAGATGCGCATGATTCCCTCCCTGTATACCCCACGCTGTGATGGGAAGATACACCTTCAGTAATAATAAGTATGAAAAGGCCGGCAGCAAGACCGGTATGACCCGGTATCTCCCCTGCCCGGAATCAGGCGGAAATCCGAAAAAATTTTGAAAATGTGGGGGTGAATATTGCCTCGTGCAAGGTGTCCTTTATTATTTATTAAATAGAAAGGGCGCATCTGTGCTCGGCAGTTGCAATGAGAATGCAATTTCAGGACAGGCTTTCAACACCTCGTATCAGGACCCTTCAGGGGTACGGCAGGCAGACCGGCGTTTCCCCAGGGTCGGCTGAAAGGAAAGGAGCGTGGTATGGCCCAGCATGACTACAGCGTGATCGAACTCGTGGGGACAAGCACAGAATCATGGGAGAAGGCGGCAGCCGCAGCCATCGAGAAGGCGTCGACCACCATCAGGGACGTGCGGGTCGCCGAGGTGGTGGAGCTGGACATGCACAATGCCAATGGCAGGAGTCCCGTGTACCGTGCAAAGCTGAGGGTATCCTTCAAGTATCACATGATCTTCTCGCTGACCCCGAAGTTCCATAAAAACTCATCTCACTGGTAACCCTATCGGCATGTGCGAGGGTGGCATGGGCATATGGAAAGGGGATTGAACCACCGCGATGTGGATGTTCATGAAAGGAGAGCATTATGGCAACCAGCGTCTACAAGGTGATAGAGATCATCGGGACCAGCCCGGATTCCTGGGAAAAGGCGGCGGAAGCGGCCATCAAGACGGCATCCAAGTCCATCAAGGACCTGCGGATCGCCGAGGTGGTGGAGCTCGATCTGCAGATAGAGAACGGCAAGGTCATGAACTACCGGACTAAGCTGAGCATCTCGTTCAAGTACCAGGGCAAGGAATAATTCGGCACAGGTACATATAGGAGGGGAGAGACCGGGGTCTCCCCCCTATGGGGGTTGAAGGAGAACCATTCGGGCCCCCAGGGCACGGACGGGTCTGAGGTGCCCTTGGGCGCTTCCCTGCACCGATCTCCCGTGCAGGATATCTTGGGTGAAGACCTGTGCCGCTGAGTCGGTGTCCGTCCTCACGCATATCCCCTGTATCTCCATGAAGTGCGAAACAGGAGATATTTCATTGAATCAGGAACGTGTTCTGTGGGTATAAGGGAAGGGGAGACGCGTATGTCCGACAGGAAGCTCATCATCCTCGGTACGGCGAGCCAGGTGCCCGGACGCACCAGGAACCAGAACGGGTACATGGTGCGCTTCGACCAGGAGGGATTCCTCTTCGATCCCGGCGAGGGGACCCAGCGCCAGATGATCATGGCCGGCGTCTCGGTCTCCGAGATCACCAAGATCTTCATAACCCACTTCCATGGAGACCACTGCCTCGGGCTCGCCGGCCTCATCCAGAGGATTTCCCTGGATCGCGTCCCCCACGAGATCGAGATCTACTATCCCGCCTCGGGGCAGGTTTTCTACGAGCACCTGCGGGACTCCTGCCTGTTCTACAACACGGCCCGCCTGCGGGAGTGCCCCGTGCGCTCGGGCGGGGTCGTCTTCGAGGATGAGAAGCTGGTCATCGAGGCGCACCCCCTGGATCACATCGTGGAGTGCTTCGGGTACCGCATGCAGGAGAAGGACACCTACACCCTCGACCCGGACAGGCTCGCCCGTGCCGGTATCCTGCCCAGGGACGCCGGCAGACTGAAGTCGTCCGGACGGATGGAGGTGAAAGGCAGGACCGTCCGCCTCGAGGACGTGGGGCGCGTGCTCAGGGGGCAGTGCTTCGCGTTCATCATGGACACGCGGGAGTGCCCGCAGGCAGAAGAGCTCGCCAGAGAAGCCGACCTGTGCCTCATGGAGGCCACCTACCTGTCGGACATGGAGGAGGCGGCGCGGGAATACTGCCACCTCACGGCGTCCCAGGCCGCGCGCATGGCACGCGAAGCCGGGGTGAAGAAACTCGTGCTCACCCACTACTCCCAGCGGTACGGCGATCTCGAGGGCTTCGTGCGTGAGGCCTCGGAACACCACAGTGACGTTGTCCTCGCCGTGGACGGAGAAATCATCTGGTTCCCCAAAAGGAAGAGGGACACCCCCTGAGCCCCCCGGACATGCGGACACACTAGCTCTCCGCAGGGGTGTCCTCTTCACCGTCCATGAGCCGCTTCCTTCTGATCCGGTAGCGGGCATACCCAGCCAGGGTGAACAGGGCCGCCAGGAAGAAGAGGATCGAGTAGATGTTGCCCGCAAGGAACGCCAGGAAGGCGGCCCATGTCCTGAGGCTCTGCCGCCAGTCTCTCTCGAGCTCCGTAAGCGGTATGCCCAGAGCCAGGTCCGTGGCCTCCTGGACGGACCTTCCATGCTTCATGGCCGTGAGGATGTTGGAGATGCCGTTTGCGCCGTAGCGGGCCGCGACGTAGTCGATGATACTCCTGCTCTGCTCGTACGCCAGCACCAGGCCGTGCTCGTCCCGGGGGAAGCTCCTCTCCAGGGCGCTCAGGGGGAGGATGCCCCCGCTGATGGATGCCCACCGCAGCGAGACTTCCCTGCGCTCCGAGAACAGCTCGCCATACCCGTCGCTCGCCCACTGGCACACTCCTTCGTCCAGCCAGCGCGGCAGGGAGCTTATGTGGCGGTGGAGCAGGAGGTGGCAGAGCTCGTGCTTCAGGATGGTCCTGGCCGTGAAGGGGTCTGTGCTGGAACGGGGGTAGTCGATGACCATGAGCATCTTTTCCGGCACCGCATAGGCCACGATCATGAGGCTCTGCGTCACCTGCTCGAAGGCATCCCTGTCCGACACCAGGATGACCGAGGGCCTGAAGTCCACCCGAAGGCCCAGGGTCGCCTCAAGGTCGGCCCTGACCAGGGGATAGAGGGAGCCAAGTTCCCGGGCCTCGTTTCTCAGGCCCGGCTCCGAGAAGAATGCCGCTTCCGTGGTGTCCAGGGTCTCGAGTTCCCTGGCATGGGAGGTGAAGGGGCACAGGGAAAGGAGGACGAAGACTCTGAGCAGGAGCGTGACAACCGTCCTGGAGGCCTCCGCTTCAGGGTGGCAGGGGGCATACGGTGCAGGCATTGCGGGAGTATACCACGCCACGACCCGCGCCGGCGCGGAAATGTTCCCCCCCGCATGCAAGAATCGACTGGCGCCGCGCCCCTGGCGCTGGTACAAGTCAGTCCATGAAGATCTCCCTCCATGAAGTCGGCGATGTGCTGGTGGAGCACAGTCACCGGGCGCACAGGGTGAGCCTGACCGTGAGCCCCTCCCGGGTGCGGGTCGCTGTTCCTGCCGGGTTCCCCCTCTTGGCGGGCGTGGACTTCGCCCGTGCCAGGAGGGACTGGATCGTACGCCACCGTCAACGGCTTGAGAACCTGGTGGCGTGCTGCAGCGGGGTGGAGCAGGCCCTTCCCCGCCTGGACGATATCCCCGGGGCATGCGCGAAGATCGTGAACCGTCTCGAAGCGCTCTCCCGCAAGACAGGTCTTCCCTACGGCAGAGTGACCATCCGCAACCAGAAGACCCGCTGGGGGAGCTGCAGCATGCGTGGCGACATAAGCCTGAACATCAACCTGGCGCGACTCCCCGGTCATCTCATGGACTACGTGATCCTCCACGAACTCCTCCATACCAGGATCGGGGGGCACGGCAGGGCCTTCTGGGCCGGTCTCGGCAGGCTGGCGGGGGACGCGCGCGGTCTGAGGGCCGAGCTCCGGCGATACTCCTTGCTTCTGAGCGGGGGCGAGGGCTGGAGCCGGCGTGACACCGTCACGGACCGCACCTTCCCAGCTTGTGCTGTAACTTTCGAATAGTCTCTATGATTTTTAGCAGTTAAGTCGGAGCTGCCCCCTTCCGATACAAGGGTATGAGCTCCTGCGGAAAGCATGCATCACGTTCGCCGGAGGCAACCGAGAGGGGGGAACTCATGAGAAAGAGCACCGAAGTCCTGTTCTTCAGGCCGTTCATCTACCAGGAGGCTGTGTCCGCGGTTGTCCTCATACCGCTCGTGTATTTCCTGTTCATGAAGTCAATTCCCGAGTTCACCAATCACCTCCTGGAGGCGGGGATGCTCGCCTCCACCACGGGCGCAGTGGGTTTTCTCCTCGGATTCCTGGTGAAGTACCTCCTGGTGAGGCCCGCCATCGATGTCATGGACAAGGATTCATGCACACCGGGTGAGACCCAGCGGGCGATCCGGTCGGTTTCCATCCTGCCCTTGGCGGAATCCATCACGGTCTTCCTGCGGTGGTCGGTCCTGGCCATTGTCATCTGCGTGGTGCCGTTCTACTTCAGGGGCTACATCACCCCCGCCGAGGCGGTGTTCGGTATCAATGCCCTCACCATGACGGCACTGTCCGTGACGCCCTTCTTCTACCTGGCATCCGAGAACAGCCTGATGCCCTTCTACCAGCGCTGCAACCTGAAGGGGGTCATCGACGGGAACATGAGCTTCTTCCGCATGAGCCTCAGCACAAAGCTCCTCATGACCATCCTCTTCCTCGCCATCTCCCCCATCGGCAACCTGCTGGGCCTCATCTACCTTTCCATCTTCACCAGGCTCGACCTGTCCACCATCCAGGTGAGCTTCTTCCTCATCATCTTCCAGACCGTTGTCATGACCTTCTTCAACGGGTTCCTCCTCATGAAGAGCCTCAACCTGTCCGTGGGCAGGATGTCCTTCATGTTCAAGGACATGGCCAAGGGCCAGGGTGACCTGACCAAGCGGCTGCTCGTGACGGGCCTGAACGAGGTGGGTGAGCTGGCCTTCTGGTTCAACATCTTCATGGACGACATCGAGCAGATCGTGCGGCACGTGCGGGAGGTCTCACTGGAAGTGCACCAGTCCATCCAGGACGTGAGCGCGGGGTCGCAGGACCTGTCGCAGGCGACGCAGGAGCAGGCGGCGTCGGTGGAGGAGATCTCGGCGTCCATCGAGGAGATGAACGGGACGATCCAGCACAACGCTGACCTGATCCGTGAGGGGCAGGAGAGCTCGAACGCGATCACGAGGCTCATCGACCAGAACAAGCAGGTGTTTGCGGACCTGATGAAGGCCATCGAGGGGATCTCGCTGGACTCGAGGAAGATCGGGGACATTGTGGTGACGGTGAACGAGGTGGCGTTCCACACGAACCTTCTGGCGTTGAACGCGTCGGTGGAGGCGGCCCGAGCGGGGGAGCACGGGAAGGGGTTTGCGGTGGTGGCAGGCGAGGTGAGGTCGCTGGCGCAGCGATCAGCGGCGGCGGCGAGCGAGATCAAGGCGCTCATCGAGGGGACGGTGGGTCGGATCAAGACGGGCGACGAGATGATGAAGAAGACGTCGTCGTCGCTGGAGGAGCTGATGAGCCGGATGGAGTTCTTTTTCCGGATGATGGAGGTGATCAGCACGTCGAGCACGGAGCAGAGCCAGAACATCGGTGAGCTGAGCAAGGCCATCGGCCAGATCGACGGGACGACGCAGCACAACGCGTCCACGGTGGAGGAGCTGGCGAGCACCCTGGACAACCTCAGGAGCGTGGCCACGGTTCTGGCCGAGGATGTGCAGAAGTTCAGGACGTCTGAGACAGAGGCGTGAAGGCCCTCCGGAAGCATACCCGGTCGGCATGACACACCGCAGGGCCCGCGGTATCCGCGGGCCCTTTGGTTTCCTCAGGCAAAGGCAGCAGGAATGCCCGGTGTGGCATGCCGGGAAATAACAAGGGGGGGAGGAACATGAAAATAAAGAATGAAAGTGTAAAATCCGATCAGTGAGTCAGGGAATGGACGTACCGTCATATTCAGGGGGCCTGTATGAAAGAAAGCACCAAGGTGTTGTTCCTCCGCCCGCTCCTGTTCCAGGAGCTCGTCACCGCTGTTGTCATCGTTCCCATGCTGCTGCTGTTCTTCCTCAATGTCTCCGAGGGGATCAAGCAGCACTTCCTCAGCGCGGCGCTGGGCGGTTTGAATGCCGCGAACGTGGGCCTTGTCATGGGTATCCTCGTCAAGTATTTCCTGGTCAAGCCGGCACTCGTACTCATGGAGAAGGACACGTGCACCCCTGAGGAGGTGCAGCGCGCGGTGCGGTCGATCTCCATCCTGCCGCTCGCGGAATCCATCACCGTCTTCCTGCGGTTCGCCCTGTTCGGCAACCTCATCGCGGTACTGCACATGGTCCTCAAGGGGTACATACAGCCCATAGAGGGCGTCATGGGGGTGAACACCCTGATCATGTCGGGTCTGCTGGCCATGCCCTTCTTCTACCTTGCATCCGAAAACAGCCTGGTCCCCTTCTACCAGCGGTTCAACCTCAAGGAGGTCATCGACGGCAGGGTGCAGGTGTTCCGCATGAGTCTCAACCAGAAGCTGCTCGGCACCATCCTCCTCATCGCCATACCGCCCATCGGCCTGATCCTCGGCGCCATCTACCTCTCCGTTGCCACCGGATTCCAGCTGGCGGCCATGAAGTACGGATTCGTGGTGCTCCTCGGGCAGACCGCTCTCATGACCTTCATCAACGGCATCCTCATCACCAGGAGCCTGTCGCTCTCCGTGGGCAAGATGTCGTTCATGCTGGAGGACATGGCGCGCGGCCAGGGTGACCTGACCAAGCGGCTGCACGTGACGGGCCTGAACGAGGTGGGAACACTCGCCTACTGGTTCAACGAGTTCATGGAAAACATCGAGCAGATCGTGCGGCATGTCATGGAGATCTCCCTGCAGCTGCACCAGTCCATCCAGGACGTGAGCGCGGGGTCGCAGGACCTGTCGCAGGCGACGCAGGAGCAGGCGGCGTCGGTGGAGGAGATCTCGGCGTCCATCGAGGAGATGAACGGGACGATCCAGCACAACGCTGACCTGATCCGTGAGGGGCAGGAGAGCTCGAACGCGATCACGAGGCTCATCGACCAGAACAAGCAGGTGTTTGCGGACCTGATGAAGGCCATCGAGGGGATCTCGCTGGACTCGAGGAAGATCGGGGACATTGTGGTGACGGTGAACGAGGTGGCGTTCCACACGAACCTTCTGGCGTTGAACGCGTCGGTGGAGGCGGCCCGAGCGGGGGAGCACGGGAAGGGGTTTGCGGTGGTGGCAGGCGAGGTGAGGTCGCTGGCGCAGCGATCAGCGGCGGCGGCGAGCGAGATCAAGGCGCTCATCGAGGGGACGGTGGGTCGGATCAAGACGGGCGACGAGATGATGAAGAAGACGTCGTCGTCGCTGGAGGAGCTGATGAGCCGGATGGAGTTCTTTTTCCGGATGATGGAGGTGATCAGCACGTCGAGCACGGAGCAGAGCCAGAACATCGGTGAGCTGAGCAAGGCCATCGGCCAGATCGACGGGACGACGCAGCACAACGCGTCCACGGTGGAGGAGCTGGCGAGCACCCTGGACAACCTCAGGACCGCCGCCACGGTTCTGGCCGAGGATGTGCAGAAATTCAAGGTGGCATAGCACAGGGCTCTTTCCCTTCAGTCGGACACGCAGCATCGCATGAAAGGAAGGCCCCGGCCGAGCCCGGGGCCTTCCTTTGTTCCATGGACGCAAGCGATCCCTGCGTCGGTCAACCTGGGTCTTCAGCGATGAGCCGGACAGTGGACATAAGCCTTGACATCGTGTGCAGGCCTGATTCAATGTTCTCTACCCAACAAGGAAGGGGTGCATGATGAAGATAGGCGTTCCCCGAGAGGTGAAGCCCCGGGAGGGTCGGGTGTCCATGACCCCGGGAGGGGTGAAAACCCTGGTGCAGCATGGTCACGAGGTCCTTGTGGAAAGGGGTGCCGGCCTCGGTTCGGGTATCACCGACGACGCGTTCGAGCAGGCAGGGGCGAAGATGATGGACGGTGCCGGGCAGGTGTGGGCCGATGCACAGATGATCGTGAAGGTCAAGGAGCCCGTGGAACCGGAGTTCGAACACCTGCGGGAAGGGCTCATCGTCTTCACCTACTTCCACCTGGCGGCCAACGAGGCCCTCACCCGGGAACTGCTCTCGAAGGGCATCATAGGCATCGCCTATGAGACGGTGCAGCTCGAAGACGGCTCACTGCCGCTGCTTGCCCCCATGAGCGCCGTGGCGGGAAGGCTGGCCATCCATGTGGGCTGTACCTGCCTGGAAACCATCCATGGCGGCAAGGGTGTCCTCCTGGCAGGTGTCCCGGGTGTGCGGCCGGGAAAGGTCGTCATCATCGGCGCCGGGGTTTCCGGCATGAATGCTGCCCAGCTGGCAGTGGGTCTGGGGGCTCGGGTCACCATCCTCGACATCAACAAGAAACGGCTCGCAGACCTCGAGAACATCTTCCACCCCAGGGCCGAGGTCCTCATGGCCACCCCTGAGAACGTTCGGGAGAGTGTCACCGATGCCGACCTCATCATCGGATCGGTCCTCATTCCGGGCGGGCAGACGCCCCACCTCATCGACCGGGAGCTCCTGCGCAGGATGGAGCCGGGCTCGGTGCTCATCGACATCGCCATCGACCAGGGCGGATGCGCGGAGACGAGCAGGCCCACGACCCACGACGCGCCGACCTTTATCGAGGAAGGCATCGTCCACTACTGTGTGGCGAACATGCCGGGAGCCGTTCCGCGCACCTCCACCTACGCGCTCACCAATGCAACGCTCCCCTATGTGCTGGAGATCGCAGAGAAAGGCTGGGAGCATGCCATGAGGGATGACCGTCCCCTGTCCAAGGGACTCAACATGGTCAGGGGGGTGCTGACGAACCAGCACGTCGCCGAGGCCTTCGGCATGGACTTCGTCGAATACGTTCTGAACTGAGGGCGGACCAAGCACACCGATCCACTGAAAAAGGTGACCGGTTTGCCGGAGGTGATGCGAGCCCTCGCATGTGAATTCTTCTCCTCCAGAGAAGGGCCTAGAAGATAGTTAGTCGCTTATCTAAAATATCAATTGAAAAGATACCTGTCTCTTGATAATGTATGTCGGTTAACTGACACAGTATGCATGGGTCATCTCATGCAGTGAAGGAGGATGCCATGGCATCAGGCGGTGTGAACCGGATGGATGTGGCAGAGAGGGACTATGTCCAGCACCTCTTCGGCAAGCACATCTCCAGGGGCCAGGTGCGCTACCTCAGGTGCGCGCACCTGGATGTGTACGAGCGCAGCAGGAAGGGCGCGGTCTTCACCGACGCGGTGAGCGGCAAGCGCTTCTTCGACTGCTTCAGCTCGGCGGGCTGCTTCAACGTGGGTCGCGGCAACGAGCAGATCATGGACACCCTGCGCGATGCCCTCAGGAGACACGACATGGGCACCCACCTTCTCCTGTCCGAGCACAAGGTGCGCCTTGCAACAAAGCTCGCATCGCTGTGCCCGGGAGATCTGAACAGGGTAGTGCTCTGCGCCAGCGGCGCGGACGCCTGCGCCGGGGCCATCAAGCTCGCCAAGGGCGCCACCGGCAGGAACGACGTCATAACCATGAACAAGGCGTACCACGGCCACGAGGGGTACAGCCTGTCCGCCAACGGCAAGGACTACTACAAGGAGCTGTTCCTGCCGCTCATGCCGGGCTTCCACGTGGTGGACTTCAACAACCTCGAGGCCGTGAGGCGCATTGCTTCGAGGGACATTGCGGCAGTGGTTCTGGAGCCGGTCCAGGGCGAGGGGGGAATCCACGTGGCCACGAAGGAATACATGACAGGCCTGCGGGAGCTCTGCGACGAGCACGGCATCATGCTCATCTTCGACGAGGTACAGACCGGCTTCGGCCGCACGGGCACCCTCTGGGCCATGGAGCAGTACGGCATGGTCCCGGACATCATGTTCACGGCCAAGTCCATCAGCGGCGGCCTCTACCCGAACGGCGCGGTGGTATACCGGGAGATCGAGCCGCTCGTGGGGTACGTGGAGAAGAATCCGCTCTTCCACACCTCCCACTCTGGCGGCTCGGACCTGGGCTGCATCGTGTCTGATGCCGTGCTCGACTACATCGTGGGCAACAGGCTCTGGGAGAACGCGGCACAGGTGGGCAGGCGCTTCCAGGAAGGGCTCCAGCAGATCGCCCGGGAGAACGAGGACTGCGTGAAGGAGGTCAGGGGCCTCGGCCTCATGATCGGCATCGAATACAAGTACGAGTTCATCGGCGCGCTCATGGCCGACTGCCTTGCCAAGCAGGGCGTGTGGGCCGTGTACTCGGGCAACGCCCCCCAGGTCATGCGCTTCCAGATCCCCATCACGGCGAGCGCGGACGAGGTGGACGAGCTCCTGCGCCGCATCAGGGCGGCGGTGAAGGTCATGCGGTGGTACCTTGTCGCGCTGCTGCCCCTGGCCAAGATCCCGCCCATCCGGATGATCCTCGACAACATCCATGTCCAGATCATCGCCTTCAACATCGTGCGCGACATCGAGGAGCTGGTCTTAAGGTTCATGCCGAGGAAGGAGAGGTAAGGCCATGAAGAAATCAAAGCCAAAGGCGCTGACACACGAGAACGACCTCTTCGCGCAGGCCCGTCGGGTGTTCTCCGGGAGTTACGTGGACATGCTCCAGGCAACGGGGCACGACATCATCGAGCAGGAGGGGAGCGGATCGTTCCTCATCGATGGCGAAGGGAGGAGGTACCTCGACTGCTATAGCTCCGCAGGCACCTACAACCTGGGAAGACGCAACCACATCATCGCCGAACGGTTCATGAGGGCCGTGTATGAGACCGACCAGGGCAACTTCGTCATGCCCTCTGACTACAAGGCCCTGCTCGCCCGGAGGATCGCCGCGTTCGTGCCGGGCAGGCTCGACTGCGTCCTCTTCGGCGTGACCAGGGGCGAGTCCATGGAGGCGGCGTGCAAGCTCGCCCGGGGGTTCACGGCCAGGCCCGGGTTCGTCACCGTGGACGGCGGCTGCTACGGGGAGAGCGGCTTCGCCCTGTCCCTTTCCGACAGACAGGGCAAGGAGCAGTTCGGGAGGCTCATCCCCGGGGTGACGACCGTTCCCTTCGGAGACGTCGAGGCGGCCCGGAAGGCCATTACACAGAACACGGCGGCCTTCATCATGGAGCCCATCCAGGCGGAGAACCACTGCCGCACGGCGGATGCCGATTACTGCCGGCAGCTGCGCGCCCTGTGCGACGCCACCGGGGCGAAGCTCATCTTCGACGAGACGCAGAGCGGATTCGGCAGGACCGGGGCCAGGTTCTTCTTCGAGGCGTCAGGCGTGGAGCCGGACATCCTCATTTTCGGCGAGGCCGTCACCTCGGGCATGTTCCCCATGACCGCCATGGTCTTCACCCCCGAGCTCAAGCACTTCTTCGACATCCACCCCCTCATCCACCTGTGCACCTTCGGCGGCCACGACCTGGGCTGCCTGGTGGCCATGGCCGCGCTCGACGAGTACGACCGGCTGGAGCCCTGGGAGAACGCCGCGCTGCAGGGGGGCGTGCTCATGAAGGGATTCAGCGACTGTGCCGCAGGGTATGCACAGACCATCGTCTCGGTGGCCGGCAGGGGCCTGCTCATATCCCTGAAGTTCGCCTCACAGGAGCTGGCTCAGGCATTCTGCGCCGGTGCTCGCCACAACGGGCTGCTGGTGGACACCGGGAAGGTGGACAGGACCACGGTGCTCATCCGGCCGAGCCTCCTCATCACCGACGACGAGGCAGCGGCTATCATTGACGGAGTAACGAAGACATTGGCAAACCTCTGAGCTGTTGCGGGATCATGCAGGCATGGATCCGGGGTGTTCCCCTGATTCCTGCCTTGTCCCCGCGTTCTCATACCAGGAGCTCAGAGGCTTGCCAGGAGGAGATACAGGCACATGGCACGGAAGAAGGTGCAGGAACAGCGGAGGCTGCAGATCCTGAAGGCACTTGACACCTGCCTCCAGGAGAAGTCCTTCGAGAAGACTTCCATCAAGGACATCGCCCGCGAGGCCGGGGTGAACCACGGGGTGCTGCACTACTACTTTTCCGGCAAGGAGGACATCCTCCTGAACTACATCGACCATGTCATCGACGACTACCAGGCCCAGGCCCGGGAATGGACGGGCGGCCGCGACCTGGAACACTACAGCAAGAGGCAGTTCATCGACGAGGTGTTCGCCTTCGTCAACAACCGCATCACCCTGAACAAGGGCCTGTCCCGGATCTTCGTGGAGATCTGGGAGATTGCCCTGTATAACGAGGAGGTGCGCGGCAAGCTCCGGGAGGCCTACACCCGGTGGGTGGAGGAGCTGGGGGACATGATCTCCCGACACATCGAGGACAAGACCTTTGCCCGGAACGTGAGCGTCGCCATGGTGGCCTTCTGGGAGGGCATGGCCCTGTTCTCCACCGTGTTCCCACCCGGGACCCTGGCTGTAGAGGAGGTCCTCAAGGGCTTCCAGCAGCGGATCGTCGAGATTCTCTGAGCCCCACGCGAAGAAGGGGAGATACCGGGGCTAGTTGTCCGGGCTCCCCATGATCCTGTACACGATGCCGCCGAGTATGCCTCCAGCGATGGGGGCCACCCAGAAGAGCCAGAGCTGCTCTATGGCCCACCCGCCTACGAACAGGGCGACCCCGGTGCTCCGGGCCGGGTTCACCGAGGTGTTCGTGACCGGGATGCTGATGAGGTGGATGAGCGTCAGGCAGAGCCCGATGGCAATGGGCGCGAACCCCTTGGGCGCCCGCTCGTCCGTTGAGCCCATGATGACCATGAGGAACATGGAGGTCATGACCACCTCGCAGATCAGGGCTGCAAGAAGCGAGTAGCCGCCGGGCGAATGCTCTCCGTACCCGTTGCTGGCAAAGCCTGCCGCCACGTCGAACCCGGCGGCACCTGTCGCGATGAGGTAGAGCACCAGGGCCCCCGCGATGCCGCCCAGCACCTGGGAGACCACGTAGGGCACGAGGTCCTTCACCGGGAACCTCCCGCCGGCCACCAGCCCGCAGGTGACCGCCGGGTTCAGGTGGCAGCCCGAGATGTGTCCCACGGCGAAGGCCATGGTGAGCACGGTGAGGCCGAAGGCAAGGGCCACGCCGAGGAGCCCGATACCGACATTGGGAAAGGCCGCCGCCAGCACAGCGCTGCCGCAGCCACCGAGAACGAGCCAGAACGTGCCGAAGAATTCCGCCAGGAGCCTCTTCGCCATGGGGTTACCTCCTCGTGAGAGAATGAAAGGGGTGCGGTTTTTATGCCGGTGGTGAATACGTCTGATGGGATGATACTCCCATCCACCGCTCTGTGCAAGGACAGGGAAAGGGGGCAGGGCACCGGCGAGGCATGACCGTTGATTCGGGGTCACCGGTGATTATATTACTTATTGGTAGGGGACTCACACTGATACGGTCTGGTCTCGCTGAGGAGGTTGTGCCTTGCGGCTCGGTAAATATTTCATCTTCGTCTCCCTGGCTGTCCTCGCCGTCTTCCTCTTCGCCCTGTTCGCCATCTACCAGGACGCCAAGAAGAAGGCCATCGACGACCTGAACAGCACCCAGCTGGTCCATGCCCGCCAGGCTGCCAGGGGCATCTCGGACCACATGAACCACGTCATCGCCACCCTGGACCTCATGGGCCGCATGCCCGACATCAGGGAGCTGAACGATGCCGGAAGGCGCTTCATGGAGGACTATCACCGCCTCCACTCCACGGAGATCAAGGGTATCACGCGGGTGGATGCGCAGGGACGTATCGCATACACGGTCCCGTACAACGCCCAGGCCATCGGCCGCGACATCACCGAGCAGGAGCATGTCCGCACGGTCCTGCTCACCCACACCCCGGTGATCAGCGATGTCTTCATGGCGGTGCAGGGCTTCCGCACCATCGCCGTCCACGTCCCCGTGTTCAGGGGCGGGTCCTTTGCCGGCACCCTGGCCTTCCTGCTGCCCTTCGACGCCATCGCCAAGCGGCACATAGAGAACATCCAGATCGGTACGAGCGGGTATGCCTGGGTCATCAGCGAGAAGGGCATCGAGATCTCCTGTCCCGTGCCCGGTCACGTGGGACGGAGCGTGTTCGACACCTGCAGGGACTTCCCCGAGATCCTCGCCATGGCGAAAGAGATGATGAAGCGCAGGCAGGGCGTCACCGCGTACCACTACGACCGGGTCCGCGGGACCACCGTGGAGAATGTCCTCAAGCATGCCGTGTTCGTGCCCATCCCCCTGGGCAACACCTTCTGGTCCATCGTGGTGGCCACGCCGGAAGACGAGATCATGCAATCGCTTGCAGGCCTCAGGTCCAGGCTCGTGGTCATTACCGCGCTGCTCCTCGTCTTCTCCATGATCTTCACCTTCCTCCTGGTGAGGTCCCGGGTGCTCCTCGGTGAGCAGAAGAAGCGGGAGGCCGTCATGGAGGCCCTGCAGGAGAGCGAGAACAAGTATCGGACCCTCATCGAGACCACGGGCACCGGGTTCGTCATCGTGGACGAGAAGGGAGTCGTCATCGATGCGAACCCCGAGTATGTGCGTCTCACCGGCCGGCGGGACCTCGGGGATATCATCGGGAAGACTATCATCGAATGGACCGCCGAGCATGAGCGGGAGAGGAACAGGGAGGCGGTCCGGCGATGCTTCGATCAGGGGAATGTCAGGGGCTTCGAGGTTGACTACCAGGGGCCTGACGGAACCATCATCCCCGTGGAGGTCAATGCCACGGTGGTGGGCATGGGCGGCCGGAAGAGGATCCTGGCACTGTGTCGGGACATCTCGGAGCGCCGAAGGGTTGAGGACGATCTGCGCAGGAACGAGGACATCCTCAGGAGATCCCAGGATATCGCCCGCATCGGCTCCTATGTCATGGACGTCGAGCAGGGGACATGGACCTGCACACCCGTCCTGGAGGAGATCTTCGGCATACCGTCCGACTACCCCAAGGACGTCCAAGGGTGGAACAGGCTGATCCACCCGGACGAGAGGGAGGAGATGCTGGACTACCTCCTGCGTTATGTGATCCAGGGGCACAACCGGTTCGAGCGGGAATACCGGATCCTCAGACACAATACCAAGGAGGAGCGATGGGTGTCCGGCATCGGCGAGCTTGAGGTGGATGGCGAGGGGAAGACGACGAGGATGATCGGCACCATCCAGGACATCACCGAGCGGAAACGGGCCGAGGATGCCCTGCGGAAGAGCGAGTCCAGGTACCGGTTCCTCGCGGAATCCATGAACGACGTCATCTGGACCACGGACATGAACTTCAACGTCACCTACAACAGCCCGTCCATCGAGAGGATCCTGGGGTACACCCAGGAGGAGAGGAAGCTCCAGTCCCCCATGGAACGGCTCACGCCGGAATCGCTGAACAGGGCATCGGAGCTTCTGAAGGAGCATTTACGCCTGGAGAAGGAGGGAAGGGCAGATCCGGGCAGGACCATCACGGTGGAGCTGGAATATTATCACAAGAACGGGTCCACGGTGTGGATGGAAAACGTGGTGAGCTTCACCCGGGACGAGCTGGGCAAGATCACGGGGATTCACGGAGTGGCCCGGGACATCACGGAGCGGAAGCGGTCCGACGAGGAGAAGAAGAGGCTGCAGGACCAGCTCGCCCAGGCCCAGAAGATGGAGGCCATGGGCACCCTGGCGGGAGGCATTGCCCACGATTTCAACAACATCCTCATGGCCATCATAGGCTATTCCCAGCTCGCCATGGAAGACCTGGCGAAGCCTGAACAGGCCGCACGGGAGCTCATGGAGGTCCTCAAGGCGGGGGACAGGGCCAGGGATCTGGTGAGCCAGATCCTCACCTTCAGCCGCAAGGACGACACCGCACATTCGCCCGTGGCCATACATACGATCTTGAAGGAGTCCCTCAAGATGATGCGCTCCATGATACCCTCCACCATCGAGATCCGCCAGAACCTTGCGGACTCCGGACTGGTCATGTCGAATCCCACGAAGATCCACCAGATCGTCATGAACCTGTGCACCAATGCCGCCCATGCCATGGAGGAGGCGGGAGGGACCCTGGAGGTGGGGCTGAAGCGCGTGGACCTCGACGATGACATGGCCCGCGACCTCGGCCTGGGTCCGGGACCGTACCTGATGCTCAGCGTGAGCGACACGGGTCACGGCATGCCCCCCGAGATCGCCAAGCGGATCTTCGAACCCTACTTCACCACCAAGGACAAGGGCCGCGGCACGGGCCTGGGCCTGTCCGTGGTGCACGGCATCGTGAAGAGCCACCAGGGGGCGGTGGTGTGCCGGAGCACGCCAGGCACAGGATCCACCTTCGAAGTATATCTGCCGGAGACCCACTCCATGCAGACGCGGGAGGAGTCACCCGGAGAACCCGTCCGGCAGGGGGGGGCCGAGAGGATCCTCTTCGTGGATGATGAGCCTGTCCTGGCGGAACTGGTTCGGAACATGCTTGGCAACCTCGGGTACCGGGTGACCACCCTGACGAGCAGCGTGGATGCCCTGGAGCTCTTCCGCGCGGACCCCACCGGGTTCGACCTGGTGATCACGGACATGACCATGCCCGTCTTGACAGGAGACAGGCTCGCCGTGAAGCTCATGGAGATCCGGCCGGACATCCCGGTCATCCTCTGCTCCGGGTTCAGCGAGGCCGTTTCCGAGGAGTACGCGAAGGGGATCGGCATCCGCGAGTTCGTCATGAAACCCTTGGAGACCCGCAGCCTGGCGGACATCATCCGGAGGGTGCTGGACTCGTAACGTCGGAAAAGGGATCCTCGGGGTTACACGATCTCCTCGTCGCTCAGGTAACAGGCAGGGTCCTCGGCCCAGGGGTCGCCGGTGGCCGCCTCGGCCCTGGCGCGGAAGTTGCCCGCGCACACGTCGAGCCACCGGCAGGTGCGGCACCTGCCCTGCACGAAATTCTTCTTCTCCTTGAGCCGCATGAGGAAGTCGTCTTCAGGGTTTTCCCAGATCTCCGGGAAGGGCCTCTCGAGGACGTTCCCCAGTACCCTGGTCCTCCAGAACTGGTCAGGGTACACGTCGCCGTCCCAGTTGATGCACCCGATGCCCAGGCCGGACGAGTTGCCCGCGTTCATCTTCAGGAGCTCCAGCGCCTCGCCCGCGCGGGGACTGCCTTCCCTTTGCAGGCGCAGGTACACGTACGGACCGTCCGCGTGGTTGTCCACGGTGAGGACCTCCACGTCGCGGCCGGCCTCGATCATCTCCCTCGTGCGGTCCATGATGAGGTCGAGCGTCTGTCTGGTCTTCGCGTGGGTGAGGTCTTCTTCCATGAGTTCCTTCGCCCTTCCCGTGTACACCAGGTGGTAGAAGCAGATCCGGGGGATACCCTCTGAAGCCATGAGGTCGAAGATCTTCGGGATCTCGGCGACGTTGCGGCGGTTCATGGTGAAGCGCAGGCCCACCTTGATGCCCTCGCGCATGGCGCTGTAGATGCCGGAGAGCGCCTGGGCGAAGGCGCCCTGAACGCCCCGGAAGCGGTCGTTCACCTCCTCCATGCCGTCGAGGCTCACCCCGATGTAGGACAGGCCCAGGTCTGCAAAGCGCATTGCCATGTCTTTCGTGATGAGCGTGCCGTTGGTGGAGATGACCGCGCGCATGCCTCCCTTCACCGCGGCCTCGATGAGGCGGGGAAGGTCCCTGCGCATGGTGGGCTCGCCGCCCGAGAACAGCGCCACGGGCGCCCCGTAGTCGGCCAGCGTGGCGATGAGCTCGAGCCCCTGCCTGGTGGTGAGCTCCCGCGCGGCCTTCCCGGCCGAGGCGTAGCAGTGCACGCACCTGAGGTTGCAGGCGCTCGTGATGTTCCACACCACCACGGGCTTCTTGTCAGCAGAGAACTGGAGCAGGTGGGAGGGCAGTTCCTTTGAAGAGCGGCCGTAACGCAGGGGGTCGGACGCCTCCACGGTGCCGCAGTAGAGTTTCGAGATACCGATCATGACGCTTCTCCTGTGAGGGCGGTGATGATGCCCTCGTCTGTGTACTCGGCGGCCGTGATGGCCGCCCTCAGGCCGTACTTCTCGAGGGCCTGGGCAGTGACCGGACCGATGGCCACCAGCCGCTTTGCGCCGAGCCTGACCGGGTCATCCCCGAGCAGTTTGAGGGCGTGCCGCACGCCGGACGGGCTCGTGAACACGGCCGTGTCCACCTCGTCCAGGGCCTTTGTGAACGAGTCCGGACTCGCCTCCTTCGGGAGGACGGTGTCGTAGACCAGGATCTCGTCCACCAGCGCCCCCTGCTTCCTGAGCGCCTCCACAAGAACGGGCCTGGCTCCCCTGGCCCGGGGCAGGCATACCCTGGTGCCGGAGAGGTCTCGACCCCTGAGGAGCTCCACGATGCCCTCGGCCCGGTACTCCTCTGCCATACCGTCCGCCATGACCCCGTGCTCCCGCAGGGACTCCCTGGTCTTGGGGCCGATGCACAGGATCTCGACGCCCGAGAGCGCCCGCGCATCCATTCCCCCTGTCGCGAGCTTCCTGAAGAACAGGGTTACCGCGTTCTGCGAGGTGAAGATGAGCAGGTCACAGGCCTTGAGGTCCGGGAGGTCGAAGGGCAGCTCCGCGATGGCGATGAGGGGGTACACGACGGCCCGGGCGCCTTTGGAGGCGAACAGGGCAGCGGTGGCATACGCCATGTGACCGGGTCTGGTGATGAGCACGGACATGCCGGAGAGCTCGCGGCCGGGGTTTGTGTGGAGCCGTTCGCTCAGGCTCGCCACCCTGCCCACCACGATGATGCAGGGCGAGGCGAACCCGTGTCTCCCCGCCTCGTCGCCCACCGCGGCAAGGGTGGAAACGATGTGGCGCTGCCGGGGCGTGGTGGCGTCCTGGACCAGGGCGCAGGGGGTCTGCGGGGCCATGCCCTCCTCCATGAGCCTTGCGGCGATGGATGCGATCCTGCCCGCGCCCATGAGGAACACGATGGTGCCCGGTTCCCTGGCCAGCACGGACCAGTCGAGGAACCCCGATTCCTTTTCCGGGTCCTCGTGGGCCGTGACAAAGGTGACGGACGCGGCGAGCCCACGGTGGGTGGGCGGGATGCCCGCGCTCACGGGCCCGGCGATGGCGGACGTGATGCCGGGCACGAACTCGAAGGGGATGCCGTGCTCGGCCAGGTGCAGGGCCTCCTCTCCGCCGCGTCCGAACATGCAGGGGTCGCCGCCCTTGAGACGGGCGATGGTGAGGCCCTCCTTTGCCAGGTTCACCAGCAGTTCGTTGATCTCGGGCTGCTTCATGTACTGCCTGCCGCCGCGTTTGCCCACGTAGATCTTCCGTGCTGCTGCCGGTGCGAGCTGCAGGATCTCGGTGGCCATGAGGTCGTCGTACACCACGGCGTCGCATCCTGCGAGGATGCGCTGGGCCTTCAGCGTGATGAGCTCCGGGTCGCCCGGGCCTGCGCCGATGAGATAGACCTTCATGTGGTGATCCCCCGGTGTATCCTTTCCATGAGTGCCTGTGCAAGGATCCGCCCCACCTCCGGGCGGGTGCCCTGCATGGTTTGCCTTGCCAGGGTTTTCCCGTCGGGAGAGCCGAGCATGCCGGAGATGGTGATGGTCTCCCTGTCGAGCACGGCCAGTGCCCCCGCTGGCAGGTTGCAGTCCTGGCCCAGGGCCGCGAGGAAGGCTCGCTCCGCCTCGGCGCAGACCCTGGTGGGTCCGTGGTCGAGCACGGAGAGGATCTCCTGCAGGGGGGCATCGTCCCTCCTGCACTCCACCGCGATGACGCCCTGGCCTGGAGAGGGTAGCATCGTTTGGGCATCCATGGCAACGCCCGGGGGCAAGCCCAGCCTCCTGACCCCGGCGGCGGCCAGTACGACCGCGTCCAGGCCGTTGCCCACCTTGCCCAGCCGGGTGGGCACGTTGCCCCGGACGTCCCTGATGATCAAATCGGGCCGCAGCGCCCTGATCTGGCAGCGCCTGCGCAGGCTGGATGTCCCCACGGATGCCCCCCCGGGAAGGTCTTCGAGGCAGTGGCCGTGCACGGAGAAGATCATGTCCCGGGGGTCTTCCCGCGGGAGGTATGCGGCGATGAGGAGCCCCTCGGGCAGGAGGGCCTGCATGTCCTTGAGGCTGTGCACGGCCATGTCGATGCCGCCCTCCATGAGGCATCGCTCGATGTCCTTGACGAACACGCCTTTGCCGCCGATGGCGTCCAGGGGTACGTCCGAGAGGATGTCGCCCTTGGTTCTGACGACGCTCACCTCGGTGGCGATGCCGGGTGCAGCCTCCTTCAGGGCGCGCCTCACCATCTCGGTCTGGGCAAGGGCCAGGGCGCTACCCCTTGTGCCGATCCGTATACTCTTCATCGAGCTGGAAGACCCTCCGTACATAGTCGATGTATCTGATGCCCGGGTGCTCCTTGAGGAACGTCACGGGCCGGTGGAGCAGCCGCTTGTAGGTGGACCTGAGGCCCTGCTCCACAAGGGCCTTCTCCTGTGGGGATCCTGGCATCCCCCTGATCTGCTCGGTGATGTGCACGTCCATGAGGGCGAAGAGGTCCTTGATTGTGGCCTGGGCGGACAGCGATTCCATCCATCGGACGAATTTCTCGGCCTCCTCCTCGACAATGGCACGGGCCCGCACGGCCTCGCCCTCGCGCATGGTGAAGTGCTTGTCCACGATGGTTTTCAGGGCGTCGATGTCGTAGAGGTAACAGTTGTAGCACGAGGCCGCCGCCGCCTCGACGTCCCTGGGCACCGCGATGTCGATGATGATGAGGGGGCGGTTTTTCCTGGCCTTCATTGCTCTGGCAACCATGTCGCGGGTGATGATGGGGCGGGCCGAGCCCGTGGAGGTGATCACGATGTCTCCCTCGGCGAGCTCCTGCTGGAGTTCTTCGAAGGGCCTGGCCAGGCCGCCGAGTTCGTCCGCCAGCCTGCATGCGGCCTGTGGGGTTCGGTTCACGATGTGCAGGCTGGTGACGCCGCGGTCCATGAGCCGACCGGCCGCGATCGCCGCCATGTCCCCTGCGCCCACAACCACCACAGTGCTCTCGGTGACGTCGCCGAACACGTGCTCGGCCAGCTCCACCGCCTCGGACGCCACCGAGACCGGGTAGGAACCGATGCTGGTCTCGGTGCGGATACGCTTGGCTGCCCTGAAGGCTCGGTGCAGGGCCTTGTTCAGGATGGTGGAGGTGGTGCCTGCGGCCAGGGCGTCGCGATAGGCATCCTTCATCTGGCCCAGGATCTGCGTCTCGCCGATGACCAGAGAGTCGAGGCCCGATGCCACCTTGAAGAGGTGGGAAACGGCCTCGGTTCCGGAGAGGAACTCGGATATCCCGGGGATCTGCACACCGTCGATGTGCCAGAGGCTGCTGAGGATGTCGTACATCGCCTCACTGTCAATGCCCGTCCAGTAGACCTCGGTGCGGTTGCAGGTGTTCAGGGCGAAGGACTCGCAGTCTTTGCCCAGGACGGCGTGCAGCGCGGCGGGCTCCACCCTGAGCCGCTCCCGTATGTCCACGGGCGCGGTGCGGTGGTTGATGCTGATGCAGCGGATCCGTTCCATCAGATGAGCCTGACTCCGTGGGATTCGGGGAACACGGTGTTGACGACAAGGAAGAGCATAACCATGAGGATGAACCCGATGAGGGTGATGACCGCGGTGCGCCTGCCCTTCCACCCGATGGCGAAGCGCTGGTGCAGGCTCAGGCCGAACACCAGCCACAGCACGGAGCCGGCCAGCACCTTGGGGGCGATGCTGGAGAAGGCCACCCCCACGGCGGAGGCCCAGAGGCCACCCAGGATCATGCCTGCGGTGATGGCGAAGAACCCCAGGGCCAGGGACCCGTAGAGGATCTTGTCCAGCAGGGTCAGCGGAGGCAGGTGGGAGAGCTTCAGGTGGAGGAACCCCCTCCGGATGATCCGCTCGTGGATGAGAAAGGCGACGGCGGAGATTGCCGCCACCACGAGGAAGGCTTCCCCTGCGATGACGCTCACCGTGTGCAGCACGTACCAGGCCCGATGCGGCCCGCTCAGGACCTCAACCCCCGTCTGCAGCCTCGCGGCGATGAAGGCAAGCACGATGGATGCGGCTGGCAGGAAGAATGCGGCGAGGATGGCCGTCCTCTTCCGGTACACGAAGGGGATGAAAGCCAGCGCGGAGAAGAGCACGAGCATGTTGAGGCCTTCGGGGGGCGTGGATACCGGCAGCTGGCCGGATGCACGCCACAGCGTGAGGAACGAGATGCCGTGGGCAGCGACGCACAGGCCGTAGAGCACCCGCAGTGCCGCGAGCAGGGTCTTCGTCCGGATGAAGAGGTAGGCGATGAAACCCAAAGACGTCAGCGTGTACAGGAGAAAGACTGCGGGAATGGTCATGGCATGATCTCCCCCAGGTCGATGCGCATGCCCAGCGCCTGGAACAGCACGTCCTCGGCCCTGGACCTGTCGCCCGCACGGATGGCGTCTATGAGGTCGGAGTCGATGAGCAGCTCGAAGATCCTGCGGTGGTCATCGGAACCCCCGGGCATGGACCGCACCAGCGGCCGTATCGTTCCCAGGACGGCGGCAAGGGTCACATATTCGTCCCCGATGCTGTTCCCTATGGACAGGCGGAGCCGCCGGGACAGGGCCGGCGAGAAGCCCCCGGTGGAGATGGCCACCTTGATGGGGCCGCGTTCCACCACGGAGGGGACGATGAACGAGCAGAGCTCCGGCCTGTCCACCACGTTGCAGAAGATGTTCCGCTCCCGCGCATCATCGCTGACCTGCCGGTTGATCTCCTCGGAGTCCGTGGCGGCGATGACGAGCTGTGCCCCCTCCAGGTCGTCCTCCTCGTATTCCCGGGTCTCCACCAGGACCTCCGGCAGCGAAGCTATCTCCGGCACGACCTGCGGGGCGATGACCATGACACGGGCCCCTGCCTTCACGAGGGACTCCACCTTGCGGGCAGCCACCATGCCCCCTCCCACCACCACCGCCAGCCTGCCGCGCAGATCCACGAAGATGGGGAGGTACCTGTTGTCCGGAGACCGCTCGTTGTCCATGGCTACCGCATGACCTCCTCCAGCCAGTTCCGTATGACCTCTGTGATCCGGGGGTCCTTCCTCAGGTGGTGGGTGGCCCCGGGGAGGATGGTGAGGCGCTTGGGTTCCCAGGCCGCCTTGTAGAGGGTATGTGCATGGCCCACCGGCACGGTTTCGTCCAGATCTCCGTGCACGATGCCCACGGGCCGCGGATGGATGAAGGGCAGCCAGCGTGCCGGATCGAGTTCGAGAAATCCATGGTACCACCGGGTGAGGTCTTCCGGGAAAAAGGGGTCCCGGATGGTGCCGATGGTGACGAAGTGGTGCCTCAGCAGTTCCGGGTCCGCGGGCAGGATGTCCGCGAAGTTCTGCGGGGTGGCCATGAGCAGGAGGCTCGAAACCTCCTTCTGGTAGGAGATGACCTTGGCTGCCACGGCCCCTCCTGCGGAGAACGCGATGCAGTGCACCTGGCCGCCATCGATGCCCGGGCTGTTCAGCACCGCGTCGATGGCGGCATCCAGGTCCGCCTCCCAGCCCCGCATGTCGATGTTGCCGCCCGAGGCGCCGCACCCCCGGAAGTTGAAGGTGGCGCAGGCGAAGCCGAGACCCGTGAAGGTCTCGAACAGGGGGAGATACCCCCTGTCGTGTGGGTCTGGGTTCGAGCCTGGTATCCCGTGGCAGAAGACGAGGGTGCTCAGGAGACGTCTCGGAGCCGGCTCAGGAAAGTAGAGCCACGCCCTGATGCTTATCTCCCCCCTGCTGAGTGTCAACTCTGTCGATCTCATCGGCAAGCAGCTTGTATCTCCTGTAAACATGAGCCCATGCCTTGAGCTCGTTTTCGTCAAGCACCAGCTCCTCGTTGTCGGGGAAGGCCCTCACGGGTATCCTGTTGGTCTGGGCGAGCTGCCGCAGCGTGGTCTCTGGGATGCCAAGCAGCCGGGATGCGTCCTCGATGGCGATGCGGGCTTTCCTTCCGCCCCCCACCTTCTTGAAGACAAAGGTCTGCAGGATGGTGGTGCGGGTCAGCTCGGCGTCCAGCCCGAATGCCTTGTCCAGGAGCGGGATGTAGTCCTGCTCCATCTGGTAGCGGATGTTCGCGAGCTCCACCAGGGCCCTGATGTCGTCGCGGTACTCCAGCAGCATCTTGTCCAGAATCTCGTAGGCCCGCTCCATGTCGTTGAGGAAGAAATGGATCTCGGAGAGGTAGAGGAAGGTGTCCCTCTCCTTGTCACCCAGTTCCATGGCCCTGTTGAACATCTCCAGGGCGATGTCGAGGTGCCCCAGTTCCCGGTGGCAGATCCCGATGAGCTTGGAGATGAAGGGACTGGTGGCGCACAGGACATTGGCCTTTTCCAGGTCGTCGGCGGCGATGGTGTAGTAGCCCTGGGACATCTTCTCGGTGGCCCTGGCCATGAAGATCTTGAGGCGTTCCTCGAAGCCCTTGGAGCTCAGGGACCGGGATGGGTCCTTGAAGTGGAAGCCCGAGGTGCACAGGTCGATGAACTCCCTGTTCTCATGGAGTTCCTCGTCGGTGTTCAGGGTGTCGATGACCCTCTGACACAGGTTCTTTATGGGGAGCATGGTGTCGGTCTTGTTGGCCACGAAGAGGCCCACGCTCAGCGCGTCGCTCTTCTCGATCTCGGAGAGGTGCTTGGCCTCGCTGATGAGTTCCTTGAAGAAGAAGTTCGCCATCTCCTTGGAGTTGCTGATGGGCAGGACCATGGCCGACTTGTACTCTCCGCCGGGGCAGGTATACTCGAAACTCAGCCAGAGCTCCCGGTATTCGTGGTCGATGCGCTCCACTTCTACGGAAATCAGCTCGATGAGTCCTCTCGGGTGTTCCAGTTTTCCGCGCATGGTTAAGATGTATGCCGTGATGCCTGAAAAGTCAACCGGTTCCCTGCCTCAGGCGGGAAAACCCAGTGGAAATGGGAGGCCACTTGTGTTAGCCAGAGACCGGAGGTGATGATATGGCAAGACCTGTAACATATGGATACGCATGCATCCTGTGCTTCCTGCTCCTGCTGCTGGGTGATGCCGCGTGTCATGCTTCGCCCCGGGTGCAGGCGGACGAGCGGGTATACGACGCAGGCGACGTCATCGAGGGGAAGGACGCGGTTCACGAGTTCACCCTGCACAATACCGGTGACCAGGAGCTCGTGATCCGGCCCAAGCCCTGTTGAGGGGCAACGGTGACCGTCCCGGGCGGACGGGCTCTTGATGAAGGCAGATACATGGTGAGCCCCGGAAAGTCGATCAAGGTGGCGGTGAGCATCCCCACCCGGTATATCAGGACCAGGGAGGTGTACTCGAAGACCATCGAGATCGAGACCAATGCACCGGACAACCCCGTCGTGTCCCTGACCATGAAGCTCAGGGTGAAGGAGGTCCTGGCCGTCAATCCCATGCAGATCGATTTCAGGGACGCGAAGCCCGGATCGACGTACAAACGGACCATCACCATCATAAACAAGGGCAAAGACCCGGTGACACTGGAAAAGATCACACTGTACCCGGACACGGTGCTCTCGTTGTCCCATAAGGACGGCCGGAGGCTGGAAGGCCCGCAGAAGCTGGAGAGCGGACAGGCTCTTGCCCTCGAGCTGAGCTTCACCCCGTCGCCCCGCAATACACGGTTTTTCGGGACCGTGCAGATAGAGACCAGCCTGGAGGACCTCAGGGCCAAGATCATCCAGGTCCGGGCCTCCACGGGAAATAAATGAACCGTTTCCCCGCCCCCGCCCCGGCACACAGGGGCCCTCGGCCGGCATGAAAGACGGCTTCCGGAGACATGTGGCAACGGTGGGCGGGCTCACCGCGATCAGTCGCGTACTCGGCTTTGTCCGGGACATGATCATGGCATGGCTGCTCGGCGCCGGTCTTCTGGCCGACGCCTTCGTGGTGGCCTTCCGGATCCCCAATCTCCTGCGGCGCTTCATGGCCGAAGGAGCCGTGAGCGTTGCCTTTGTGCCCGTATTCAGCGAGGTGAAGGAGCGCGAGGGTCTCGGCCAGGCCTTTCGCATGGCCCAGCAGGTCCTGGGCCTCATGTTCGTCGCCCTTGCCGCTGTCGTCATCGTCGGAGAGGTCCTGGCGCCGCTGCTGGTAAGTCTCATCGCCCCGGGGTTCCTGCACTCTGGCGTGTTCGATGTCACCGTGCACCTGACCCGCATCATGTTCCCCTTCATCCTGCTCATCGGGATCGCGGCCCTCCTGATGGGTGTTCTGAACTCCCTGGGGCACTTCGCCATGCCCGCCGCCGCTCCCATCATCATGAATGTCTTCATGATCGGGGTGCCCCTGGTGCTCCACGTGGCATACCCCCTCATCGCCTCGGCGGCCGATGCGCTGGCCTGGGGCGTGGTTTTGGGCGGTATCGCGCAGATCCTCGTGCAGATCCCCCCCCTGAAGAGACGCGGGGTTCCGCTGAAGGTCCTCTGGGACCTCCATTCGCCGAGGGTGCGCCAGGTGGTGCGGCTCATGGGGGTCGCCGCGGTGGGGGCATCCATCTACCAGATCAATGTGCTCGTGGGAACGCTGCTGGCATCCCTCCTTCCCCAGGGGAGCGTTTCCTATCTCTACTACTCCAACCGGATCCTCGAACTTCCCCTGGGGATCTTCGCCTTTGCCGTGGGCAACGTCATGCTGCCGTCCATGAGCTCGGCATCGGCCCGCATGGATGCCGAGGGGTTTTCCGCCCTCATGGGCAAGGGGGTCCTCGCGGTCCTCCTCTTCACGATCCCCGCCACCGTGGGCATCATGGTGCTGGCGAGGCCCATCTTTTCCGTCCTGTTCATGCGGGGGGCCTTCACCAATGCCGATGTGCTGGGATCGGCATATGCCCTGCAGATGTACGCCCTGAGCCTCTGGGCCATCGGGTACACCCGCATCCAGACCCAGGCGCTCTATTCCATGCAGAAGGCCAAGGTCGTGGTGAAGATCTCATGGATCAGCCTGGGGGTGAACATTCTCTGCTGCATCGTGCTCATGCGGTTCATGCAGCATGCAGGAATCGCCCTGGCGAGCAGCATCGCGGTGCTGGTCCAGCTCGCGATCCAGCACCGTTCCATAGCGCGCACAGGGGTCCGCCTGTCGGCCGAGCATCGCTCCCAGGCAGGAAAGATGCTGGCCGCTTCCCTCGTCATGGGGGGCGCCCTCATTCCCCTTGCGCGTATGGATGTATGGGCACAGGGGCTCTCCCTCTCTTCCGCATCGGTGCTTTTTTCGGGAGTGGCCCTGGGGATGGTCCTGTACTTCGGCCTCCTGTGGGTGATGGGGGTTCGAGGGGGGGTCGTGGGACGCTCCCGTCCATGAGTTTCTGGGGCTGTACAGAGTCCTGTTTCATATGACAGTGAAACCGAAATGCGGTATGAAATTTA
>CAZNGL010000020.1:0-31459 GCA_964572405.1 uncultured Bacteriovoracaceae bacterium
TCGACAGCGACGACTCCCTCGTCTATGACGGGGGGTACACCATCGTGTTCTCCGAAGACTGATCCATGCCGCCGTGCTGCGGACCGGGGCGGTCATGCACCGCCCCCGGTCCGCAGCACGGCGTATCTCGTGCCGGCCGTGGCATTGGAGTATTGACAAAGACCGTGAAATCAATTTTATGTCTTCACCAGTGCCTCCATGGCACAGCGTGACTTACCCGTTAGGTACGGATACAAAGGGGACATGCAATGATCCATGTGGAAAGGCTCACCAAGTACTACGGTGAACTCTGCGCCGTGGACGGCATCGACCTGGACGTGCGCAAGGGCGAGATCACCGGACTCCTCGGCCCCAACGGGGCCGGGAAAACCACCACCATGCGCATGATCACCGGCTACCTGGAGCCCTCCTCGGGCACCATCCAGGTCGACAGGTACGACACCTCCACGGATATGCTGCCCATCAAGCGGCTCATGGGCTACCTGCCCGAGTCAGCGCCGCTCTACCACAACATGCTGGTCTATGACTACCTGGACTACGTGGCGCGCATCCGGGGGCTTGCGGCCCCGAAGAAGGAAGAACGGATACGCGCCATGGCCGACCTGTGCGGCCTCCGCGGCATCATGCACAAGCCCGTGGGCGAGCTGTCCAAGGGCCTGAAGCAGCGGGTCGGGCTGGCCCACGCCATGATCGACGACCCCGAGGTCTTGGTCCTGGACGAACCAACCTCCGGGCTGGACCCGAACCAGATCGTGGAGATCCGCGACATCATCCGCGCCATCGGCAGGGAAAAGACCATCATCCTGTCCACCCACATCCTCAGCGAGGCCGAGGCCACCTGCGACCGCATCGTCATCATCGACCGCGGCAGGATCGTGGCGGACGGGAGCACCGAGATGCTCAAGCAGGGAGCTGGCCGTGAGAAGACCATCTCTCTGACGCTCGCCGGGGTCGATCCTGCACGGGCAAAAGGGGTGCTCTCGGCCCTGCCGGGCATCACCGGCATCGAGGAGGAGCATTCCGGTGTGCCGGGCGAGATCAGATTGACCCTTGCCGCCACCGGAGCGGACGACCTGCGCGCCGCGGTCTACCGCGCCGTGCGCGCCACCGACTGGACCCTGCTGGAGCTCCGCCAGGAAGGCAAGTCCCTGGAGAAGGTCTTCAGGGAGCTGACTCAGGAGGCATGACATGGCCCAGACCCTGCACATCTTCGCCAAGGAACTCGGCGACTACTTCGTGTCGCCCATCGCGTACATCGTGATCTGCATCTTCCTGCTCATCACGGGGTGGTTCTTCTTCGCCACCTTCTTCATCACGGACCAGGCCTCGCTCCGTTCGTACTTCGCCATGCTCCCGCTGGTGTTTCCCTTCGTGATCCCGGCAGTCACCATGCGCCAGTTCGCCGAGGAGCTGCACATCGGCAGCCTGGAGATGCTGCTCACCCTGCCGGTGAGGCTCACCCACGTGATCATGGGGAAATTCCTCGCCTGCACGGCCTTCGTGGGGCTCATGCTGGTCCCCACGCTCTCGTACGCAGTCTGGGCGTCCTTCATGGGAGACCTGGACTGGGGCCCGGTGGCGGGAGGGTTCCTGGGGGCACTCATCCTGGGCGCGGCATACGCGGCCGTGGGCATCTTCGCCTCCACGCTCACCAAGAACCAGATCGTGGCCTTCATCGTTGGCATGATCATCTGCTTCGGACTGAGCCTCATCGACAAGATGCTCTTCTTCTTCCCCGCCCCGATCCTGCCTCTCCTGCAGTACCTGGGCGCGTCCTCCCACTTCGAGAATATCGCCAGGGGCATCGTGGACACCCGCGACCTGGTCTACTTCCTGAGCGTCGCGTTCATCGCGCTCTACGGAGCCCACCTCGTCATGCAGGAAAAGCGGTAGGGAGGACGCCATGAAGAAACCATCACGCTACGGCAAGTTCCTCGTGTACCTCGTGGTCGTCGTGCTCATAAACCTCGTTGCCGCCACCCTGTTCGTCCGGTTCGACCTCACCGGCGGCAGGGTCTATTCGCTCTCCAAGGTGAGCAGGGAGTCCGTTGCCACCCTGTCTGAGCCGCTCACCATCAACGTCTTCTTCACCCGCAACCTGCCGGCGCCCTACAACTCGGTGGAGCAGTACCTGAAGGACCTGCTGGCCGAGTATGCCCTGCACGCCAACACCTACTTCAACTACCGGTTCTTCGACGTGAGCGCCGAGGGCGACATCGACGCGGAGCGCACCGGGGAGTCGCGGAAACTCGCGGACGCATACGGCATCAATCCGGTGCAGATCCAGGTGGTGGAGAAGGACGAGATGAAGTTCAAGAAGGCCTATATGGGCCTGGTGGTGATCCACGGTGACATGGTGGAGCGCATCCCCACCATCACCCGCACCGACGGCCTCGAGTACACCCTGACCACGGCCATCCAGAGGCTCAGCAACAAGACCACGGCGCTGCTTGGCCTCAAGGACAAGGTGCAGGTGCACCTCTACCTCTCCTCGTCGCTGCAGGACGTCTCCGACCGCATGGGCATCAAGGACATCGCCGGGGTGCCCGACCAGGTGAAGCAGGCCGTGGAGGAGCTCAACGGCCGCATGTTCGCGAAGCTCGACTATGCATTCTCCGACCCGCGGAGCGAAGCCGAGATCGAAGAGCTCTCCAGAAAGTACAACCTCATGACGCTCAAGTGGGGCGCCCTGGACGGCGGGAAGGTCCCCGCAGGCTCGGCCGTGATCGGGCTGGTCGCCCGGTACGGCGACAGGGCCCACGTGATCCCGGTGCTCCAGGCCTTCAGCGTGCCCCTGTTCGGGACCCAGTACAAGCTCACCGACATGAAGGCCCTGCAGGAAGGGCTTGAACAGGGCATCGAGTCCCTCATCGGCATCAACGAGACCCTGGGCTACCTCTCAGGCAAGGGGACGTTGGAACCCTCCGGCGCGCCCGGGTCCCCGGCGTCCCTGGCGAACTTCCACGGCCTGGTGTCCCGCACCTATTCCATCAGGGAGGTATCCCTGGACAAGGGCGTCCCCGAAGGGACCGGATGCCTCCTCATCGTCCGGCCCACCGAGCCGTTCAGCGAGTACGACCTGTACCAGATCGACCAAGCGCTCATGAAGGGCACGAACCTGGCCGTCTTCCTCGACCCGTTCATCGAGGCGGCTCCTCCCGGCGGGGCCATGCCCCAGCAGGGTCAGCTCATGCCCGTGGACACCGGCCTGGACAAGCTGCTGGCCCACTACGGCATCGGCGTGAGGAAGTCCCTGGCCCTGGACGAGAAGTGCTTCCGGCAGCGCATGCCCGAGCAGTACGGCGGCGGCGAGCAGGCCCTCTACTTCGCCCCCATCATCGAGGGTTCCCAGATCAACACCGATCCGGCATACATGAAGAACATCAGGGAACTCATCACCTACAAGATCGCCCCCCTTACCATCGACGAGGCCCTCCTGAAGAAGCACTCCCTGAAGGCCACCACCCTGTTCACCACCTCGGAGAGTGCATGGGAGATGAAGGGCCAGATAATGCTGAACCCCATGTTCATCAGGCCCCCGGTGGATCCCGCCGCCAGGGGCAGGCTGCCGCTCGCCTGCATGGTCGAGGGAAGCTTCCCGAGCTACTTCGCCGGCAAGCCCGTGCCGGAAAGGCCCGCTGCCCCCTCCGCGGACGCACCCGCTCGGGATGTCCAGGGTGTGGGAACGCCTGGCGCCGCCCTAGGCGTGCCCGAGGTGAAGGAGGCCACCCTCGCCTCCTCGAAGCCCGCCAGGATCTTCCTCATCGGCTCCTCGGAGATGATCACGGACAACCTCGTCTCCGAGCAGGGGGAGAACACGAACGCCACCTTTGTCATGAACGTCATCGACGTGCTCAACGACCGTCTCGAGATCGCCCTCATGCGCAGCAAGACCCAGGCCTACAACCCCCTCCAGGTGACCGGCGACGCGGAGAAGGTCCTGGCCAAGGCGTTCAACATCGCAGGGCTCCCCCTTCTCGTCATCGTGGCCGGTCTCCTCGTGTGGCTCAGGCGGCACTCCCGCAGGAAGCGCATCGAGGCCGCATTCGCAGAAGGGGGGAAGGCATGAAGATCAAGAAGGAATACCTCCTGCTGGCCCTGCTCATCGCCTCGTCCATCGGGTACCTCCTGTTCCAGAAGGCTGACCGTCTCCACTACCGCCTCCCCGTCCTCCAGGAAGTCAAGGCGCAGGACATCACCAGGATCGAGGTGGTCAGGGGCAAGGAGACACACGTTTTCGTGAGGGAGGGCGCATCCTGGCTCATCTCACCCCAGAAGTGGCGCATGGACCCGGCCAGGGCCTCAGAGATGACGCAGGCCCTCTCCGAGCTCGCCATCACCGACCTGGTGTCCGAGTCCGGGGCCTTTGAACGCTATGGACTGGACGACAAGGGGAAGGCCGTTCTCAAGGCCTATGCGGGTCAGAAGCTGGTGCGGGAGCTCGTGGTGGGAAAGGCGGCCCCAACCTTCAACCACACCTACGTCTTGCTGCCCGGTGACAAGAAGGTCTACCTCGCGGGAGGCGACCTTCCGCGTCTCTTCCTGGCGCCGGCATCCGAACTGCGGGACATGCTCGTGTTCAGCATCACCCCGGGGGAGATCACCCGCATGGACATCGAGCATGCGGGCGTGAAGACCACGCTCACCAAGGTGGAGGACACCCCTGCGGCAGGCACAGAAACCCCGGAGGGGACGAAGCGTTACACCTGGAAAGACCCGTCCGGGACCGTGGTGGACAAGGCGGATGTCGACTCGTTCCTCTCGGGCCTGAGCAAGGTCTACTGCGGGGAATACCTGGACGACAACGCAAAACAGGGGCTTGTTTCGCCGGTGACCTCGCTGGTACTGACCGGCTCCCGGGAATACACCCTCTCCATCTTTGCCAGGGACAACGACAAGATACCGTCACTGTCTTCCGAGACCGCGTCTCCCTTCGTCCTTCCAGACTACAAGTACGAGGAGATGGACAAGTTCCTGAAAAGCGTGACGAGGAAATGACAGGGACCAGCGAAGGAGGTCACACCGTGGATCAAGGGAACATGCCGAAAGTGCTCGTGGCGGACATCGGTGAAGCCGACCTTTCCTACCTCCTGTACGAGGGGGACGGTCCAACCATCGTGCTCCTGCACGCCACGGGGTTCCTCCCCTGGCTCTGGCACCCCATCGCCCGGGAGCTCTCGCCCCGCTGGCGGGTGATCGCACCGTACTTCTGCGACCACCGGGTGTCGGACCCCCACCAGGGCGGCCTCAACTGGTTGACCGTGGCCCAGGACCTGGCATCCTTCTGCCGGGTGCTCGGCATCGAGCGGCCCGCCATGGTGGGCCATTCCATGGGCGCCACCGTGATCACGATGGCGAACGCCGCCTTCGACCTGGACGCCCGGGGCCTGGTGCTCTTCGAACCCATCTTCCTGCCCGAGGACTTCTACCGCACCGACATCACTGTGGACATGCACCCGCTGGCGTCCAAGGCCATCCGCAGGAAGGACACCTGGACCGGCACCGATGAGGCGCACGCCTACCTGCGGTCGAAGGCCCTGTTCAGGAACTGGGACGAGGAGATGCTCGACCTGTACGTGGAATACGGCATGAAACGGCTCGACGCTGGCGGTCTCCAGCTCGCCTGCGCCCCCGAGCGGGAGGCGTCCCTGTTCATGGGAGGCCTGCGGTTCGACCCCTGGCCCCTGCTGCCGAAGATCACCTGCCCTACCCTCGTGCTCGAGGGGGAACAGAGCGAGAACAGGGCGTTCATCGACCTGAAGAAGGCCGTGTCCCTGTTCCCTCATGGGGCATACCGCCTGATCAGCGGCGCCGGGCACCTCATCCCGCAGGAAAAGCCGGGGGAGTCCCTGGAGATCATCCGGGAGTTCTTCGCGGAGCACGCGTGAGGGAGAGAGGTCCGTCGGACCTCTGCGGGACTAGGTTCTCCGCTTCCTTCTCACCGCCGGGGTGTCCGGGAAGATGCTGATGCCCTGCTCGCTGTCCGCGCAGATCCTCTTCCACTCCCGGACGTCTGAGACCTTGTAGATGACAATGGCGAGCTCAAGGGCATCGGACTCGGTGCGTATCACATCGCCCCAGATGACGACATTCTCGTTCTCGAGCAGGACCTCGATGGGTCTCCCCACGGTGCGGGAGGCATTGGCCGGGGTGAGGCTCTTCCTGGCGTCCATGGAGGATCCGACGATCTTCAGGGACATGCCGCCGATGGAGATGTTCCTTGTCTCCGCCATGGCGATGATGCTCTGGATGCCCTGGAGGATCTTGCCGGATGCGGTGCCGGACAGGGATATCTTCACCCGTGCCGGTATGCTGGCATCGTGCCGGTCGTGCCTGCGCCTGTCCCTTCCGTTCCCCTTGTCGCTGCTCATGGGATCCTTGTCGTCATATGGAGGCCCGGACTTGAAGCCCAATACGTGCCGGGGCACCGGGCAATCTCGCTTTGCATTTCTTGGTGAATATGATGTATAGGACACAAACTGGATCATTGCATGCGATGCTCCTGGTGCTTTACGGGGATACTACGGGAGGACAGAAATGGCGAACGATGCTGCTGCACAGGAACGGAGAAAAGAGCAGCGCAAGAAGGTCAAGATAACGGTCCTGCTCAAGATGGGGGTCCTGCTGAACGGCCGCGGCATCGCCAAGGACATCAGCTCCCGTGGAATACGCCTCGTATGTCCCCAGATCTTCAAGATCATGACCTCCGTACAGCCCAAGGATTTCGAGGGCGCGCCGCTGCGGGTCATGATCCCCACCGAGACCCTCACCATCAACGGCTTCATCGCCTGGGTCGACCTCAAGAAAGGTGAAGGGGCCATCTCCATCACCAGCACGTCGGACGATGAAAAGTGGCGCGAGGTGTGCGGAGCCCTGTAGCGGTTCTCACCCATCCGGCGCCCTGAATGCAGGAGACACCTGACCTGCCGCCCCCTGGAACCTGTAAAAACCCCTTTTAGAAAAGCCTCCCGTCGGCACCGCGAGGCTGCCGTTCATACCCCGGGTCATCGGGCAGGTTTCTGCGCTGCGCGGCGGAGCGCGCCAGCTCGTCGCACCGTTCGTTCTCCGGGTTCCCGGCATGGCCCCTCACCCAGTGGAACCGCACCCGACGCTCCTCCACCAGGTCGAGGAGTTCCGCCCACAGGTCCGGGTTCTCCGCCCGGTGAGACCTGTCGCGCATCCAGTTCCTGGAGCGCCACCTCCTGGCCCAGCCCTTTTCCACGGCATTGGCCACGTACTGCGAGTCGGTGAACAGGCTGACCGTGGTGCCTGTATCCAGTGATTTCAGTGCCATGATACAGGCCATGAGCTCCATGCGGTTGTTGGTGGTGTACCGGACCCCCCCGGAGAGCTCCCTGCGGCCGGTCCGGTCGATGATGACCGCGGCCCATCCGCCGGGACCGGGGTTGCTGATGCAGCCGCCGTCGGTGTAGACATGAATGGATCCCGCATCAGGGACAGGGTCTGCGTCACGGTTCCCGGAGGTCACGGCCCGTCCCCTCCCGTGCAGGGGTGTCCGGGCCGTCCCCATGAACCGCCGGGCCTCCTCCAGCGAGGAGAATCCCTTGTACACGGCACCTGCAAACCCGCTCACCTGCACGCGGGCCCCGGCGGGACCGTCCCACTCGGTGTAGATGCCGGGCCGTCTCCCCTGCACCACGGCATAGAAGCGCTTCTTCCTGTCCGTCATGAGTCCGTCCTGTTCCGGGAATGTACTCCTGGCGCCCGGGGAGGCACTGTATGGTTCACGACTTCCTGAACATCTTCTCGAGGATGTCCCGGGCCCCCGCGTGACCCTGGGAGGCCGCCTTCTGAAACCACTCCATGGACGAGCGGTGATCCTTGGCCGTGCCTTCGCCCCTGCCGTACATGAACCCGAGGTTGAACTGGGCGTCGGCATCCCCCTGCTCCGCTGAGAGATGAAACCACTTCATCGCCTCGTGGTGATCCTTCTCCACGCCGTCGCCGTGATAATACATGATGCCCAGGTTGTACTGGGCATCCACATCACCGGCCCGGGCTTTTTCCAGGTACTTCTCGACCTGCGCCTCATCCGCCTGATGGGGCTGCGGCCGGTCCTGGTCCGTCTTGTGGTGTTCCTCCCTTGGTACGTGGGGGACATCGTCCCCCGCCAGGTGCCTCTGCTTGTACACGGTCCACTTGTCCGCGGAAAGGATCACCGAGGCACGCTCGTGGCCCTGGGTCGCCGCCTGAAGGTACCAGCGGAATGCATTCTCGTCGCTGCGGTGAAGGCCTGTGCCCTTCTCGTACATGGAGGCAAGGATGAACTGGGCCTCGGCGTGGTCCTGCTCGGCCGCCTTGAGGAACCACGTGGCCGCCTCTGCATCGTCCCTGTTCACGCCCTTGCCCTCGTAATAGAGCTGGCCGAGCCTGAACTGGGAGTAGACATCACCCCGCTCGGCTATCTGACGCATGCTTTCAATCTGAGAGGGGCCCCCTGAGGACGCCCTGCGGGAGAAGTACCAGAGGACGAGCAGCAGCGCCGCGAATACAACCATGGCGATGATGAGGTTCGTCGAAATGTCCATGGATACGTGCTAAGCTATTTTCGCCGGGAAATCAATGGTGCGCGTGCAAGCTTCACCCATGCCGTGCGAGGGTTGTACGGGCGCCTCACATGCGGTCGATGATCCCTGCGAGTTCGGTGTCCGCCAGGAGTTTCTTGGCGAATTTCACGTACTTCATCACGACGGACCGTACAGCGAGCTGCAGGGCGTAGTTTCTCACCGGCTTCTCCAGCAGGTGGTTGACCCCAGTGGCGATGCACATGTCCACCACGTCGTCGCTGGCCATGCCGGATATCATGATCGTGTCGAGGTGTGCATTGGGGTACTTCTCATTGACGGCGTCGAGGAACGCGAAGCCGTTGCTGTCCTCCACAAACACGTCCAGGATGAAGATCATCAGGCCCTTGTCGCGGGAAAGGCAGTACTCGGTTGCGCTCCTGTAGTTGTTGAAGGTGATCACGTCGCCCCAGGTGTAGAACTTCCTCACCGTCTCACTGAGCACCTCGCACACGTGCTGCTCGTCATCCACTATGATCACGTCGAGTCCGTCGGACATCGCTGCCTCCCGTCACTTTCATGCAGCGCCGCATGGATCCGCGGGCCGCCTCGTACCAGGTTGTTATACAGAAAATCACACCTGAAGACAATCGATTCCCGGCAGCATCCCCCTCACTTCCTCCTGAGCCCCCTGAGGCGTTCCATGTAATAGAACAGCACCGGGATGAAGAACATGGAGAAGACCGTGGACACGATGATGCCCCCCATGGTGGGCAGAGCCAGGGCCGTCCTGAAGCTTGCCCCGGACCCTCCGAAGGCCTGGGGCAGCAGGCCGCAGATGATGGCGATGTTGCACATGAGGATGGGACGGAACTTCTGCCTGCACGCCTCCCTGATGGCCACCGTCAGCTCTGAACCGCCCTTGAGCATCCGCATGGCCTCGTCGATGATGAGGATAGCGTTGTTCACCACGAGGCCCACCAGCATGACGCTCGCCATCATGGCAAGGAGGTTCATGGTGACGCCTGAAAAAAACAGCGCGTAGAAGACGCCTGCCATGCCCAGGGGCACGGTCAGGATGATGGTGAACGGGTGGACATACGAGTTGAGGATGGCCGCCAGCAGCATGAACGTGAGGATGGTCGCGATGGTGAAGGCCTCGGATGTCGCTGCGCGGGCTTCCTGGTTCAGCTCCACATCGCCGGCGAATTCGATGCGGTAACCGGCCTTCATCTCCAGTTCCCTGAACTTCTCTTTGAGGATCTCCATGTTCTCGGTGAGGGAAAGGCGGCTGAAGTAACTCGTGAGCGTGATCTTGCGTTCCTTGTCCTTGCGCTCGATGCTTGCCTCGGCCCTGGCAGGAACGAAGCTGCCCACCTGGTTGACCGGGTTGAGGATCTCGTCCTTGCCCAGGGGCACCAGGATGGCGCCCAGGAGGTTGACGGAGTCCTTGTAGGCGTCGTCCAGGGAGACGCTGATGTCATACTCCTCTCCCTGCTCGCGCAGCACAGAGGGGGTGTCCCCTTCGATGGAGGTCCTCAGGGCCATGCCCACCTTGGCGTTGTTCCCGCCGTACCGGGGAGAGGTGAAGGGGTGGGGCACGAATCGCATCTCCCGCCTGGGCGTCTTGTAGGAACTGATGATGCTCTGGTAGTTTCCGGTGTCGTACATCACGCCCTTCACCTCGGACGACAGCGTGACGAGCTCCCCATAGTCCGGCCCGAAGAGGTCCACGTCCATGTCACCCTCGTTGCCGTGACTGCGGCCGGCGACGATGCTGAACTCCAGGTCCGGTATGGTGCACAGCGGCTCCACCAGGGCATCGGCGATCTCCCGGTCGGACCGGGCCCGCTGGTCGGTGGGGACGAGGCGTGCATGGACGTACAGGTCGTAGATCCCCTTGTTCTTCCCCCCCAGGCTCGACGAATAGTCCCTGATCTCCGGGATCTTGGCGACGATCTCCTCGATCCTGCCCAGGACGTCACGGCTCAGGACGACGGACGAGTCCTGGGGGACAGAGGCCTCGATGGTGATCTCCGAGCTGTCCGAGGACGGGAACGGCTCCCCGCCCACATACTTCATGAGGTACAGCGACCCCGCAAAGACCACCAGCGTCAGGGCCATGGTGGTCTTCTTCCAGTGCATGCCCCTGTCGAGGAGATGGAGATACTGTCCCTTCATCGCCTCCACCCAGCGGGAGAAGAACATGAGGTGCCTGCCGATGAAACCCCACCCCTGGTTCACATCCTTGGTGTTCCTCATGGAGAAGTAGGTCATCATGGGGGTCAGCGAGAAGGAGGCGAGGATGGAGAACACGGTGGCCGCCACCACCGAGATCCCGAAGGGGTAGAAGACCTGGCCGAACACCCCCTTCATGAAGGCGATGGGGAAGAACACCACGATGTTGGTGCCCGCGGATGCGATGACCGCGACCACCACCTCCCAAGTCCCCTTCACGGCCCCCTCCACGGGGTCGTCGTGAGCGCGCATGTGCTTGTAGATGTTCTCGATGATGACGATGGCGTTTGCCACCAGGGTCCCGATGGACACCCCCAGGGCCATGAGCGTGATGATGTTCAGGGTGAAACCGAAGAAGCTCATGACCAGGAAGGTGGACACGATGGACGTGGGGATGACCACCGCTGCCACCAGGGCGATGCGGATGTCGCCGAGGAAGAGGAAGAGGACCAGGGTCGTGAGGACCACCCCCAGGAAGATGCTCGAGATGGCGTCGTGGATGGACTCCCTGATGAAGTCGGTCTGATCGCGGGCGAGCTCGATCATGAGGCCCCGGGGAAGGGTTGTCCGCACCCGGTCCAGCACCCGGTAGGCCGCGTCCGCCGTCTGCACCACGTTGCTGTCGGTCTGCTTGTAGATGTTGAGCAGCACCGCCTCTTTCCCCATGTACCGGGCCGCAGAGGTGATGTCCTTGAAGCCGTCCTCCACCTTTGCCACGTCCTTCAGCCGAATGACGCCCACGTCCTCCACGGCCAGCTGCATGTCCTCGATCTGGTCCACCGAGGCGAACTGTCCCTTGAGGCGGACGCCGACCTCGAAGGCGCCCCGCTTGATGGAGCCCGCGGGGATGTCGAGGTTCCTGCTCCTGATGGCGGATACCACGTCCAGGATGGAGAGCCTGTGGTTCAGCAGGGCGGGCATGTCCACCCTGATGTTGATCTGGCGTTCCATGCCGCCCACCACGTCCACGCTGGCCACGCCCTTGACCTGGGAGAAGGAGTCCCTGAGGACCTTGTCCGCATACTCGTAGATCTCGCTGACGGGCATGGTGTCGCTGTACAGCGCGATGGAGAGCGTGGGCTCGTCGAAGGGGTCGAACTTCTCGATGACTGGTCTGTCCGCGTCATCCGGGAGGTCCTGGGAGATGGCCTCCACCTTGTCCTTCACCTCGAGGGCCTTGATGTCCACATCCACGCCGTAGTGGAACTCGATGATGGTCAAGGCGTAGTTCTCGTACACGCTCGAATAGATATGCTTGATGTCGCTGATGTTCGAGACCGCATCCTCCACCTTCTTGACGACCTGGGTCTCGATCTCCTCCGGGGCCGCGCCCTCGTACACCTGGGTCACCAGGACGATGGGGAGCTTGATGTCCGGGAACAGGTCCACGTACATGCGCATGTACGCGAGGGAGCCGAGCACCACGAACACGAGGACCAGCATCACGGTGGTGACGGGCCTGGTGATGAACAGCCTGATGAGCTTCATGGGCGCTATCCGTTCGCTGCAGCCCTGGAGACGCTCACCCTGACGCCGTCATCGAGGCGGGTGAATCCCCTCGTCACCACGAGCTCGCCGGGACTCACCCCTGAGGTGATCCGCACGAAGTCGTCGTTCATGCCAGAGGTCTCCACCGGGGTCTTCCTGGCGACATCCCCCCTGACCACATACACGAAGGCCTTTCCGTTCTTGTCTTCCTGCAGGGCCCGCACGTCGGCATACGTCGCCCCGGGGTCGTTGACGACCTCGATCCTGACCGTGGTGTACGTTCCGAGCCTCATGGCCTGCCGGCTGTTGTCAGCCTCCATCTCGATGCGGAACAGCCCCGTGGAGGGGTTTGCGGTCAGGGAGACCTTGGTGACCCGGCCGGTGCCTTCCCCGCCGTTCACCAGCACGTTCTGCCCCACCCGGATGCACCTGATGTCCGTCTCCCCCACTTCGGCGAGCAGCCTGACCCGATCGGTTTTCGCCACAATGGCGGCCGGGGTCATGGGCGAGATGAACTCCCCCTCCCGGGCATTGAGGTCGATGATGATGCCGTCCATGGGGCTGGAGAGCCTGACGGTCTCGATGACACTCTCCAGGTTGGCCTTGTCCACGTCGAGCTTCATCTTCATCTCGTCGAGCTGGTTCTGGGCGATGGCCTCCGAGTCCTTGAGGCCGAGCAACCGGTTGTAGTTCTTCAGTGTGGTCTCGTACACGGCCTTGAGCTGGCGGTACTGGGCGGAGCTCTTGGGGTCCTCCTTGTCCAGGCTGATGATGGGCTCGTTGGCCCTGACCCGGTCACCCACCTGGTGGTGCACCCTGAGGATCCTGGCCGCCACGGGGGTGGTTATCTCGGTCTGCCGGATGCCGAAGACCATGGCGTTGGCCCTGCAGAGGACCTTGAATTCACCCCTCATGACGGGGCTCGCCTGGACCGGGATGCCCCGTTCCTTGTATACCTGCTCGATGCCGGCCGCCTCTTTGCTGGCGCTCTGGGAGATCGCGTTGATCCTGATGATGATGGCGACGACAAAGAGCGCCGCTGCCCCTACGAGAACGATCTTCTTCATGGTCAGAGTAACCCTCCCTGTCCCGGCCTCGCTGTGAGGCCGAGGCACAAAGTCCCCAAGTTTGCATCAAAGCACGCACGTTCAGGGCATGTCAATGCCGATGTTGTCTGATGGTATGACATGGGCCCGCGGGCATGCACGGCCGGTACCGTCCTGACTGCGTGGAGGTCATGCCGTGTCGGAGAGGTGCATACAAAAGCGGGCCCCGGAGGCTGTTCGGCGCTCTCCGGGGCCGGGTTCATCCGCTCGTCCGGTTCATGCTTCCGGTCGCCCGGGCACATCCTCTGGACTATTCGTCCCAGTAGAGTATCCCGGAATCGTACTCGTATTCTCCGTTGCCGTCTTCGTCCACCTCGATGCGGTATGTCTCCGAGGAGACGAAGGTGAGTCGTGCCCTGGAGCCGTTGGCGCCGGTGGCCACAAAGGCACCCTGGGAAGGATACTCGTCGTACTCGTAGACGATGATCGTGTCCTGGGTGGACAGGGTGACATAGCCGTACTCAGAACAGTAGAAACGTCCGGAAATCGTGGTCTCTGCGTAGTATTCATACTCGTCCATGACCATGGTGAGTGTGTAGTCTTCCATGAGGAAGGTCTCGGCCGCTGCGTTGTCCCTCATATAGATGTCCATGATCATGGTCATGGAGGTCTCGGTGGCCTGCAGGGTGACGGTGCCGCTCATGGTGACATTGATCCCGAACTCAGTGTCCACCTCGGTGAGGTTGGTGCAGGTCATGCTCAGGGAGAACTCCCCGCTCTCAAGGTCCATGGAGCCGGTGAAGCTGATGGTGCCGTTCATGCGGGCGCCCATTTCGCAGAAATCGTTGTACCTGAAGCTGCCCGACATGGCGCCGGTTTCGTCGTTCACATTAATGGTGCCCGTCAGCGATCCGCCGCAGTCGCCATCAATATCGATGTTCTGCGTCTCCACCGCGCTCGCGGCAGGACAGACCTCGAGGGAAGCCCCCTGCACGAGGTCCTTCACCTGGAGCACGACGCGCTGCACGACGAGGGCCCCCGGGGTCTGCGCTTTCCTGGCATCGACGGCCGAGAAGGCCCCGGATATGCCGGAACCGAGATCACCCCCCGAGTACGCGCTTAGGAGGATCTCCTCGGCATTGTCCTCCGTGACCTGGGCAGGGGTCGTCAGGCCGGAATAGGTGTTCGTGCCGCCGCCGGAGGAAGACCCGCTGCTCCCCCCTCCGCCACAACTGGAAAGAAGAAGGAACGCAGCGAGGACCGCTGTAAAGAAACCCATACCTGCATACCGTTTCATACACACCTCCTATATGTCTCTCGTGCTAATTTACCATAAGATCTTGATGGCACACCGAACAATACAGGCACTTAGATTGTGCCATATTCAATGGTTTCTCAATTTATTATCTAAAATATCACATTGCACAGCGCCTGTGTATTCTTTTTCCAGAATAAAGACAAGGAGACGCTACCAGGAAATCAAGGACACGAACAGGATGCCTGCACAGATCAGGGTGACGTAATCCGCCCGCCTCAGTGCCATCTCCTTCATGCGGGTCCGGACGATCCCCGGCGTATAGCCCCGCAGGGTCAGCGCCACGGCCAGGTCGTCTGCCCGGCGGAACACGCTGTGGAGGAGCGGCACGAGCACCGGCACCAGGGAGCGCACCTTCCGCACCAGCCCCCCCGACTCCAGATCGACCCCGCGGGCCTTCTGGGCCTTGATGATGCGGTCCGTCTCCTCGAAGAGCAGCGGGATGAAGCGGATGGCGAGCATGACCGCCAGTGCGATCTCCTCGGTGGGCACCTTCAGGTACTTGAGCGGCTTCAGATACCACTCCAGGGCCCAGACCGTATCCAGGGGGCTGGTGGTGAGCGTGGTCAGCGTGGATACCCAGATGGCCAGCACCAGCTGGCAGCCCACCCGGACCCCGTTCACCAGGCCCTGCCGTGTGGCATAGGGCACCAGGGGGAGCGGGTCGCCGGGCGTCATGAAGACATGGAGTATCGCGGTGATGGCGAAGAGCCAGAGAAAGGGTGCTAGGCCTGAGGCGATGCCCCTGGGAGGAATCCGGGAGAGTACGGTGGCCCCCGCCAGTGCCAGAGCAAAGGCTAAAAGCGGCAGGGCCCCGTCCAGATTGAAGGACACCCCGATGGCACAGCCCATGAGGAAGAGCTTGACCCTCGGGTCCAGGCCGTGCACCACGGATGAGCGCGGCAGGTAGTGTCCCACGGTCATCCTCATGGTCGCTCCCGCCCCCTGCTCTTCCCGTCCCTGTCAGGCCCGGGTCCTGAACAGGGCTTCGGCGATCTGCACCGCATTGAGGGCGGACCCCTTGCGGATATTGTCGCAGGCGGTCCACAGGGCAACGGCGTTGTCCGCGCCCAGATCCTGCCTGATCCTTCCCACCAGGCACTCGTCGGTTCCCGCCGCCGCCACAGGGGTGGGGTAGACGCCCGAACCCGGCTCGTCCTCCACGGACACGCCTGGTGCCTTCCGGAGGACATCCCGAACCTCGGCAGGGGTGATCTTCCGCCCGGTCTCGATGATGAGTGAAGCCCCGTGGGAATAGAACACCGGAACCTGCACGCAGGTGATGCTCATGCGGATACCCGGATCAGCCAGGATCCTGCGCATCTCGGTGGCAATGACGAGCTCTTCCTCGGTATAGCCACCCTCGGTGAAGGGGCCCACCTGGGGCAGACAGTTGAAGGCGATCTGCTGGGGGAACACCTCTCCCCTGAGCTCCCTGAAGCTGAACAGCTCCCTGACCTGTGCCGTGAGCTCTTCCATGGCCTTTGTACCGCAGTCGGACACGGCATGGAAGGTGGTGGCGACGATGCGTGTGATGCGGGCGGCCCTGTGGATGGGGGCCAGGGCCAGGGCAAGCTGTATGGTCGCCCCCCTGGGGCAGGCGATGATGCCCTGACCCTGCGGCAGCGCTTCCCCATTGACCTCGGGCACGACCAGAGGCACGGTCTCCTGGAGGGCATACCGCGTGCTGAGGTCGATGACCAGGGCGCCGGCTGCCCTCGCGGCACCGGTGAACTCGGCGCTCATGCCCCTGTCGCAGGAGAAGAACGCCAGGTTCACCCCCTTGAAGGAGGCATTGTCAGCCTGCACCACCGGCACGTCCCTGCCCCGGAACTCCACCCGCCCGCCGGCGGTCCTCCGGCTGCCCAGCAGGAGCAGTTCGGTGAGCTGAAAATTCCGCTCGTCGAGCACCTTGACGATCTCCGCCCCCACCAGCTCGGTGGGCTCCAGTACGGCAACCTTGAAACCTGATGGCATGGACGTTCTCCGGGGTTTTCGACAGGTGAGCTTTCAGGGAGCTCATCCGCCTAGATGCTTCCGCGCTTCCTGATGTGCTCCATGAGCCCGCCGTCTGCGATGAGCTCCTGCATGAAGACCGGGATGGGCCTTGCCTGGAACTGTCTGCCCGTGGTGAGATCCCTGATCATGCCGGAATCCGCATCCACCTCGAGGGTATCCCCTGCCGAGACGCCTTCAGCCGCCTCGTCGGACTCGAAGATGGGAAGTCCCATGTTGAAGCTGTTCCGGAAGAAGATGCGCGCGAAGCTCCCTGCGATGACGCAGCTCACGCCCGCGGCCTTGATGGCGATGGGGGCGTGCTCGCGGGACGACCCGCATCCGAAGTTCTTGCCCGCCACGATGATATCGCCCTGTTTCACCTTTTTGGGAAACTCCGGGTCGGCGTCTTCCATGCAGTGCTTCTTGAGCACTTCCGGGTCCGAGGTGCTCAGGTACCGCGCCGGGATGATGGCATCCGTGTCGACGTCGTTGCCGAACTTGTATGCAAGCCCCTTGAAGATCATTTCACCACCTCCTGTGGAGGCGTGATCTTCCCCGTAACGGCCGAGGCGGCCGCCACGGCCGGCCCGCAGAGGTAGACCTCGCTGCCCGGGTCCCCCATGCGTCCCACGAAGTTGCGGTTCGTGGTGGCGAGCGCCTTCTCGCCCCTGGCCAGGATGCCCATGTGGCCGCCAAGGCACGGGCCGCACGTGGGCGGACCCACGATGGCGCCGGCCTCCAGGAACACCTCGATGAGGCCTTCGGCCACGGCCTGGCGGAACACCGCGGGCGTCGCCGGGAGGATCAGGCAGCGCAGGCCTTTCGCGACCCTGTGCCCCTTCATGACCCGTGCCGCCACCTGCAGGTCTTCGATGCGCCCGTTGGTGCACGAGCCGATGACCACCTGGTCGATGCGTACGTCACCGGCCTCGCCCACGGCACGGGCGTTCTCCGGAAGGTGCGGGAAGGCCACCTGGGGTTCGATGTCGGCGCAGTCGAAGGTGGTTACGGACTCGTAGACCGCATCCGGGTCGCTCGCATACACCGTGTACGGCCTTGTTGCCCTGGGTCCCACATAGTCTTCCGTCTTGGCGTCCGCCGCGATGATGCCCGCCTTGCCCCCCGCCTCGATGGCCATGTTGGACATGCTCATGCGGTCGGCCACGCTCAGGGCCTCTATGGCGGGCCCACAGATCTCCATGGCCTTGTACAGGGCGCCGTCCACCCCGATCTTCCCGATGAGGTAGAGGATGAGGTCCTTTCCGCCCACCCAGGGTCTGAACTCGCCCGTGAACACGAACTTCAGGATGGAGGGGACCTTCATCCAGGCCTGGCCCGTGAGCATGGCCGCTGCGAGGTCGGTGCTGCCCACGCCCGTGGCAAAGGCGCCGAGCGCACCGTAGGTGCAGGTGTGGCTGTCCGCGCCGATGACGAGGTCACCCGGCAGGACCAGGCCCTTCTCGGGCAGCAGTGCGTGCTCCACCCCGGCCTCGCCGCCGTCGAAGAAGTGCTCCATGCCCTGCTCGACGGCGAAGTCGCGCACGTACTTGCACTGGTTGGCGGACGCGATGTCCTTGGTGGGTGTGAAGTGGTCGAGCACGAACACCACCCTGTCTGTATGGGCCATGGAGGCGGCGCCGCTCTTCCTGAATTCCTGGATGGCGATCGGCGCCGTGATGTCGTTGGCCAGGGCCACGTCCACGTTCACCTTGATGATGTCTCCGGGCCTGAATTCCTTGGTGTCACAATGGGCGGCCAGGATCTTCTCTGCAATGGTCATTCCCACGGATCGTCTCTCCTACAGCTGCGGCGAATCGGACCGTTGTTTGCTCTTGAGGAACTCCATGCGGTTCATGGCGTTCACGAGCGCCCTGGCGCAGGCCACCAGGATGTCCGGGTCCGATCCCTGGCCCACCGCGGTCCTGCCCTTGTCCGTGAGCTCGATGGTCACCTCGCCCTGGGCGTCGGTGCCGCCCGTGATGGCCTTCACGGTGAAGCTCTTGAGCTCCACGTCGAAGCCGGCCATCCTGATGATGGTCTTGTACAGGGCGTCCACCGGGCCGTTGCCGAAGCCGGCCTCCTGTATGACCTTGTTGTCCACGGCCAGCTGCACCGTGGCCGTGGGCACCACCACGGTGCCGGAGTTCACCACGATGTTCTTGAGCACGTACTTGTCCGGCACGCGGTAGATCTCCTCCAGCACGATTGCCTCGATGTCCTCGTCGAAGATCTCCTTCTTCTTGTCCGCGATCTCCTTGAAGCGCTTGAACACCTTCTTGACGTCCTTCTCGTCCAGGCGGTACCCGAGCTGCTCGAGCCGCTTGGACAGGGCGTGCTTGCCCGAGTGCTTGCCCAGCACCAGGCTGCTCGTTCCCAGACCCACGGCCTCCGGCGTCATGATCTCGTAGGTGGAGCGCTCCTTGAGGTAGCCGTCCTGGTGGATGCCCGACTCGTGGGCAAAGGCGTTCGCGCCCACGATGGCCTTGTTCGGCTGCACCGGGATGCCCGTGATGTGGGTGATGAGCCTGCTCGTGGGGTAGATCTGGGTGGTGTCGATGTTCGAGGTCACGCCGTAGAGGTCCTTGCGCACGTTGAAGATCATGACCACCTCTTCCAGCGAGGTGTTGCCCGCTCGCTCGCCGATGCCGTTGATGGTGCACTCGATCTGGCGGGCGCCCGCCATGACCGCGGACACCGAGTTGGCGACGGCCATGCCGAGGTCGTTGTGGCAGTGCACGCTGATCACGGCCTTCTCGATGTCCTTCACCTTCTTCTTGAGGTACGTGATGAGGTTGAAGAATTCCTGGGGGTTTGTGTAGCCCACTGTGTCAGGGACGTTGATGGTGCCGGCGCCTGCAGCGATGGCCACGGTGTAGACGTCCGCCAGGAAGTCCCAGTCCGAGCGCGTGGCGTCCATGGCCGAGAACTCCACATCGGAGCACAGGGACTTGCACAGGCTCACCGAGTGCTCCACCGACTTGAGGACCTCGTCCTTGCTCATGCGGAGCTGGTATTTCAGGTGTATGTCCGAGGTGGCGATGAAGGTGTGGATGCAGGGCTTCCGGGCGTCCTTGATGGCGCCCCAGGCAGCATGGATATCCTCGTCCTTGGCCCTGCACAGGCCCACGATGGATGACTTCTCGACCTCTCCGGCAATGGCCTGCACCGCGTCGAAGTCGCCCGGCGAGGTGATGGGGAAGCCGGCCTCGATCTTGTCCACGCCCAGGATCTCGAGCTGCTTGGCCACCAGCACCTTCTCGTGCACATCCATGCTGGCACCCGGGGACTGTTCCCCGTCCCTGAGCGTCGTGTCAAATATGATGATCCTGTCCTGAAATCCCTTCATGCGTTCCACCCTTTATTCCTTTCTTTTCTGTTCTTATCTGCATGACATACGACACACCGCTCCAGATCGCCCCTCCCACGATGAAGGTCATGGCCAGGGCGAAGAGCATGAGCTCCGGCGCCAGGGCCACCACCACGAGCAGCAGGACCCCTGCCACCAGCAGCTGGAACGGGTGCGCCTTGATGTAGCTCACGTGCTTGAAGCTGGGGTACGGTATGCTGCTCACCATGAGGAAAGACAGGACGTACACGCCCAGGAGCACTGCCACGGGCGTCATCTCCGGCAGCGGCCCGATCATCCTGGTGAGCTCCTCGGTGAGGAGGAAGGTGCTCACCACGCCCGCCGCGGCCACCGGGATGGGCAGACCGGTGAAGTGGGTGAGCGACCCCGAGGTGTCGATATTGAACCGGGCAAGCCTGAGCGCGCCGCAGGCCACGAACAGGAAGGTCGCGATGAAGCCCAGCTTGCCGAAGGCGTTGAGCTGCCACAGGTAGACCATCATGGCAGGTGCCACGCCGAAGGCGATGACATCCGAGAGCGAGTCGTACTGCTTGCCGAATTCAGAGGTGGTGCCAGTCATGCGGGCCACCCTGCCGTCGAGGCCGTCGATGAACCCTGACACCAGGATGAGAATGGCTGCCCAGTGGAAATCTCCCTTCAGCGAGAACATGATGGAGTAGAACCCGCAGAACAGGCTCATGGTGGTGATGAAGTTCGGGAGGAAGGGCACCGACTTCTTCTGCTTGTCGTCCGGGTGCGTATCATGCCTTCTTTTCAGTGGTCTCATGATGTCCTCCGTGCGATGATGCTCTGGCCGGCCTGCACCGTGTCACCGCGCTCGCAGGCGGCCCTGTATCCCGTGGGGACCCACACCTCCAGGAGCGATCCGAACCGGATGAGGCCGAAGCGCTCCCCCTGCACGACCTGCTGGCCCGGCTTGAGCCAGCAGACGATCCTGCGGGCGATGAGGCCCGCCACCTGGTCGACCCTGATGACGCCGGACTCTGTCTGGATGTAGATGACCATCCGCTCGTTGGCTTCGGTCTTCTTGCCCAGGCTGGCCACCCTGAAGGCACCGGGCTTGTAGATCACGTCCAGGACCGTACCGGTCACCGGTATCCTGTTCACGTGCACGTTGAACACCGACATGAACACCGCCACCTTTGTGCCCGGGCCCACCCTTTCCTCGGTGGTCTCATGGACCTCGATGACCTTGCCGTCGGCGGGCGACACCACGAGCCCCTCCCCGGCGGGCACCGTACGCTCCGGGTCCCTGAAAAACCAGGTCACGAACAGGACCGGGACAAGGCCGATGACCCTGAGGACCGCCCCTCCCACCAGGAGGAACAGGCCGAACACGGCCGACGCCATGGCGATGAAGGGGTACCCTTCCCTGCGGATATTCACGTGTATTCCCCCTTGAGATCAGTTGACCTTCCTGTCCACCTTCCTGTCCTTGCCGATCCAGGACATCATGCCCCTGAGCTTGGCGCCCACCTTCTCGATCATGTGCTCCTCGCCCATCCTCGTGAGCGCGTTGAAGTGCGGCCTGCCCGCCATGTTCTCCAGAATCCACTCCCGGGCGAAGCTGCCGTCCTGGATGTCGACGAGGATCTCCCGCATCCTGTCCTTCACCTCTTCGTCGATGAGGAACGGACCACGGGTGATATCGCCGTACTGGGCCGTGTTGCTGATGGAGTAGCGCATGTTCGAGATGCCGCCCTCGTAGATGAGGTCCACGATGAGCTTGAGCTCGTGCAGGCACTCGAAGTAGGCCATCTCGGGCGAGTATCCCGCCTCGACCAGGGTCTCGAACCCTGCCTGGATGAGCGCGGTGGTGCCTCCGCAGAGCACGGCCTGCTCGCCGAAGAGGTCGGTCTCGGTCTCTTCCCTGAAGGTGGTCTCCAGGATGCCCGCCTTCCCTCCCCCCATGGCTTTCGCGTAGGACAGCGCCAGTTTCCTCGTGTCTCCCGAGGGGTCGGCATGGACGGCGATGAGCATGGGCACACCGCGACCCTGGGTGTACTCGTACCTGACCATGTGCCCCGGCGACTTGGGCGCCACCATGAAGCAGTTCACGCCCTCGGGCGGGGTTATCTGACCGTAATGGACGTTGAAACCATGGGCGAACACCAGGTAGTTGCCCTTCTTCATGTGCTGTGCGATCTCGCCTCTATACACGCCCGCCTGGAGCTCGTCAGGTATGAGCATCATGACCACGTCGGCCCACTTCGCGGCCTCTGACGGCGTCATGACCTTGAGTCCGGCCTTCTTCGCCTTGGCGGCGGAGGGACTTCCCTCGCGCAGGCCCACGGCCACGTTCACACCCGAGTCCTTCAGGTTGTTGGCATGGGCGAATCCCTGGGAGCCGTAGCCCATGATGGCGACCTTCTTGGATCTGATCAGCTTGATGTCGGCGTCCTTGTCATAGTATACCTTCATGAATCACTCCTCCTCTTTGCCTGCATTTCTCGTTCCATGACGATGGTGCCGGTGCGGATGAAATCGATGATCCCCACCGGGGTCAGCAGCTCGATGAAGGCCTTGAGCTTTCCCTGGTCACCGGTGAGCGCCAGCGTGTAGGATGCCGGTGACACGTCGACCACCCGGGCCCTGAAAATATCGGCTATGCGCAGCACCTCGGCGCGCGACTGCTCCTTGGCCTTGACCTTGACGAGGATCATCTCCCGCTCGACGTAATCCTTGTCCACGTAGTCCACCACCTTGATCACGTTGATTATCTTGTTGAGCTGCTTCTTGATCTGCTCGAGCACCTGCTCGTTGCCGGTGGTGGTGATGACCATCTTCGACTTGGTGGGGTCCAGCGTCGGGGCCACGGAGAGCGACTCGATGTTGAACCCCCTGCCGGAGAACAGGCCCACGACCCGTGAGAGTACCCCGGCCTTGTTGTCCACAAGAATGGATATGGCGTGTCTCATGCTCATGGGCGACCTCACACGAGAAGCATGTTGTTGATGGGCGCCCCGGCGGGCACCATGGGATAGACGTCCTCCTCCGGCTCCACCCGGAAGTCCACGAAGACCGGCCCCGTGATGGCCAGCGCCCGGCGTATGGCGTCCTCGACGTCCTCGGTCTTCTCCACCCGGATGCCGTGGGCGCCGTAGGCCTCTGCCAGTTTCACGAAGTCCGGGGACACCGCCATGGAGGTGTGGGAATACCTGCCCTTGTAGAAGAGCCCCTGCCACTGTCTCACCATGCCGAGATAGCCGTTGTTGATGATCATGACCTTGACCGGCAGGTTGTACTGGACCGCGGTGGCCAGCTCCTGGATGTTCATCTGGATTGACCCGTCGCCCGCGATGTCGATGACCGTCCTTCCCGGGAAGGCCACCTGGGCCCCAATGGCGGCAGGGAAGCCATAGCCCATGGTGCCCAGCCCGCCCGAGGTGAGGAAGAGGCGCGGGTGGTTGAACTTGTAGTACTGGGCAGTCCACATCTGGTTCTGGCCGACCTCGGTGGTGATGATGGCGTCGTCCGGGGTGAGCGCGCAGATCCGCTCGATGACGTACTGGGGTTTCAGGCCAGGCCCGGCCTCGTAGCGCAACGGCTGTTCGCGTTTCCACTGGCCCAGCAGGTCGAGCCAGGGCTGTACGCCGTGGTGGAGCTCGACGATCTCGTGCTGCTTGTCGTCCATCTCCTTGAGCATGTCCACAAGCACGCCCCTGCAGTCGCCCACCACGGGGAGGTCGACCCGCACGTTCTTGCTGATGGAGGTGGGGTCGATGTCGATGTGGATGATCTTGGCCCTGGGCGCGAACTCGTCCACCTTGCCCGTGACCCTGTCGTCGAACCGCGCGCCGATGGCGATGAGGCAGTCCGTCTCGGTGACGGCCATATTGGCCGCATAGGTGCCGTGCATGCCCAGCATGCCGAGCCAGAGCGGGTCGTCCGCCGGGAAGGCTCCCAGACCCATGAGCGTGGTGGTCACTGGGAGGTGCAGCCGCCTGGCAAGGGCGGTGAGCTCCTCCGACGCGTTGGAGAGCACCACGCCGCCGCCGGCATAGATAACCGGGTGCCTGCTCTTGAGGATGGTGCTCAGGATGCGCCTGATCTGCCCCTGGTGGCCCTTGTAGGTGGGGCAGTAGCCCTCCAGGCAGACCTTGTCCGGGTACTTGAAGCCGATGAGGCCCCGCATGACGTCCTTGGGGATGTCCACGAGCACCGGGCCCGGCCGTCCGGTGCCTGCGATGTAGAAGGCTTCCTTGACCACCCTGGGCAGATCGCCAACGTCCTTGACCAGGTAGTTATGCTTGGTGCAGGGACGGGTGATGCCAACGGTGTCGGCCTCCTGGAAGGCATCGTTGCCGATGAGGTTCGTGGAGACCTGGCCCGAGAACACCACGATGGGGATGGAGTCCATGCATGCCGTGGCGAGGCCGGTCACCGTATTGGTGGCACCCGGCCCGGATGTCACCAGGGCGACCCCGACCCTGCCGCTGGCCCGCGCATACCCGTCCGCCGCATGGACCGCGCCCTGTTCGTGCCGCGCCAGGATGAACTGGATGTCCGGTGCGTCCAGGATGGCGTCGAAGATGTCCAGAACCGCGCCGCCCGGGTATCCGAAGACGTGCTTGACGCCCTCGCATCGCAATGCCTCGATGAATGCGTATGCTCCTGTAATCTTCTTCATGCTCACCTGACCATCTATCCCGACAATTTCAATACAAAAGGAACCTGCGGGTTCGGCTACTGCTCCGTACGGTACCTGCGCAGGATTTCCTCAATCCTGTCCTTGCCCTGAAGCTTGAGCTTCTGGATCTCCTTGCGCCGCATCTCCTCCTCGGTGCTCAGATATCTCCGCTTGTTCAGCTGATCAAGCTTCTCCTCATACCCAAGATGCTCATCCCACAGGGTCTTCAGCTCCTTGTCCTTGGGAATGAGCTTCCGGATGAGCTGCAGATCGGTCTCTTCCATCTATTCCCCCCTGTCAAAACGGTAAGGTACATGTAGACCATAGATAGCCCACCCTGTCAACAGGCGGTTGCGGCACTGAAATCACAGGATTTTCATTGACTTGCAGATCGAAAAATCAAAGAAAGACATGGGCCTTGTAGGAGACATGGAGCACGGCTGCGACAAGCAGGAGGAAGGCACCGGTCCGATGCGCATGGATCCACCTCCCCCGGGGTATCTTCACGACATGGAAGCCGTAGAGGCCCAGGCCGGCGGTGGCAATGAGCAGAACGCCCGCCGCCATCCCGGTGATCGAGGTGAACCCGGACAGCAGGACCACGGCGACATGCAGTACCAGGATGAAGCCCGCGGCGATTCCGAAGAAGCGGTGCCTGCGCACCATGAACTGCATGAATGTGCGGTAGGCCCGGGCAAAGCCCGGGTTCCTCTCGGAGATGCGCTTGACATAGTCCCTGCCCACCTGCTTGAGCACGAAATTCATGAGCGCGGCCGCGGCGGCCGCAGCGACGCACCACCCGAGGACGGGACCCGGGTTCATGGGTTCAACTCCCTGAAGGGACTGATCATGCGGCCAGACTACCTGCAGAGGCCTCCCGGTGTCAAGGATGCCGCACGCATCCATTCCCCTGGAGGGTAAAGAACGGGACCGGAAAATTCCGATAGAGATAAGAAAACACCATGGACATATATATCGCCAGGCAGCCCATCTTCACCAGGAAAAAGGAGATTCATGCCTATGAACTCCTGTTCAGGGGCGGCTTGGACAACTGCTTCCCTGACATCGACGGGGACACGGCCACCTCCCGGGTCATCTCGAATGCTTTTTTCACCTCGGGAATGGAACAGATCACCGGCGGCAAGGTGGCGTTCATCAATTTCCCCAAACATCTCATTGTCAAGAAGATTCCCCTGTTCCTCCCACCCCAGATAACAACGGTGGAGATCCTCGAAGACGTGGTCCCGGACGGAGAGCTTCTCGCCTGCTGCAGGGAGTTCCTTTCCCGCGGCTACGTCATCGCTTTGGATGACTTCGAGGATCACCCTTGTCTGGAACCCCTCATCGATCTCGCCCACATCATCAAGATCGACTTCATGAAAAGCAGCCATGACCAGATCGCTGAGTATGCGAATCGTTTCCTGCCGCAGGGCAAGAAGCTCCTGGCCGAGAAGGTGGAGACCGACCAGGAGTTCCAGAGAGCCCTCGACCTGGGATATTCCTATTTTCAGGGATACTTCTTCAGCAAGCCCCAGGTGATCAGAGACACCGAGATCCCTGCCCTGAAGATGAACCTGCTCCGGATCATGGGAGAGGCCCGGCGGGACGACTACGACGTCAACAAGCTGGAAAGCTTCATCGAGAAAGACGTCGGCATCTCGTACAAGCTGCTCCGCTACCTCAATTCACCGTTTTTCCGGCGAAGGAACGAGATCACGTCCATCCGGCAGGCCATTGTCATGCTGGGAGAAAAGGGCATCCGGAGTTTCCTGTCCGTCATCATCCTCTCAGAGCTGAGCCAGGACAAGCCCGACGAGCTCATCAAGAGTTCGGTCATCCGCGCCCGCATGTTCGAACAGCTCGGCCGTGTGAAGCGGGGAGGTCCGGACCCGTCGGAGCTCTTCACCCTCGGACTTTTCTCGCACATCGACGCCATCCTGGACAACACCATGGAAAATGTCATGATGAGGCTCCCCCTGGCGGACGAGATCAAGAAGACCCTCACCGGCACCAGAACCCCTCTGAGAGAATACTTCGACCTGGTGACGAATTACCAGGTCGGATCATGGGAGGCGGCAGAGGCCATGGCAGTGAAACTGCAGATCCCCCGGGACACGCTGCCTTCCCTTTACCTGGATGCGCTGGGGTTCGCAGATGCCCTGTACTCGGCGACGGAGTGAAGGGAGACGGCACTGTCACTGCAATCAATTTCAGTTAGGAGGAATCATGAGAAAATGGATACCGTGCGCAATCATCCTCGTGCTTCTGACAGGCTGTGACCTGTTCGGTCCTTCACCCAAGGACGTCAAGGCCGCCCTGGAGGCGGTGGACAGGGCCCTGGAGTCGTCCGCCACAAAAGGCATGAAGCCCGAGGTGCACAGCGAATATATCAATGCCGCCGACGTTACATACACCGCCGAAGACCGGTCCACGGTCCACTCCATGAGCTTCTTCGTGGACACGGACACGGAGGCGGGCTCCATCAAGGGCGAGTGCGTGTTCTCCGATTATCGGGACGCGCCCTCGGGATACACGATCAATGGCAGTTTCAAGTACGATTTCAGAGAGATAAAAAAGAGCAACATCGACGATATGTACGGACGCATCGACCGCTCGGCGAGACTCGCCGGGGGAAAGATCTCCTCGCTGGACGTATCCCTCTCCGATGACAAGGACGGGGTCCTGAGCCACAGCATCAAGGCCGACGGCAAGGAGGTGTACATGCAGAAGTGGAAAAAGGCCCTCCAGGTCATCCGGTCCCTGCACACCGGCACCCTGCAGCGATGAACCAGCAGAAAGACAGGACCCGCCGCCCGGACGCTGCTGCCCGGACGGCGGGTCCCTTTCTGGTCCGTCTCTGAGGCGATTCCTCTATGAGGCCGCGTACTCGGCCACCTTGTCTCCCACCTGGGTGGTGCTCAGGCCCATCCTGCCCGCGGCCAGCGACTTGAGGTCGTGCTGCAGGACCTTCACGATGCCCCGCTCCATGCGAGAGGCGGCCTTGTCCTCTCCCAGGGTCTCCAGCATCATCTGGGCGGACGCGATGGCCGCCAGGGGGTTGATGACGTTCATGCCCGTGTACTTCGGGGCCGAACCGCCGATGGGTTCGAACATGGACACGCCGCCCGGGTTGATGTTGCCCCCGGCCGCAATGCCCATGCCGCCCTGGGTGATGGCGCCCAGGTCGGTGATGATGTCGCCGAACATGTTCTCCGTGACCAGCACGTCGAACCACTCCGGGTTCTTCACCATCCACATGCATGTGGCGTCCACGTGGTAGTACTCGCGCTTGATGTCCGGGAACTCCCTGTCCCCGATCTCGTGGAAGGCGCGCTCCCACAGGTCGAAGACATAGGTGAGCACGTTGGTCTTGCCCACCAGGGCGAGGGTCTTGCGCCTGTTCCTCTTCCTCGTATACTCGAAGGCATAGCGCAGGCAGCGCTCCACCTGGAAGCGCGAATAGATCATCTCCTGCACCGCCACCTCATGGGGCGTCCCCTTCATGGTGATGCCGCCGGAGCCGGTGTACACGCCGCCTGAATTCTCCCGCACCACCACGTAGTCGATGTGCTCGGGCCCCTTGTCCTTGAGCGGGGTCTCCACGTTGGGGTAGAGCTTCACGGGCCGCAGGTTGATGTACTGGTCCAGCTCGAAGCGAAGCCGGAGCAGGATACCCTTCTCCAGGATGCCGGGCTTCACGTCGGGATGGCCGATGGCGCCCAGGTAGATGGCATGGAATTTTCTCAGCTCATCCGCGGCCGTTTCCGGCAGGATTTCGCCGGTGCGGAGGTAGCGGTCCCCTCCGAAGTCAAAGGTCGTGAAATCCAGAGAGATGCCTTCCACCGCGGCGACGGCCTTGAGGACCTTGATGCCCTCCGCCACCACCTCGGGACCTGTCCCGTCGCCGGGAATGACCGCGATACTGTATGAACGTGCCATTCGTGCTACCCCTTTTACCGGTATGGATTCATGCAAGCGGCCAGAACCAGCCGCAATGCATGGCGGATATACTAAATGGGAAGAGGAAGTCAAGGGGAATGGGGGCGGAGAGTTCTTCGGAGGAAAGACCTTCGTCCACGTTGTGTCCTTGCCATATGAATGACCCTATTGGCCCGCGTACTGGTCGAGGTAGCCCCGGATGTACCGCTCCACGCGCTGGGCAGGCTTGAAGATGCCAAAGTGGCCCTCGCAGAGGATGTCCGCCCCGAGGTCCAGGAGTTTGTGCATGGATGTGCGCCACTGGCCGATGTCGGAGCGGAACTCGCGGCTGAACGGTCCATGGATGTCCTGGCCGAAGAGGACGCGGTTGCCCTGGCGGTCCAGGTACACGGCAATGGAGCCCGGAGTGTGCCCGGGGGTGTGGATGCAGTGGACCAGATCGCCGGAGCAGGCGACGGCCTCGTGCTCACCGGTGAGCCGTCTGTCCACCGTGGTCCTGGGCAGCTTCGTGTTGTACCACCTCGCCGCCGTGAGCGACGGGTCGCCCGTTTCGATGGCGTCCGCGTCCAGGTCGTGGGCGACCACCGTGCAGTGGCAGGTGTTCCGGAAGAACTCCACCGACCCGATGTGGTCCACGTGGCAGTGGGTGAGTATCAGGGTGGTGATCCGCGCCGGGTCGAGGCCGGCCTCCTCGAGGTTCTCCACTATGGCAGCTGCGGACCTTCCGGCACCGCAGTCGATCATGACCAGCTCCTCCCCGCACGCGACGACGTACACCGCCGCGTCCGAAGGGTCGGAGTAATCCGATCCGCCCACCTGGAACACGCCCTGCACCACCAGTTCGTACTCGCCCATGGCACACCTCGCACGCTCAATCAGACGCCACGAGCATACCCGAAGAGGCACGTGGCCGGCAAGGTTCAGTTCCTGGCCTTGAGCCTGCGGTCCAGCAGGATCTTGAGGGTGAACACGGCGCCCGGGTCGGCCTGGCGGACCACCTCGAGCTCGCCGTGGATCTTCACCATGGCCATGCGTGCCTCGGTGAGGCCCAGGCCCGTCTTCATGGGATCGGTGGAATAGAAGGGCGACAGGATGGTCTGCACCTTGTCTTTGACACCGGGGCCGTAATCCCGCACCGCCACATGGGCATAGTTTTCGTCCTTGGAGATGCTCACCTCCACCTCCGGTGTGCCGGTTTCCAGGGCATTCTCCAGGATCCTGGAAAAGGCCACCCGCACATGGTCCTGGTCACAGAAGGCATGAAGGCTTTCGGGCGCGGTGAGGCGCACCGGCGCCCCGTGGTCCATGTCGCCGATGACCTGGCGGACCAGGCCGCACAGCTCCACCTGGCGGCAGGCGGGCTCCATCCGCGCCAGGTGCTCGTAGCGCTCCACATGCTCGATCATGTCCTCGATACGCCTGATGGAGGAGTAGATCCCGGACAGGGCCTCCTCCCATTTCCCGCTGGATCCCGACTTCTCCTTCTCCAGCCTCCTGCTGTAGGCGCCGATGACGGTGAGGGGGTTTCTCAGCTCGTGGGCCAGGCCGTTCATCATCTGGCTCAGGTCGTTCGCCTGGATGGTGAGCCTGCGCTGCATGGCCCTGATGTCGGTGATGTCACGCCCGATGACCGAGAGGGCATAGATCCGACCACGCTCTTCCAGCGGCGTGCACAGCAGCGAGAAGATGCCGGGACGTCCCGACAGGAGGACGAGCCGCGCCTCTCCCCGCACCGGAACCCCCTTGCTGAACCCCTTCCTGATCATGGCCTCGAGCTGCGAGCGGTCCTCCTTCAGCACGTAGCCCATAAAGGACCTGCCGAGGGCCGACGTGCCGTCCGCCTGCAGGTAGTTCCGGAAGGTGTCGTTGCAGAAGGTTATTCTCCCGGTCGTTCCGAGGATGAAGATGAGGTCGTTGGCGTTCTGGATGATGGCGTTGTACCGCTTCGAGTTCATGAGCATGATCCGCTGCTTTTCCTGGATGGTGCGGTCCTTCTCGTCCAGGGACCGGATGAGCAGGTCTCCCACCTCGAAGGACTGCTTCATCTCAAGGTAGAGCATCACCATGGCGTTGATCACCGAGGCGTCCCGGGGGATAGCCCCCATGACCGAAGCGGGGAGCCGTTTCGGCACCTTGCCGTCGCACACCAGGTAGATGCGGCGGGATCCGGACTTCCGCGAACGCACGAACCCTGCGTGGTCGATGAAGAGCAGGCAGTCGTCAGGGGTCTGATCCACCGAGTGCACCTTCGCCATGGCCACCCCTGCGGGGGGCGCAGCTTTGCCCAGCCAGTACACGTCCATACCTTCCCCTTCGGGATGCGGGTTTTTTTTCTTTACCCCGGGCAGGGGACCGGGTTGCCCCGGGTGTCTCTTGTCGTTACTATGCTCCCCATGGCACGGAAAAGGAAGCCCACCATCGGCATTGCCCTGGACAGCGGCGGGGCCATGGGGGGTGCGCACATAGGCGTCCTGGGGGTGCTCGCCGAGCAGGGCGTGGCCCCCGACATCGTCGTGGGCTCGAGCGCCGGCGCCGTCATCGGCGCCTTCTTTGCAGCGGGCAGACTCGAAGACATCAGGAAGCAAGTCATGGACATGTCCTTTGTCCAGTCGCTGGGTTACTATGCAGACCCCGTGTTTCCCTATTCAGGGCTGCTGGCCGGCCAGCGGGTGCTGAAATTCATCAGGTCCCTGGTGGGAGACGTGCGCATCGAGGACCTCCCGGTCCGGTTCGTCGCCGTGGCCACGGACCTGCTCAGCGGAGAGACCGTGGCGCTTGACAGGGGCCCCCTGGCCGAGGCGGTGCTGGCCAGCATGGCCATCCCGGGCATCTTCAGGCCCGTGGTGCACATGGACCGCCTCCTCACCGACGGCGGCGTGTCAGACCCCCTGCCCCTGGACATCCTCAAGGCCT
>CAZNGL010000021.1:0-30772 GCA_964572405.1 uncultured Bacteriovoracaceae bacterium
GTGTCCAGGGAGAAGACCACGTCCGTGAGCGTCTCGAAGATGAGCCGGTGCTTGCGCTCGCTCTCCTCGAGGGCCGCTTCAGCCTTTCTCCTCTTCGTGACAAGGCCTTGCGCAAGGAACCCGAAGGCCACGATCACGGCCAGGAAGACGGTTCGGACGGTGATCTCGTGTATGTCCGGCGACAGGATCTCCTCGAGGAGGGTCTTTTCGCGGGAGATGAGCACGTGGATCAGCGCCTCGCCGATCCAGAAGAGGAGTCCGATGAGTACGCCCAGGAGCCCGAGGTGCTCCGTAAGCCGTGACTGAGAGCCGGATCCTTTCATGTCCCACCCTGAGATGTCGGTCTTTTTCTCAACTTTTCGTCATCCGGTGGAGAATAGTTGAACAGGATGTCTTCATGATCGTGATCTTCCCTGACCCCTTCGGTTTTCGGGCCTGTTCACGCTGTCTTGTGCTCGTACGTGTGCACGTCCCGCTGCGGGAAGATCCAGTATTATGGCTGACATGCATACATTATAGCCCCGGGGGTCTGATATTCAATAGCGAAGGGCGGAAACGGACAGGCATTCCCCGGCGGCAGTTTTGCCGGGCGGATGCATGAGATTTGTGTTGCCAAGGCGCATGAGCTGGTATATGCGCTCTGTGCCGAAAAAATACGCGAGCGCACCGGGAGAACACACATCATGAGCCTGCTCCACACCAACGGGAACATCAGGAACGTCGCCATCATCGCCCATGTCGACCACGGCAAGACCACGCTGGTGGACGCCATGTTCCGCCAGGGCGGGGTGTTCCGGGAGGGCCAGGAGGTGCAGGCCCGGGTCATGGACCGGCTGGAGCTTGAGCGCGAGCGCGGCATCACCATCGCGGCCAAGAACTGCTCCGTCATGTGGAAGGGCGTGAAGATCAACATCATCGACACGCCGGGACATGCCGACTTCGGCGGAGAGGTGGAGCGGGCGTTGTCCATGGCCGACGGCGCCATACTCCTGGTGGACGCCTCCGAGGGCCCGCTGCCGCAGACGCGCTTCGTCCTGAAGAAGACCCTGGAGGCCGGGCTCAAGGTCATCGTGGTCATCAACAAGATCGACCGCAGGGACGCCAGGCCCTCCGAGGTGCTCAACGAGGTCTACGACCTCTTCATCGACCTGGGCGCGGACGACACGCAGATCGAATTCCCCTGCCTGTACGCCGTGGGCCGTGACGGGGTGGCCATGCGCTCCCTGGACGAGCAGGGGGCAGACCTCTCCTGCCTCTTCGAGGCCATCCTCGCCGAGGTGCCGGGCCCGTCGCACGACCCCGCAGAGCCCTTCCAGATGCTGGTGGCGGACCTGGACTACTCAGACTACGTGGGCAGGCTCGCCATAGGCCGGGTGTTCCACGGGCACGTTGCCGGAAGCGACGCGCTGCTCTGCATCGACGACCAGGGCAGGCACCTGCCGCTCAAGGTCACCAAGCTGCAGTGCTACGACGGCGTGAGCATTCGCGAGACCCCAGGGGCCGAGCCCGGCGACATCGTGGTCATTGCGGGCATCGAGGACGTGAAGATCGGAGACACCATCTGCACCCAGGAAAACCCCAGGGCCCTGAAGCGCATCACCGTGGACGAGCCCACCGTGTCCATGCGCATCATGGCCAATACCTCACCCCTGGCGGGCACCGAGGGCACGTACGTGCAGTCCACCAGGATCCACGAGCGGCTCCTGAAGGAGACCCTGCGCAACGTGGCCATACGGCTGGAGACCCTGCCCGGCTCCGAGGGGTTCGTCATCAAGGGCCGGGGCGAGTTCCAGCTCGCCATCCTCATCGAGACCATGCGGCGCGAGGGCTTCGAGCTCTGCGTGGGCAGGCCCGAGGTGATCTGCGAGTACAGGAACGGACGCGTGCTCGAGCCTGTCGAGCACCTCTACGTGGACTGTGACGAGGAGTTCCTGGGGGTGGTCACCCAGAAACTCTCCATCCGCAAGGGCAGGATGATCAACTACGCGTCCCACGGCACGGGCCGGGTCAGGATCGAGTTCAACATTCCGTCCCGCGGGCTCATCGGCTACCGTGACGAGTTCCTCACCGACACCAAGGGCACGGGCATCATGAGCTCGTACCTGCTGGGCTACGAGGAGCACCGGGGCGAGTTCGCGACCCGCTTCACCGGCTCTCTGGTGGCCGACCGCAGGGGCGTGGCCGTGTCCTACGGCATCTCCGGCCTGGAACCCAGGGGCAGGCTCTTCATCACCCCTGGTGAGCCGGTGTACGAGGGCATGATCGTGGGCGAGCACAGCCGGGAGAACGACATCGACGTGAACCCCTGCAAGATGAAGAAGCTCACCAACATGCGGGCCGCGGGCAGGGACGACAACATCCTGCTCACCCCGGTGGTCCCCATGACCCTGGAGCGGGCCCTGCAGTTCATCCGCGACGACGAGCTGGTTGAGGTGACCCCGAAGTCGGTGAGGCTCCGCAAAACCGAGCTCTCGGCGGGCAGGAGGCATACCCTGAGCATTGCGCGGAAGAAGGCGGCGGGGTAGCACTATCCGCACGAACATGCAGCCGCCCGGTCCTTCCCGGCGGCAGACCCCATGGGCGGTAAAATCACCTTGAATTGACAGCGAACCGCATGCTATTATTGTAATACCATATTACATAATCGCCCGGTCCTGCAGGGCATGTCGATTTCCATTGAGAAGAGGAGGTGTTATGTCCTTCGAGCGGAGCTGGCACAAAAGTTACCCCCCGGCGGTACCGAAAGAGATCGCCTTCGAGCGCATCACCATGCCCGAGGTGCTCACCCGTACCGCAAAGCGCTTCCCACGCCGGGCCGCGCTCAACTACATGGGCAAATTCATCAGTTACGAGAAGCTGGACGCCATGGTGAACGCCTTTGCCAGGGCGTTGATAGGCATGGGCGTGAAGAAGGGGGACACCGTGGCCATGCTTCTGCCCAACATCCCCCAGGTGGTCATCGCCAACTTCGCCGCCTGGCGCATCGGCGCGGTGGCGGCCCAGAACAACCCGCTCTACACCGAACGCGAGCTCACCTACCAGCTGAACGACTCCGACGCCACGGTGCTCGTCACCCTGGACCTGCTCCTGCCGAGGGCCCTCAAGATACAGGCCGACACCAGGATCCGGAACATCGTGACCTGCCACATCAGCGACTACCTGCCGTTCCCCAAGAAGCAGCTGTTCCCGTTCGTGAAGAAGCAGATGTACAAAAAGGTGGAACGGCAGGAAGGCGTCTCGGAGTTCCTGGCCCTCATGAGGGGGAGGGACACATCGCCGCTCGCGAACGAGGCCGCCTGGGACGACGTTGGCACGCTCATCTACACCGGCGGCACCACGGGGGTGAGCAAGGGGGTGATGCTCACGCACGCCAACATGTCGTGCAACGTTCAGCAGCTCAAGGCATGGTTCTACGACATCGAGGACGGCGATGCCAGCATCCTCGCCATCTTCCCCTTCTTCCACTCCGCGGGGTTCACGGGCATGCAGAACTTCTCGGTCTGGGGGGGCTGGACCGATGTGCTGGTGCCGAGGCCCGAGCCGTCGGTCATCATCGAGCTGCTCAGGAAGTACCGGCCCGATTTCATGCCCGGCGTGCCCACCATCTTCATCGGCCTGCTCAACACCCCGGAGTTCAGGAACATGGACCTGCACTTCATCAGGGGCTTCATCGCCGGGGCGGCCCCGCTCTCCGTGGAGACCATCAACGACCTGAAGAACCTCACCGGGGGAGACCTCATCAACGTCTACGGCCTTACCGAGACCTCGCCCATGGGCACGGCCTCCCCCTGGAAGGGCAACATCAAGCCGGGCACGGTGGGCGTGCCGTTCCCCAGCACCGACCTGAAGATCGTGGACGTGGACACCGGGACCAGGGAGGTGGAGCAGGGGGCCTCCGGCGAGATCTGCTTCAGAGGCCCCCAGGTCATGAAGGGCTACTACAAGAAGCCCGAGGAGACGGCGAACGTCCTGAAGGACGGGTGGCTCTTCACCGGCGACATCGGGTTCCTGGACGAGGACGGCTACCTCACCATCGTGGACCGCAAGAAGGACATGATCGTGGCGGCCGGCTACAACATCTTCCCCCAGGAGATCGACGAGATCCTCTTCACGCACCCCAAGGTGCTCGAGGCCTGCACCATCGGCATCCCCGACGCGTACCGGGGCGAGGCGCCCAAGGCGTACGTGGTGCCCAGGCCCGGGGAGACCATCGACAAAGACGAGCTCATCGCCTTCCTCAGGGAGAGGCTCGCGGCCTACAAGGTGCCCAAGGACATCGAGATCATGAACGAGCTGCCCAAGAGCGCGGTGGGCAAGATCCTGCGCAAGGAGCTCCGGGACCTGGAACGGAAGAAGCGGGACGGAGCGGCCTAGGCGGGCACGGACGGGCAGGCCCTTCTCAGAGGGCGTCCCGGCCGCTCTCGCCGGTGCGGACCCTGATGGCCCCGTCCACGGGGATGACGAAGATCTTCCCGTCGCCGATCTTGCCGGTGCGGGCGGATTCCAGGATCTTCCCCACCACCTCTTCCACCATGGACTGCGCCACCACGATCTCGATCTTGATCTTGGGCAGGAAGTCCACCTGGTACTCCGCGCCCCGGTAGATCTCCTTGTGCCCCTTCTGGCGGCCGTATCCCTTGACCTCGGTGACGGTCATGCCGGTGACGCCGATATCGTTCAGGGCCTTCTTCACCTCGTCGAGCTTGAACGGCTTGATGATGGCCTCGATCTTCTTCATGTCTCCTCCTTCACGATACGTTACGCGCCGTATGCGGTTTCGCTGTGTTCGCCCAGGTCCAGGCCCTGGAGTTCCGTATCCTCCTGCACCCGCAGGCCGTAGGTCCGGTCGATGACCTTCAGCAGCACCCAGCTCGCGCAGTAGACGAACACCCCCACGGCAACCACACCGATGGCCTGGGACAGGAGCAGGGACGGGTTGCCCGCGATGAGCCCGTCCGCACCGGCGGCGTTCACCGCCTTGCTGGCAAACACGCCCACCAGGAGCGTGCCCATCACGCCGCCCACGCCGTGGATGCCCACCACGTCGAGGCTGTCATCATAGCCGATGCGCTGCTTCGATGCAACGCACGCATAGCAGGCCGCCCCGGCGATGCACCCGATGATGACCGCCGCGTTCGGGCCCACGAAGCCGGCGCCCGGGGTGATGGTGGCCAGGCCCGCCACCGCCCCCGAAGCGGCCCCCAGGGTGGTGGGCTTGCCCCGGTGGAGCCACTCCACCGCCACCCAGGTGAACAGGCCCGCCATGCCGCCAAGGTGCGTCGCCATGAAGGCGCTTCCGGCAAGGCCGTCCGCGGCAAGCGCGCTGCCCCCGTTGAAGCCGAACCACCCGAACCACAGCAGGCCTGTTCCGATGAGCGTCATGGGCAGGTTGTGCGGGATGAAATTCTCCGAGCCGTAGCCCTTGCGGGGTTTGATCACGGTCACCGCCGCCAGGGCGGCAGAGCCGCAGGCGAGATGGACCACGAGCCCCCCGGCGAAATCGATGACCCCCAGCTCCCTGAGCCATCCCCCCGATGCCCACACCCAGTGGCAGACCGGGTTGTAGACGAGCACGGTCCAGAGCATGCTGAAGAGCAGGAAGGGCCCGAACCGCATGCGTTCGGCAAAGGCGCCCGTGATGAGCGCCGGGGTGATCACCGCGAACATGCACTGGAAAACGGCGAAGACCAGGTGGGGAATGGTGGGGCCGTAGGACGGGTGGGGGGCCGTGGACACCGATCTGAGGCCGATCCAGGAGAGGTCGCCGATGAAGCCGCCCACGTCCGGGCCGAAGGACAGGGTATACCCCAGATAGACCCATTCCAGGCTGATGAACCCGATGAGGATGAAGCTCTGCATGATGGTCCCGAGCGCGTTCTTGGCCCTGACCATGCCGGCGTAGAAGATGGCGAGCCCCGGAGTCATGAGCATGACCAGGGCGGCACTGATGAGGACAAAGGCCGTGTCGGCCTTGTCGATGGGTATCATGGTACATGCCTCCTCGCAGGTGGGTATTGTACTGGGGGCTACAGAGCAATCCGGGTGCCATCACCGGCGCGGGAGAGGCGCACCTCGCCCGCAGCCCGAAAGCCGATGCGGGGAGCGATTCTGGCCGTTTTATTACGGGGGCCGTCCGGGAAGACGGTTGACACAAAAACGTGCAGGACGATTCTCCATGATACCATTGTGTGCCGAAGTTGCCCCTGCTGTTCACTGCCTGGTCTGTCCGATCGTGAATCACCGGAGAACCCGTATCGGCCTTGGTTTCCCATGGGCCTGTGGAGCACCTGGCCCATGGCGAACCCTTGGCTGGCACCCTTCTGGCAAAGTCCGTCCATGCGTTCTCAGGCCATAAAATAGGGTCAACAGGCATGTGCGGCATCATGGGCATCCATCACCCGCGCCACGCGGGCGGCATCAGCGGCCGGGCCATAAGGACCATGCTCTCCGGCATGGTCCACCGGGGCCCGGACGGCCAGGGCGTGTTCCAGGACGACTCCGTGGTCCTGGGGCACCGCAGGCTCTCCATCATCGACCTGGCCTCGGGCGCGCAGCCCATGGCCAACGAGGACGGCACCATCCACGTGTGCGCCAACGGCGAGATCTTCAACTACAGGGAGCTCACCGCGGACCTGACGCGGCAGGGCCACCGCTTCAAGACAAGCTGCGACATCGAGGTGATCCTCCACCTCTACGAGGAGCACGGGCTCGAGCTGTTCAGCCGCCTGGAGGGACAGTTCGCCCTCGCCCTGTGGGATGCGCCCAGGGGCCGCCTCGTGCTGGCCCGGGACCGGTTCGGCATCGCGCCCCTGTACTATGCCGTGCAGGGGGACTCCCTCATCTTCGCCTCCGAGGTCAAGGCCATGCTCCCGCTGCTGGGCAGGCTCAGGCTGTCGCCCGCGGGCATCGTCCAGGTATTCACCTTCTGGGCCGCCGTGGCCCCGAAGACCGTGTTCGAGGGCGTGTCCCAGCTCAGGCCCGGCGAGTGCCTGGTCCTGGAGAACGGAACCATGAGATCGTTCCAGTACTGGGACGTCACCTTCCCCGCCAGGGGCGAGCATGACGTCACGGACGAGGAGCAGGCCATACAGGGCCTGCGGGGCGTCCTGGACGATGCAGCCTCGCTGAGGCTCCGCGCCGACGTGCCGGTGGGCGCCTACCTGAGCGGGGGCCTCGACTCGAGCGTCATCTCCGCGCTCGTGAAGAGGCATGTCCCGGGCATGGAGACCTTCTCGGTGAGTTTCACCGACCCGGCCTTCGACGAGTCCGCGTTCCAGGAGACCATGGGGAGGAGCCTGGGCACGCACCACCACGTGCGCAGGATCGCCTACGAGGACATAGGCAGCGCCTTCGAGCAGGTGGTCTGGCACGCAGAGACGCCCCTGCTGCGCTCGGCGCCCGCACCCATGTTCCACCTCTCCCGGCTCGCCCGGGAGTGCGGCATCAAGGTGGTGCTCACCGGGGAGGGGGCGGACGAACTCTTCGGCGGCTACGATATCTTCAAGGAGGCCCTCATCCGGCGATTCTGGGCGCGCATGCCCGAGTCGGAGATCCGCCCCCTGCTGCTCCTTGCCCTGTACCCCCACTCCCAGGTCAAGATGAGGCGCTCGGGCCGCATGCTCATATCCTTCTACCGGGAGGGCCTGCTCGACACGGCGCATTTCGCCTATTCCCACCTGCCCACCTGGCGTACCACCGCGGCCATCCAGCAGTTCTTCAGCGAGGAGTTCCGGGGCGCCGCCTGCGCCTACAACCCGGTGGAGGACCTGGCGGCCATGATCCCTTCGGAATTCCCGCAGTGGCACCCCCTGAACCAGGCCCAGTACCTGGAGATCAAGCTCCTGCTGGCCGGGTACCTGCTCTCGTCCCAGGGCGAGCGCATGGCGCTGGCCCACGGGGTGGAGGGGCGCTACCCCTTCCTGAGCCACCACGTGGCAGGGTACGCCTCGCGCCTGAGCCCGCACCTCATGATGAGGGGGATCAGGGAGAAGTACATCCTCAAGAAGGCCTTTCGCTCCGAGCTGCCACCAGAGATCTTCTCCCGGGTGAAGCGGCCCTACGGTGCGCCAAACAAGGAGGCGTTCTTCACATCGGGTTCGCTCAGGCCCGAGGTGAGGCCCTACCTGGAGCGTGACGCCGTCCACGCGGGCGGGGTCTTCGATGCGGACCGGGTGGAGGCGCTCATCGCCAAGTGCTCCCGTATGGAGCGCACCGGGTTCCGGGACAGCAGCGCGCTTGTGGGCGTGCTCTCCACCCAGATCCTGCTCAGGCAGTTCTGCTGAGCATGCCGTTCGTGCATCTTGAGAAGTCCTCTTTCTGTATTATATTATCAAGCATGCGGCAGGCACCTTCTCCGGGCCCATGGATATGTCCGGCGCGGTGCCTGTGGAAGCACATCACATGACGGGGAGGGACTATGGTCATCGACTGTCATTACCACCTGGAGGAGAGGGTGCTCGATGCGGAAGCGCTCCTGAAGGAGATGGACCGCAGCGGCGTGGAGAAGGTGGCCCTCATGGGAAGCATGGTGGCGCCCTTCCATGAGCCGCCCCGCTTCCTCATCTCAGCGCTGCAGGTGCTGCTGGAAAACCGCTCGCTCAGGGGCATCGGCAAGGCGCTCGTGTCCAACTTCACGGACAAGGGAGAGGTGAAGATCCTGGGCCTGCCCTACTTCATCGAGCCGGACCCGGACAACGCCAGGGTCTTCTCGGCAGTGCAGGCCCACCCGGACAGGTTCCTCGGCTGGGTCTTCGTGAACCCCCGGGGCAGGTTCAACCCGGTGGACGAGCTGGAGAAGTACAGGGACAGCCCCGGGTTCGTGGGCGTGAAGGCCCACCCGTTCTGGCACCACTTCAAGCCCGTGGAACTGACGGAGGTGGCGCAGCGCCTGGCCGGGATGGGTAAGCCGCTCCTCATCCACGCTGGCTTCGGCGAAGAGGGTGACTTCGAGGCGCTGCTGCACAACGTGCCCGACCTGAAGCTCATCCTGGCCCATGCCGGGTTCCCCGGGTACGCGGACACCTGGGAACGGATCAGGGGCCGCAAGAACATCTACCTGGACGTGTCCCAGACGAGCTACACGAGCGAGCGGGCCACCCTGGGGGCGGCACGGGCCATCGGGATCGACCGCCTCTTCTACGGCACGGACGGTCCCTACGGGTTCCACGACGCGGACGGCCGCTACGACTACGGCTTCATCAAGCGCCGCATCGAGCGGATTTTCCCCGACCGGGGCGTGCAGAGTCGCCTCCTGGGCGAGACCTTCGCAGAGGTGACGGGCCTGCGCTGAGGGTGGACCACAGGCCTTGAGGTTCCCGACAGGGCCTCCTGCCCGGGCCGTTCCCCGATGCATTCCCCCTGTGCATGGGGAATGCGGCAGTATGCACTATCTGCATTTGACACCACCGGCCTGATCCTCTAGTTCTCACCACAGGAACCCGCACAGACGAGTCACCAGGGAAGACATGGGAGAGAAGCGGCTCATCTATCTCGACAACGCCGCGAGCACCTGGCCCAAGCCCGAATGCGTGCCGCGAGCCGTGGAGCGCCTCATCCAGGAGACGGGGGCGAACCCGGGCAGGTCAGGCCACACGCTGTCCATAGAGGCGGCCCGCGTCATCGGCGAGGCCCGCCGGGCTACAGCTGCCCTGTTCGGGGTGACCGACCCCCTGCGGATAGTGTTCACCGGGAACGCCACCGGGGCGCTGAACATCGTCATCCAGGGCATGCTCAGGCCCGGGGACCACGTGGTCACCTCCGCCATGGAGCACAACTCGGTGATGCGGCCCCTGCGCGCCATGGAGCAGAGGGGAGTAGAGGTGAGCGTGGTGGCCTGTTCCGCGGACGGGACGCTCGACCCCGACGATGTGGGGAAGGCCATCAGAAGCCGGACCGCGCTGGTGGTGCTCACCCATGCGTCCAACGTGTCCGGCACCGTCATGCCCGTGGCCCGGGTGGGGGCCGTCACCCGGGAGCGGGGTATTCCCCTGTGCGTGGACGCCTCCCAGGCCGCCGGGTGCCTGCCCATCGATGTGGTGAGAGACTGCATCGACCTCCTCGCCTTCACCGGGCACAAGTCCCTGTACGGTCCCCAGGGCACCGGGGGGCTCTATATACGGGAAGGGCTCGATGAGCGCATCTCCCCGCTGGTCATGGGGGGTACGGGGAGCGCCTCGGAGCGCGAGGAGCAGCCGCTCTTCATGCCGGACAAGTACGAGTCCGGCACGCCGAACACACCCGGCATCGCGGGGCTGCTCTCAGGGGTCGACTTCGTGGCCTCCCAGGGCGTCGGGCGGATCAGGGAACACGAGATGGAGCTCGCCCGCAGGCTCATGGACGGCCTCGCCGCCATCGAGGGCGTCAGTATCATCGGCCCGGAGGACCCTGGCCGCAGGATCGCCGTGGTTTCCTTCACCCTGGAGGGCGTGGAACCCTCCGAGGCGGCCTTCAGGCTCGACGACGAGTTCGGCATCATGGTCAGGGCCGGGCTGCACTGCGCTCCATCGGCCCACAGGACGCTTGAAACCTTTCCCCAGGGCACCGTCCGGGCGAGCATCGGGTTTTTCAACACGGCCCGGGATATCGACGAAACAGTTGCTGCCGTGGCATCCATCGCATACAATCGGTGAAACGCGAAACGGGACAACGCAAGGAGGGAAACCCATGGCACATACCGTTGACGCCCGCGGGCTGGCGTGCCCGCAGCCCGTGGTGCTGGCGAAGAAGGCCCTGGCCGATCACGACGAGGTGGTGGTCCTGGTGGACGACGCCACTGCCCGCGAGAACGTCAGAAAGCTCGCGGCCAGCCTCGGCTGCGCTGTTTCCGAGCAGGGGCGGGGCACCGATACCCTGCTCACCATCACCAGGCAGGCGGCATGTCCCCTGGCAGAGGAGATCATCGCCGCGGGCGGGCCGGTGGTGGCGGTCCTCGGCTCAGACACCATGGGCAGCGGCGACGACACCCTGGGGGCGGTCCTCATGAAGAGCTTCCTCCACACCCTGCCGGACACCTCTCCCCGGCCCGATGTGCTCGTCCTGTTCAACACCGCCGTGAGGCTCGCCGTGGAAGGATCCGAGGTGCTGGACGACCTGCATGCCCTGGCCGGCAAGGGTACGCGCATCCTGGTGTGCGGCACCTGCCTGGGCTTCTTCGAACTCAAGCACAGGCTCGCGGTGGGATCGGTGTCCAACATGTACGACATCGCCCAGACCATGCTCCAGGCGGGCCGGATCGTGCGGGTATGAGCGCGGTGGAGCGCTGGGTGCTGGTCTTTGAGTCGGTGAGCGCGACCCTGGCCGCCGAGCAGGCATTGAAGGAGACGGGCATACCGTACAAGCTCGTACCCATTCCCCGGCACATCAGCTCGGACTGCGGCGTCTGCATCCGCGTGGACGCCACCCACCGGGCGCCGGCCGAGGAGGTCCTGGCGGGCAGGGTCAGGGTGGCCTCCGTCCACCGGCTACCCGATTCCCGGTCACGTCCGTCCTGACAGACCGACGGAAACCCTCCTGATCCGATAAGAATCTCCTGTCCGTCCTGTTTTTCTGGTATACTGTGCACTGTGCGGCAGACAGACACCGCGAGCGAACGAGAAGGGGGACCCCGGTGGAGACGTGCATCGCCCTGTGCGTGGCCAAGAACTTCAACTTCCCGGCACTGAAGACCGGCCTGGAGGACCAGCACAAGTGCACGGCGTACCGCGACGTGCTGCACCTGAAGCTCAAGTCCGGGGACATCTTCATCTTCTCCTACGGTGCGCTGGTGGCCTGGGGCCTGCCCCAGAACGACCTCGACCGGGTGCTCGCCGCCGTCGACTCATACCGCGTCGAGCCCTTTGCCAGGCACATTGTGGACGAGTTCAGCTTTTCCATTGACGGTGTAAGCCGCGTCAAGGACGACCACATCAGCCTGGAAACGGACGAGATCCTGGAGAAGCTCGCCCTGTCACACGGCATCGCCCAGTCGGTGAAGCTCGAGGAGTTCGAGATCGCCGCCCAGAACACCATCGAGGAGACCTCGCAGATCCCCATCAACATCGCGCACACCGGCGAGACCCGCCTGAAACGAAGGGAGATCGCCATGATGCGGGGCAGGCTCTACCTGGTGAAGAGCGACATCAACCTGCGCAACAACCTGCTGGAGACCCCCGAGTTCTTCTGGGAGTACCCGGAGTGGGAGAAGACCTACGTGATGATGGCCCGCTACCTGGAGGTGACCCAGCGGGCCGAAACGCTCAACGACAAGCTCGAGGTCATCCACGAGCTCTTCAGCATGCTCGCTGCCGAGCAGTACCACAAGCACTCGGCCAGCCTGGAATGGATCATCATCGCGCTCATCGCCGCCGAGATCGTCATGTTCGTCGCGTACGAGGTCTTCAGGTCATTCTGACAGGAGGCCCTCTCCCTGGCGATGCACGCAGGGGGGAACCCGTTCACTCGTTGTCCATATGGTGCTTGATCACCTTGCCCTTGACCATGTAGATCACGTCCTCGCAGATGTTCGTGGCGAGGTCGGCCACGCGCTCCAGGTTGCTCGCGATCTTCATGAGCTGCAGGGACCGCTCGATGGTGGTGGGGTCGGAGGTCATGAAGGTGATGAGCTCCCGCAGGATCTGGGTGCGCAGCCCGTCCACGATGTCGTCCCGCTCGCACACGGCCTGGGCGAGCTCAGCGTCCTCGTTGATGAAGGAGTCGATGCTGTCCTTGATCATGGTCTTGACCACCTCGGCCATGTGGGGGATGTCGATGAGCTGCTTCACCGGCGCCCTCTCCATGAGGAAGAGCGAGCTCTCGGCAATGGTCACCGCGTGGTCGCCGATGCGCTCCAGGGTGGAGTTGATGTGCAGCACCATGAGGATCGTGCGCAGCGACTTGCCCGCGGGCTGGTGCTGGGCGATGATGGACACGCACCGTTCGTCCAGGTCCGTCTCGAAGTGGTTGGCCCTCGGTTCGTCCGTCTCGATCACTTCGTGGAGGAGGTCCACGGTGCGGTTCTTCAGCCCGTTTATGCTCTTGTCCACCATGGACTCCACCATGGTGGCGAACTCCATGAGCTCCTTTTTCACTGCTACCAGTTTTGCCTCTTCCAGCATGGTGTCTCCTTATCCGAACTTGCCGCTCAAGTACTCCTCGGTCATGCGTTCCTTGGGCACGGTGAACATCCTCTCCGTGCGGTCGTGCTCCACGAGCTCCCCCAGGTACATGAAGGCCGTGTAGTCCGAGACGCGCGCAGCCTGCTGCATGTTGTGGGTGACGATCGCGATGGTGTAGTCCTGCTTGAGCTCCAGGATGAGCTCCTCGATCTTGCGGGTGGAGATGGGGTCAAGGCTCGCGCAGGGCTCGTCGAACAGGATCACCTCGGGCTCCACCACGAGACACCTCGCGATGCAGAGCCGCTGCTGCTGGCCGCCAGAGAGCATCAGCGCGCTGTCGTGGAGGCGGTCTTTCACGTCGTCGTACAGGGCCGCCTTCTTCAGCGAGGTGATGACCCGCTGCTCGATGAAGTCTTTGTCCCGTATGCCGCCTATGATGAGCCCGTAGGCCATGTTCTCGTAGATGCTCTTGGGGAAGGGGTTGGGCTTCTGAAAGACCATCCCCACCCTGCGGCGGAGCTCCACCACGTCGGTCCTGGGGTGGTTGATGTCGAGCCCGTCCATGAGGATGGAGCCTTGCACCTTCGAGCCCGGGATGAGGTCGTTCATGCGGTTCAGCAGCCGGATGAAGGTGGACTTGCCGCACCCGGACGGCCCGATGAGTGCGGTGACCTGTTTGGCGTAGATGTCCAGAGAGATGCCCTTCAGGGCCTTGGTCCTTCCGTAGTAGAAATCGACGTTTTGTGCGCTGATCTTGGTCTCAGGAGCCATAGCTGATCCTCTGTCTCTGTCTCAGGATAATGGCCAGGGCCGATATGGCAAGCACCAGGGCCAGCAGGATGAGCGCGCAGCCGTATGCGATGCCGGTCTGTACCTCGGGCCTGGTCCCCTCGGTCATGAGGGCGTAGATGTGGTACGGCAGGGCCATGACCTCGGAGAAGACGGAGTCCGGGTATCCCCTGGTGTAGAAGGTGGCGGCCGTGAACAGGATGGGCGCGGTCTCGCCCGCCACCCGGCCCACGTTCAGGATCACGCCGGTGAGGATCCCCGGCAGGGCCGTGGGCAGCACCACCTTCTTTATGGTCTGCCAGTGGGTGGCCCCGAGCGCCAGGGACGCCTCCTTGTATGACTGGGGCACGGCCAGGATGGCCTCCTGGGAGGCGGAGATGATGCCGGGCAGGGCCATGATGCCGAGCGTCAGGCTGCCCGAGAGGATGGACACGCCGAAGCCGAACACCTTCACGAAGACCGCGAACCCGAAGAGCCCGAACACCACGGACGGAACTCCGGCGAGGTTGTTGATGGAAAGCCTGATGACATTCACCACCGTGGTACCCGGGCTGTACTCGGTGAGGTAGATGGCGCAGGCGAGACCGAGCGGCAGGGCGAAGGAGAGCGCCCCCACGGTGAGGTAGAAGGTGCCCACGATGGCGGGCGCCACGCCTCCCTTGGTCATGGCGCGACGTGGCACCGAAGTGAGGAATTCCCAGGAGATGACCGAGATGCCCTTGGCGGTGATGAAGTATATGAGGGACCCCAGGAAGAACAGGGCGAACAGGACGCACAGGACCAGGCAGGCAAAACCCAGGGCCTGCACCAGGTCGCTCGCGCGCAGGCGCTTTTCGGCAAGGCGCATGCCTTGCCCGGCGGTCTGGACTGCCGCGTCCGTGTGGTTCATCTGCCCAGCCCCAGCTTCAGCCGGTATCTCCTGCTGACGATCTCGGCGACGACGTTTACAGAGAGCGTGATGAGGAACAGGATCAGCCCGATGGCGAAGAGCGCGCTGAAGTGGAGGCTCCCCATGACCGCCTCTCCCATCTCTGCAGCGATGGTGGAGGTCATGGGCCGTACCGGGTCGAAGAGGCCCTTCGGTATGGCCGCCGCCCCGCCCGCCACCATGAGCACGGTCATGGTCTCGCCCACGGCCCTGCCGAGGCCCAGAATGATGGCCGTGGAGATGCCGGAGCCCGCCGCCGGCACCACCACCTTCGTCAGCGTCTGCCACCGGTTGGCGCCGAGCGCCAACGAGGCCTCGCGGAAGCTCCGGGGCACGAAGCTCAGCGCGTCCTCGGACAGGCTCGCCACCGTGGGGGTGGCCATGATCCCGAGGATAAGGCTCGCGGTGAAGGCGCACAGGCCCGTGGGGATGTCCAGGAGGTTCTGCAGGAAGGGCGCCACGATCACCATGCCGAAGAACCCGTACACGATGGACGGGACGCCGGCGAGCACCTCGATGAGAGGCTTCAGGAAGGCCCGCTGCCGCTCGCCTGCCAGTTCGTGGATGTAGAGCGCGGTCCCCACGCCGATGGGGACGCACACGAGCATGGCGCCGAGCGTGACCAGGGCGGTGCCCGTGATGAGCGGCCACATGCCGAACTCGGCGTCTTCGTGGGTGGGGTACCAGTGTCTGCCAAAGAGCATGTCGGACAGCGGTACTGTGGTGAATACCGGCCATGACTGCATGAACAGGGTAAGGATGATGCCCACGAGGAAGACCAGGGAGGCAAAGGCGAGCACGGCGAAGCTGTACTTGTACACGCTCTCTTTGAGTGTCCTGAATTTCTTCATATACGTGGCTTTTCCCTGGTCTGTACCTATAGACGGGATTGGTTAAGATTGTGTGAAGTTTCCGTTCTTTTTATCTTGATCCTGAAAACATGGAAGAAAGACGGGGAGATAGGACATGGAGACCTTCCTCCCCGCCAGTTCGTTCAACCGGGCTACTTCAGGATGTCCACGAACCCCTCGTCTTCCACCAGCTTCTGCCCGTCCTTGCTGAGCACGAAGTTCACGAACAGGGCCGTGTTGCCCGAGGGCTTGCCGTTGGTATACATGTAGAGCTCCCGGGCAAGGGGGTACTTGCCGGACTGGATGTTCTGCTTGGTGCACTTGACGCCGTCCACGGTCACGTCCTTCACCTTGCCGGTGAGGTAGCCGTGCCCCACATACCCGATGGCGCCCGGGGTCTGGGCGACGGTTTGGGCGACCGCCTGGTTGGATGCCGTGGTGAGCGCATCGGACCTGACCTTCTCCTTGTTGATGGCTAACGCCTCGAAGGCCTCGTAGGTGCCGCTCGAGGTATCGCGGCTCACCGTGACGATCCTGGCGTCGGCCCCACCGAGTTCCTTCCAGTTGGAGACCTTGCCGGTGTAGATGTCCTTGATCTGGGCCTTGGTCAGCGCGCTCACCTTGTTGCCCGGATGCACGATGACCGCGATGCCGTCCAGGGCGATGACGATCTCATTGGATATTACGCCGTTGGCCCTGGCCTTTTCGATTTCCTCGGGCTTGATCCTCCGGGACGAGGTGGCGATGTCCGTGGTCTTGTCAATGAGCGAGGAGATTCCAACGCCCGATCCTCCGCCCTGCACAGAGATCTTGATGCCCGGGTTCCTGTCCATGAACTCCTCGGCCGCCACCTGGGCCACCGGGAGCACGGTGGTGGAGCCCTTGATGGTGATGGTCCCGCCTGCCGCGTGGCCTGCACCTGCAGCAGAAGCAAGGATGAGACCGGCAGACAGGGTACACAGGAACAGTTTCAGAGATAATCGTGTATTCATCTTCATTCCTCCGGATTGTTTTTTCTCACCGTACTCCCGGCAGTGTTAAGGAAGGATGAAGATAGTGTGAAATCTTTGTTTATTGCGTAATCATATAGGCAATCGCCGAGATCACCGCAGCCCCCGGTATGGTCAGGATCCAGGCCCACACGATGCGACCCGCCACGCCCCAGCGCACCGCACTCAGTCGTTTGAGCGACCCAACGCCCATAATGGCGCCTGTTATGGTATGTGTGGTGCTCACCGGAACTCCCATCATGGTGGAGATGAACAGGCTCACGGCCGCCCCGCTTTCTGCGCAGAACCCGTCCACTGGCCTGAGCTTGGCGATCTTCTGGCCCATGGTCTTGACGATCCTCCACCCGCCGAACAGGGTTCCCAGGGCGATGGCGGCCTGGCAGCAAAGGACCACCCAGAAGGGGATGTAGAAGGTTTCACCCAGGACGCCCGCGCTGAACAGCAGGCCCGCGATGATGCCCATGGTCTTCTGGGCGTCGTTGCCGCCGTGGCCGAGGCTGTACAGGGCGGCGGAGACGAGCTGCCCCTTGCGGAAGATGTGGTCCACGTGCAGCGGTGTGGCCTTCCTGAACACCCAGTAGACGATTATCCCGATGGTCAGGCCGAGGATGAGTCCCACCGTCGGCGAGACGAAGATGAAGGCCACGGTCTTGATGATCCCGGCAGCCACCAGCGAGTCGGGACCCGCCTTGACCAGGGCAGCGCCCACCATGCCGCCGATGAGCGCGTGGGAAGAGCTCGTGGGCAGTCCGAGGTACCAGGTGAGGATGTCCCACAGGCATGCGCCCACGAGGGTTGCGAAGATGATGTGCGGGTCGATGATGCCCACGTCGATGATACCCTTGCCGATGGTGTTTGCCACGTGCAGGCCCAGGAACAGAAAGGCGATGAAGTTGAAGAAGGCTGCCCAGATAACGGCGTACCTGGGAGATAGCACCCGCGTGGACACGATGGTGGCAATGGAATTGGCCGAGTCGTGAAACCCGTTCAGGAAATCGAAGAAGAGCGCCAGCAGGATCAGGAGGACGATGTAGATCGTCATTGCGTCATGCCTGTTTCACGAATATGGATTCCACCACGTGGGCAACGTCCTCGCACATGTCGAGGACGGTTTCGGCGAACTGGTAGATCTCCTTCCATTTGATCAGGTGGATGGGGTCGGTGGACGTCTCGAAGAGCTTCCCCAGGATGTTGTCACGCATCGTGTCGCCCACGTTCTCGAGCCGGTTCACCTCGATGCACGAGTCCAGGGCGCACTGCGGATTCTTCGTGTTCTGGAGGCCTTCTATGGCTTTGGCCAAGGCACGGACAGACTTTTCGATGATTACGGCAAACTCGATGAGGTCCTGATCTACGTTCTTGATCTTGTACACGTACATGCGGTTGGAGATGGTGTAGATCATGTCGATGACATCGTCCATGGCGCACGCCAGGGAGTGGATGTCCTCGCGGTCAAAGGGGGTGATGAAGGTCTTGTTCAGGCGGTTCATGATCTCGTGGGCCACCTCGTCCGCCTGGTGTTCGATGTCTCTCATCTTCGAGACCGAGTTGGTGTCAAAGGGACCCTGTGATGTCTGCTGGGCGAACATGGATGCCGCGCTAACTGCGAATTGTGCCTGTTTGTTGAAGAGGACAAAGAAATTCGAATCTTTCGGGATAAAGCTGAACCCCATGACCGTTCCTCCTCCCTGTGCTCGCTTCAGAAATATCGTCGATGAACTCATGGTTTTGTATAAGTATTGAGCAGGTGAGTCAAGGGAAGAGTCAGGGCTGTCAAGGGGACGAGAAACGTCCTGGTTTCACGCGGTGCATCGGCGATGGGATCAGAGCCCGACAGGGAGGATGACGGAAAAGGTGCTTCCCTGGTAGGGTGCGCTCATTACCTCGATCCTGCCACCGTGGAGCGAGGCGATGTGCTTGGCAATGGAAAGACCCAGACCCGTGCCCCCCATGCTCCGTGACCTGGACTTGTCCGCCACATAGAACCGTTCGAAGATCCTGTTCAGGTGCTCCCGGGCAATACCTGGGCCGGTGTCCTGCACCTCGATGGTCACCATACCGTCTTTGATCCCGGCCCGTATGTGGATGGACCCCTTGTCCGTATACTTCAGCGCGTTGTCCACCAGGTTCGTGAGGAGCTGTTCCAGTCTGAAGGCATCGGCCGAGATTCCCAGATGGGGGCAGTCCACCACGAGATCGATACCCTTGGCCTTTATCCGGGGCTCGTAGACGGTAAGGACGGACGACAGAATGTCCTGCAGATCCACCCTCTCGCGGTCGATCCTGGCTGTCTCTTCCATCTCGGACAGCACAAGGAGGTCGTTCACCATGGCGATGAGGCGCTCGGTGTGGCGCAGGATGATCCTGAGATACTCGGCCTGGCCTTCGGATGCCTCCTCCATGAGGGTCTCGGTGAAGCCCTTGATGGCGGTCAGGGGGGTCCTCAGCTCGTGGGACACGTTCACTGTCAGGTCCTGCTTGATCCTCTCGAGCTCCTTCATCTGGGTGATATCGTGGAGCAGCATGACACTGCCCTGGCGGGAAGCCAGCGGGGTGATGCTGCACAGATAGGTGCGCCCTGCGAAGTCCACCTCTCCCGAGGCCGGTCCTTGTGGGGCCTCGGCCATGAGGTCGTTGAGCCCGGCGGATCGTATGAGCTCCCAGTAATATCTGCCTGAGGCTGTCTCGGTGGCGATGACCCTGCGCGCGGCGGCATTGGAGAGCGTCACTTTGCCCTGTGCATCGAGCACGAACAGCGGTCCGGTGATGGATGCAAGGATCCCCTCCAGCTCATCCTTGCGGGTGTTGAGTTCGTTGAAGGACTGCTCGAGCTTGCCTGCCATGGTGTTGAAGCCGTCGGAGAGGTCCTGGATTTCGTCGTTGGTCGAAGGGCTCACCCGTACCGAGAAGTCTCCCCCGGCGACCCGGGATGCAGCCTTGCTCAGAGCCCGGATGGGGGTTGCCAGCAGGTGTGAGAAGATCGCTGCCAGCACGAGCGAGACCAGGATGATCACGGCGCTGAGCAGGACGAGCCGTATCAGCAGTGCCCTGTTCAGGTCGCTGATGTGCTTGAGCGACATACTCAGACGCAGCACGCCGATGATTCTGCCCCGGTCGTCCACAGGCAGGGCGACGTAGAGGAGGTCCTCGTCCAGGGTCTTGCTGTAGCGGATGGCGCTGCTCGTTGTCGCTTCAAGGGCGCCCTTCACCTCGGGCCGGCCCCGGTGGTTCTCCAGGATGGCGGGGTTGCGTTCGGAATCGGCCAGCACCGTTCCGGCAGGGTCAATGACGGTGATCCTCAGGTCGAGTTGAGTTCCGTAGGCCCTGGCCATGTTGTTCAGGGACGCGGTATCCTTCCTCAGCAGCAGCGGGACGATGACCTGCTTGAGCGGGATGCCGATGCGCTCGAGCTTCTGCTCGGTGAACCGCAGGTAGTGGGTCTGGATGACCTTGTAGGACGCCAGCAGGATGAGAGAGGCGAGCAGGAAGGTCACCGCCAGGAACCCGGAAAAGATCTTGAGGAAGATGGGCCGTTTCATACCTGCAGCTTGTACCCTACGCCGCGCACGTTTTTGATGACATCGCCCGCATCCCCGAGTTTTTCCCGAAGGTTCTTTATGTGAACATCCACCGTCCTGTCCAGCACCGCCTTTTCATTGCCCCAGAGGTGGTCGAGGATGCGGTCCCGGGTGAATACCTTACCCTGGTTTCTGGCCAGCAGGTGCAGGATCTTGAACTCCACCGGGGTGAGGACAACGATATCGTCCTTCACCTTCACCTCGAAGCGCTCCGGATCGATGGTGATGAGATCTGCCAATGCAAGGGTCTCCGGCTCTGTCCGGCCGGTCCTCCTGAGCACCGCCTTTACCCGTGCAACGAGTTCCCTGGGCGAGAAGGGTTTGGTCACATAGTCGTCGGCGCCCAGTTCCAGCCCGTCGACCTTGTCCGCCTCGTGCCCTTTGGCCGTGAGCATGATCACCGGGACGGACGAGGTGGCGGGGTCGCGCCTGAGCATGCGACAGACCTCGAAACCGTCCATGCCCGGGAGCATGATGTCGAGGATGACGAGACCCGGGGTTCTGCGGGGCAGCGACCTCACGAACGAATCGCCGTCAGGATAACCATCTACCGAGAACCCGGCCTTCTTGAGGTGGATGCTCACGAGGTGGATGATGTCCGGCTCGTCGTCGACCACGGCAATATGGATGTTCATGGCCCTGCACCCCTCAGGAGGAATTGGTGTGGAGTGTATCTTAGGTGGCAATGCGTGGTCAATGAGGAGTTCCTCGGTGCGGTCGGTCAGTCTTTGGATGTGACCGCTCCACCATACGCGCATCTTCCTGCATGCTTCTCCTGGTCCTCGCCTGCAACGTGGCAGGAACCTGCGGGAGGTATCTTCATCAAAAATTATCCTGTTCTTCACACGTCCTTCACCATGGTTGGGTACCTCCTCTGCATCAAATCAAGAACAGAAAGGAGTCACGACATGCGGTACAGGGTTTTATTCGCAGCAGCAGCCATGATTCTCTTCCTTGAAGGGTACGGGCGTGCAATGAATTTCAAGATCAGCGACGTGGATGTAACACTGGGAGGCAGTGCCCGTGTGGATGCAGGGTGGCAGCTTTCTGATTATGGCGATGTTGCCGATGGGAAGCTCGACTCGGGGACGGACTGCTTCCTGAGGAACCCGGGGAACAGCAGGGTCAAGCTGAAGGCCGTCTTCGAGAACATGACCGGATATGCAGAGATGGGGCTGAAAACGGACAACACGGTGGGTGTCAGGCACTTCTACGGTTCCTATGATCTGGGCGGTGGCAACAGCCTCCTCTTCGGCCAGACAGATACCGCCTTCTCCGAGCTGAAGCCGGACCAGAGATTGAACGACGACCTGAACCTCCAGGGGTTCGGGTACCTGTACAACAGCAGGAGGCCCCAGATACGGTATACCCATTCCGCGGGAAGCATCACCATGAAGGCCGCCCTCGAGGAACCCCGGGGGGTGAAGGACGAGTACGTCTCCATTACCGGCGAGCATTTTACGGAGAAGACGCTGCCCGCACTGGCCCTTGCCATGGAGTACAAGGACAGTGGTCTCATGGTCACACCGAGCGCCTACTATCAGCAGTTCAAAAGCAAGGCCAATGACGACGGCGTCGACACCAAGGACGTAACCATAGCCACCTATGGCCTGTCGCTGAACAGCGCCTACAGGACCGACCCTGTCGTGCTTGCAGGAGGTGTCTGGTACGGACAGAACCTGTCCATCTTTGACATGGACAAGCGGAAGAACAGCCCGTCCACGGTCATGGGCAAACCCATAGCAGACACGACAGGCAATGATATCGAGGACATCGACAGTCTCGGTGGCTGGGTCCAGCTGTCATTCAAGACTGGTCCCGGGGTATTCAGGGTCGGTGGCGGGGTGCAGCGATCCGACACCGGTCTGAGCGGACCATCCGTGGAGGAGAGAATCTCCACCATGGGCGCTTATGTCAATTACGAGTATGCAGTGGCCAAGGGCTTCACACTCACCCCGGAGCTCTCCTATTTCGACTACGGTAAGGACGCCGACAAAGACAAGGCAGGTACCGGGAAGAACGACTTGGGAAACGATGTCTATGCGGGGATACACCTTCAGTATGATTTCTGATGCGGGGAATACCACACGAGAGTTGTGATCCCTTCAGGGTAATCAACGGATACGGTCTTTCCTGCCCCACCCCATGGAGACCTCCTGAACAGGCTTCGGGAGGTCACCTTCTCTCTTCTTCACATGGGTCTGTGTTCAGGGTCCGGTATCCCGTTGTCAGGGAATTGCCCGTGACCCATTCCCGACAGCGAATCTTGTGATTTTGGATGTGTTGAAATGGGTGCATCTGGGTCGTGGATCTCTTCCCAGATGCCGGGGATTCTTTGTGTTGGGGGATCAGGATACAGTGGCTGCGTATCCCGTCCTGCTGCCCTGGCCGTCCTGTACCGCGATGCCCCTGTAGAACCACTTGGGGAAATTGAAGTACGAGGTGATGGACCGGGGCAGCAGCAGCGCTGCCTGGAGGAATGCCTCCAGGTCGGGCACGTTGTAGATGTTCACGTCATGGCCCCAGTTCTGGAGCTGGATGACCAGTCTCCTGCTGTGAGGTGTCCTCCAGTTCACGGAGAACCGGTTGATGCCCCACCGGGCATACATGCGCAGGCATGCCTTGGCCTCGGAGGGCGAGTTCATGATGAGGTAGGACATGGAGTCCACGGAGCACTGCCTGACAGACCCGGGCAGGGTGTTCACGATGGCCTTGAGGCCGCCGAGGTTCAGCCCGCTGATGTTCCTGTTGATCCATATCCGGGCTTCGGGGAGCCCCATGTCGACGAGCATGGTGATCACCCTGCCGAGGATGCCGTCGTCCTCTATGTCAAGTTTCACGCCCCTGTCCGAGTCCCTGAGCAGGGACAGGAAATACTCGAACCTGACGGGGACCTCGTCTCGTGTCCTCGGCAGTTCGGAGAAGTCCCTCCTGCGAACGACGAGGGAATCATCAGCAGGATCCCTGCGCACGTGCATCTCTGCCCAGTGGACGTTCGATACCAGGAACTGGCGGAGGATGGACTCGTCGTTCACGCCGTGCCATACGAACTCGATGTGCTTGGGGAGAGCTTTCTCACTGATCAGTTCCGTGATGTCGTACCTGCTCCCGGTGACGGCCAGTGCGGGGACTTGAGCCGTGGAGGATGCGAATATGGTGTCCGCATGGAGGAGGAGCATTTCTCCTGCAAGGCCCGATTCGGCTATGGCCTTCAGGTTGTCCGGCTCGTTGTCGATCATGGCCACGATGCGATACCCCTTCCTGATGAGGTCTTTCAATCCCTCGACCTTTGCTGCGGGGACCTCGTGTCCCCTGTTCATGCAGAGCAGTTCCGTAGGGAATTCGATCCTGAACTCAGAGCCCAGGGTGTTCAGGGCCCTGAGTGTATCGGCGCGCATATGCTCAGGCCTCCCCGTGTTCAGGGCCACCGAGGTGCCGGGCTGGAGCTGGAACCACCTGATCACGTCGAGCACGCCATCAAAGCTCCGGTGGGAGTGCAGGATCATCTCAGGAGACCAGAAGTTGGCGATGTACCATTCCATGATCTTCGGCCGCTCCTGCTCGGGTATGTCGAGGGCTTCCAGCAGTCCCTCGATGTCGTTCTCGTGGACCACGATGTCTTCCGGCGCCAGGAACCTGAAGTGAGCGGACCCCTGTTCCCTGTCATATGCGTGCAGGATGGCCGCGATCATGTGACGCATGTCGATGATGGTGCCGTCGATGTCGAAGACGACGAGGAGTTGCTCGTCAGGGTAGCGCCTTCTCATCTGTTCGTAGTGGAAGGCGAGGTCCCGCATCCAGTTCCTTCGTGTGTTCATGGTGTCCGCTCCTGTAGGGGGAGATCCCCCTGTACATGGTGAAGCCCGGGATGGGCGGGTTTGCCCTCAGGCCTCAAGCCTTTCCGTATCTTCTCGTTCCCGTCCCGGAGATCATGAGTATCCTCATGCATACGGAGTTGTACCCGTAGATGTTCCGTGTACGGTAAATCATCACGATCTTGGACAGATAATTCCTGATGTTCCTGAGAATCCCGGGTTTTTGGGTGTTCGTGCTCATCTGTTCACCTCGTGTCATGATGGATGGATGATAGCGCCACCGGGTGAACGGCTGATGAAGAGATGGTGAATTCTCGGTTAACTCGGTTCAGGCAAGGTAATTCAGGCACTCAGGGAAATGGAAGGGGTTGCCTCGCCGGACGGCCTCTGCCCAAGTGCCATCCTGAAGTTGATCTCGTCTATGACATTCAGCAGGTCGGAGAGGCCGCCCAGCACATAGTGGGCACCTGCATCGGCGAGCTGTTTGCGAACCAGGGCGGTCTTCTCCCTGAGGATGTCCCTGGGAGTTGCATGAATTTCCTCCCTTCGCATCCCGAGACCCATGCCTCCTTTTACGACTCCCACGGTCCAGCACTGGGCGTTGATGCCCTCCTGGATGTCCTGGATGCTGTCGCCCACCTTGACGATGGCATGCATGGGGTAGATCCCCAGCCTCATGGCGTTCTCATAGATCATCCATGGGTGCGGTCGTGCACCCGGGACAGCCGCCGGGGTGGCGACGTAGTCCGGGAAGAGCCCTTTCTTCCCTGCGCACCACGCGAGTATTCCGGTCAACGGAGTGGAGAAGGGCGAGGTAGTGCCTATCCGGATTTTCCGCGAACGGAGCGTGGCGGTCACGTCCAGGGCCCGGGGCACAAGTTCACAGTAGCCCGGCAGCATCTCCATGAGGGTGGATTCGTACGCTGTCATGATGCCTGCTGCGTCACTTCCGGTGCGGAGTTCGCTGAGGGTGGTGTGCCTGAGGAGGGATCTGACAGGGTCTCTCTCCATCCCGGACAACGCGCTTCGAGCATCTTCGGGCCTGATGGGGATGCCCCGTGACCGGAAGGTCTTCACCAGGGCTTCCACCGGCGCAAAGCATCCATAGTCCACCAAAGTGCCGTTCCAGTCGAAGACTACCGCCTGTATCCTGTTGCCCGGATGTTCCCTGTGGACAGTGTGTGTGAACGTATCTCGGTTCCTTTTCATGCCGAGGGTCTGATGAATATGTGCGATCATGCGGGTCTTCTGCTCCTTGTGCGATTTTTTTTCAGGATAAGGACGGAAGATGAACGGCATGTGAACGGATCATGAATTCTCGGTTAATTTCATTCAGCCTCTTCTATGAGGTACTGTCTGGCTTGAGATCAGCTTTATAAAAACTTAACAATAAGGCGATAGTGACAGTTTCATATATACATGGGGGGGGTAAACATGGACAAGGCGCGCGTGCTCTTTCTGTGCACAGGCAATTCGGCCCGCAGCCAGATGGCGGAAGGGTTTCTGCGGAGGTATGCGCCACACGCCTTCGAGGCGTACAGCGCGGGACTCGAACCAAAAGGCATCCACCCCCTCACCGTGCAGGTCATGGCTGAGGCGGGCATTGACCTGAGCGGTCATCGCTCCAAGTCAGTGAACGAGTACCTGGGCAGGCTCATGTTCGGCTTTCTCATCACGGTATGCGGACACGCGGACGCCAACTGCCCGGCCGTGTTCCCGGGCGTGGGTAAACGCATGCACTGGGAGTTCGACGACCCGGTGGCCTTCGAGGGGACCGAGGAGGAGCGGCTTGCGGAGTTCCGCAGGGTCCGGGACAAGATACGGGATCGCATCCTGGCCTGGCTGAACGAGATGGGCGTGGAGGCAAAGGACTGACGGTTCCCCAGGTGTTTCAAAGGCATGCGCCGCGTTGACAGCCCGGCTCATCCCTTTGCACAGCTGTGACATTTCCTTTGATCTTGTTTGACACAAGCCCTTTGCCGCCCTGTGGTACAAGATGATCACGCCTGAGCGTTCCATACGCTTACGGGGGTAGGCGCAGCGGCACGATGCCCCGGGCCTGCCGGGGACATCGTGCCGCATTATACACACGAGGACGAAACCCATGGATGAACACAATCTTCTCTCCCGGATCGCCGGGGTTCTGCGCGACCCGGTGAGCGGGCTCACGCACTGCATCGGCGCGCTGCTGGCAGCGGCCGGTCTGGTGGCGCTCATCGTCAAGGCATCGAACCCGCTGAGGCCCTGGCACCTCACCACCTACTGCGTCTTCGGCGCGGGCATGATCCTGCTCTACACGGCGAGCACGCTGTACCACTGGCTTCCCCTGGGGACCACCGGCAGGTCGAGGCTGAGGAAGCTGGACCACATGATGATCTTCGTGCTCATCGCCGCCACCTACACCCCGTTCTGCCTGGTGCCGCTGCGGGGCGCCTGGGGGTGGAGCATATTCGGAACGGTGTGGGCCGTGGCGCTCATGGGCATCGTGTTCAAGGCCTTCTGGATCCACGCCCCCCGCTGGCTCTCGGCGGCCATGTACGTGTGCATGGGCTGGATCGTCATCGTGGGCATCGTGCCCCTGGTGAGGACCCTGCAGCCGGGCGGGCTCTTCTGGCTCGTGACCGGGGGCCTCCTCTACACCGCGGGCGGCCTCATCTATGCCGTCAAGAGGCCTGACCCCTTCCCCGACGTGTTCGGCTTCCACGAGATCTTCCACATCTTCGTCATGCTGGGCACGGGTGCGCACTTCTGGACCATATACAAGTACGTGAGCGCGTTTTCCTGACGGACCGCAGCGGCGGGATCACCCGGCCAGGGAGAACCTGCCGTCTCCGGCCGACACCCTGCCCAGTCCCACGAGCCGCTCGAGGTGTTTCTTCATCATCATGCGCTCGGACAGGGACAGGTCCCAGGCGCCGATGGTCCTTGGTTTTCCATACACGATGCATGCCGCCGTGATCTCGTCCAGGGTCCGGGGTCCCTTTTTCAGCAGGTCGAGCAGCCGCTCCTCGCGCCGGTATATGGTGTCGCGGTAAGTGCGGATGAGGTCCGGGGAGGCATCGAACACGCCTTCGCCGTGGGCCGTGAGAAAGGTTTCGGCATCGATGGCTGCGAGCAGGTCCAGGGAGCGCAGGGTGTCCTCGATGCTGGAGCACACGTCGGCATAGTACGGGCCCGACCTGGCGAGGTCGTAGTCCGCCAGGTAGAGCAGGCCTTCATCCGGGAAGTGGAGGCAGCAGTGTCCGGGCGTATGGCCCGGGGTGTGGATCACCCGCGCCCGGGTGCGGCCGAAATCGATGGTGTCACCCCCGGCGAGCAGCCTGTCGGGCTTCCGGGGCACGTAGGTGCACTCCTTCACGAGGAAGTCCTCCCAGAAGAGCGCCTCCTCGGGGCTGAGGCCGTACTGGGCGTTCAGCGCCCGGATATCCCGGAAGGGTTCCTCGTCCTGGGCATGGACGAACAGGGCCGCGTGGGGGAACAGCGAGTTGTAGAGCATGTGGTCCTCGTGGGCGTGGCTGGTGAGGATGATGTCCACCTCCAGTTCGCCGTCCAGGGCAAGCAGCTTGTCCCGGTCGCTGGAGGCGTCGATGAACGCCCTCCTGTCGTCGTCCACGACCACGGTATGGCAGTGCGGGTATTTCCCGCCGCGGATGAGCCCTATCCTGCCTCTGAAGAAATCGAACATGCCCATGTCCGGCCCCCATGCGCGTGCTTCTTGTCTCCTATAACCCAAAAGTGATAGGAAAAACCATGGCAATGCCGGAATTCTTCGATTCAGCGGCGTACACCTGGGTCGTGCTCCCCCTGCTCATCTTCTCGGCCCGCATCCTGGACGTGAGCCTGGACACGGTCCGCATCATCTTCATCAACCGCAACCTGCGGTACTATGCCGCGGTCATCGGCTTCTTCGAGGTGCTCATCTGGCTCATGGTCATCCGGCAGATCTTCGCGAACCTGGACAACCCGGTCTGCTTCATCGCCTATGCGGCGGGCTTCGCCGCGGGGAACTTCGTGGGCATCCTCATCGAGAACAGGCTCTCCATCGGCAAGGTGATAGTGCGCATCATCACCCGGAAGGAGGCGGACGAGCTCATCGGCGTGCTGCGCAAGGCAGGGTACGGGCTCACCATCATCGACGCAGCAGGCGTGACCGGCCCGGTGAAGGTTATCTTCACCATCGTGGAACGCACCAACATCGAGCATATCGTTGCCATGATCAAGGTACACAACCCCCAGGCCTTCTACTCGGTGGAGGACGTGCGCTTCGTGAGCGAAGCGGTCACGCCCTACCGGCTCCCGGGGCCGCGCAGGTGGGCGAGGTTTCTCACCAGGATGCACAAGTAGGACCAGTCGTAACGCCTGTGGTCCGGGAGAGACGATCCCTGCCGGCGTGGCGGAATCCTCACAGCAGGTATTCTCCCCGGTGTTCGTGGAAGAACCGGACCAGGGCGCTTCCCTTCAGGGTCCTGCCGTTCACCTCGATCTCTTCAGGCCGCAGGCACCCGTAGCCGGTCCCGACGAGGACCCTCTCCGCCGAGGTCGCGATGGCGCCCGGCTCGTGGTGCACGTCCTGGGCAGGCAGGGCCCACCGGAAGAAGACCATGTCGTCTCCCAGCAGCCCGAAGGCGCCGGGATGCGGCGGGGAGCAGGCCCTGATAAGGTCGAAGAGCTCCGTTGCGGGCTTCTCCCAGGTGATGCGACCGTCCTCGGGCGTCAGCTCCCCGAAGGTGGTGGCCTGGGAAGGGTCCTGGGGCGTCCGGGGGATGTCCAGGGACTTCATGCGGGGCAGGATGCCCGCCAGCATGGCGTCGGCCTCGTGCACGAGCCTGTCCGTGAGGGTGCGGGCCGTGTCCAGGGGAGCGATGTCCACCCGACGCTGGACGAGAACGGGCCCGGCATACGGCTGGTCTGTCATCTCGAAGAGCGTCACCCCGGTGGAGGTCTCGCCCTTGATGATGGCCCAGCTCACCGGGCAGGGGCCGCGGTAGCGGGGCAGGTACGACTCGTGCACGGCAAAGGCGCCATGCGCAGGGATGGCCAGGAGCTGCTTCTTGAGCTCCCTGCGGTATCCCAGCGAGAAGATCATGCCCGGCTTGAGGTCTTTTATCTTCTCCATCCACCCGAACTGGTTCGGGTTGGTGGGGAAAACGCACGGGATCGAGAGCTCCCGGGCCAGGTCCTCCACCGATACCATGTCTGTGACACAGCCCGGCTGACCCCGGTCCGACACGATGAGATCGATGGTGAAGCCGTCGAGCAGCAGCCTCCTTATGCCCATGATGCCCATGCCGCCCTGGGCGAACACCACGGTCTTCATCTGTGCCCCCAATGGGAAAGACAATGGCTGCCCGCGGCAGAGATCCTGTGGGAGCCCAGGATCCTTTCCGCGTCCTGCTGAAAGGCGCATGGAACAGCGATGGCCGCCCCCGGCCCCGGCAGATGGGATATCTCCGCCGGCCGGGCCGTGACGGCGCAGGGGATGCCTTCGGCCGAGAGGTAGGCGCACGAGCGTTCCACGTGGTTCCTGGAGAGGAGGGCCAGGATGCAGACAGGCGCGTCCCGGACCTGCAGGGTAAACTCCCTGAGCCCGGAGACCGCCTTCTCCACGGCATGGGCAACCTCGCGCATCTCGTCTTCGGTGTTCTCCCACCCGGGGCTGAACCGGACCGTTCCCTGGGCAAGGTCCGGTGCGATGCCCAGTGCCTCCAGGCGCCGTGGGGTTGCGCTCAACAGGCGCGACGCCCTCCCGGACACGGTGATGTCGTGCAGGTCGAGCCAGGCCGCCAGGCTCTCGGCCCGGATGCCGGCAAAGGAGATGCTCGAGATGTGGGGGGCACGACCGCAGCCGGCACCGTTGATCGTCACGCCGGGGATGCGCGAGGAGATCTCGCGCTCCAGCAGGTCCCGCAGGCCCCGGGTATGGTCCGCGTTCGAAGCCAGGGCCGAGCGCGCCTCCTCGCAGGCCCTGCCGAAGCCCACGATGGCCGGCATGTTGAGCGCGCCCGGACGCAGCCCCTTCTCCTGGGCGGAGCCGAAGAAGAGGGAGGAGATCCTGGTTCCACTGCGCACGTACAGCGCGCCTGCCCCCTTTGGCCCGTAGAGCTTGTGGGAGGATATGGTGAGGAGATCCGCGTGCATTGCCCGCGCATTCACGGGGATCTTCCCCGCGCTGGCCACGCAGTCGCAGTGGAAGATGATGCCGCGCTCCCTGGCCATGCGGCCGATCTCCTCCACGGGCTGAATCACCCCGGTCTCGTTGCACACGTGCATGACGCTGATCATGACCGTGTCGTCCCGCAGGGCGTCGCGCACCTCAACGGGATCCACCACGCCGCCTGGACCGGCGCCCAGCACGGTGAGCTCCATGCCCGCGGCCTGCAGATGCTCCATGGCGCGCAGGACCGAGGCGTGCTCCACGGCGCTCACCACGGCGTGGCCCCTGCGGCCTCGGGCCACGCCCAGCAGGGCAAGGTTGTTCGCCTCGGTGCCCGTGGCGGTGAAGACGATCTCGGACGGATCCGCCCCGATGAGCCCGGCCACGCACTGCCGTGCCTGCTGGAGGGCCGCGCGTGGCCTGTCCCCGGCGGAGAAGGGACTCGAGGGCGGGGCGAAGTGGTTGCCGAAGAAGGGAAGCATGAGGCCCAGGACCTGGGGGTGCACGGGGGTGGAGGCGGCGTGGTCGAGGAAGATGCCGTGGTCGTGTGCCATGG
>CAZNGL010000022.1:0-30355 GCA_964572405.1 uncultured Bacteriovoracaceae bacterium
GGGGCCACGGGGTATACGGGTGCGGAGCTGATCAGGCTCCTGCACCGTCACCCTGAGGCCCGGATCACCTACTGTTCATCCCGCCAGTACAATGGCAAGAAGATCTCGGATGTCCTGGAGTTTCTCAAGGGCTCTGCGGACATCATCCTCGAAGAGTTCGACGCAGCGGCCATACAGGACCGCTGCGAAGCAGTGTTCAGCTGCCTGCCCCACGGGGCGAGCATGGACTTCATCGCCAGGATCGCGCCCCCGGTGAAGGTGATCGATCTGTCCGCAGACTTCCGCATCCGTGACCTTGCCGTATACCGGAAGTGGTACCAGGAGCACACGTGCCCTGACCTGCTCAACGATGCGGTGTACGGACTGTGCGAGGTGTACCGCGACAGGATCAGGGCCGCGCGCATCGTGGCCAACCCGGGCTGCTACCCCACCAGCGTCCTGCTGCCCCTGGTCCCGCTCCTGAAGGCGGGCATCATCGAGGGCCGGGACATCATCGTGGACAGCAAGAGCGGCGTGTCCGGCGCGGGCAGGGGCCTGAGCCTGAAGACCCACATCTGCGAGGTGGGCGAGTCGTTCTCGGCCTACAAGGTCGGCCGCTCCCACCGCCATGTGCCCGAGATCGAGCAGGAGCTGAGCCTGGCCGCGGGCCACGACGTTGCCATCGAGTTCACCGCGCACCTCATCCCCATCAGCCGCGGCATGCTCTCCACCATCTACGTCACCAGCGCCTCAAGCGAAGATGCTCTGAAGGACTGCCTCCTGCGGTTCTACCGGGAATCGCCCTTTGTCCGCGTCATCGACGGCCTGCCCGGGGTCAAGGACGTGCGGGGCACCAACCGCTGCGTCATGACCGTGAAGAAGAGCCCGGGCACCAGCAGGGCCACCATCATCAGCGTCATCGACAACCTCACCAAGGGCGCGTCCGGCCAGGCCGTGCAGTGCATGAACCTCATGTTCGGCCTGGACGAGACCATGGGCCTTGACTCCGTACCGGTCTTTCCTTAATTTTCACCAGCAGGTTCACGTGCCAGGACAGCCCGAACCGGGCAAAGGAGGCATGCCATGTCAGGTCCCATCCGCAGGCCGGTCATTGCAGGGAGCTGGTACCCCGGGAAACCCGAAGCCTTGAGGAAGGATATCGCCGCGTACCTGAAGGACGCCCGGATCCCGGAGATCCCCGTCAAGCCGGTGGCCGTGGTCTCGCCGCACGCCGGGTACATGTACTCGGGGCCGGTGGCCGCCCATGCGTACAAGGCCGTTCAGGGCCGCGACTACACCACGGTGGTGGTCATCAGCCCCTCGCACCGGGCCTACTTCCCGTATGTGGCCGTGTGGCCGAAGGGCTGCTACGAGACGCCGCTGGGCATCATCGAGGTGGACGAAGACCTGTGCGCAAGCCTGCTGGAAGGCTCTGCCGTCGTGGACGACCCCGGTCCCCACGGCTCCGAGCACGCCCTCGAGATCCAGCTCCCCTTCCTCCAGCACGTGCTGGGCACCTTCAGGCTCTGTCCCCTCATCATGGGCGTGCAGGACCTGTCCCAGTGCCGGGGCCTGGCCGAGACCCTCAAGCGGTGCGTCAGGGACCCGGACAGCACCCTCGTCGTTGCAAGCTCGGACCTGTCCCACTTCCACTCCTCGAAGAGCGCGGAGGACATGGACAAGCGGGTGGCTTCGCACATCGAGGCCTTCGACGCGCAGGGCCTGTGCAATGCCCTGGAGAAATCCACCAGCGAGGCCTGCGGCGGCGGGTCCATCGTCACGGCCATGCTCTACGGTTCCCTGCTGGGCCGCACCACCGCGAAGGTCCTGCGGTACGCCCACTCGGGCAACATCACGGGCGACAACTCGTCCGTGGTGGGCTACCTCTCGGCCGTGATCTACTGAAGAGGTGCGGCTCGAGGCACTGATGCACCGGAGAACCTCCCATCCATGCTGAAGAAGCTGCTCCTGGCCGCACTCGCCGTGGTCGTGTACTTCGCGGCCAGCATCCTGGTCTATTTCGTCTACCCCGACGTCTCGGCCCTCAGGAAGGATCACCCGGACCGGAGTGCGTTCATGGAGTACCGCGAGAGGCAGTGGGCGAGCCAGGGCAGGGATGTGCGGCTCAGGCATCGATGGGTGCCCTTGAAGCGGATCTCGCCCTACCTCATCAAGGCGGTCATCATTGCCGAGGACGACAAGTTCTGGCGGCACGAGGGCTTCGACTACGAGGCCATGCAGCAGGCCTTCGAGCGTGACCTGAAGGAGAGGAAGTTCAAGGCGGGCGGTTCCACCATCACCCAGCAGCTGGCCAAGAACCTCTACCTCTCCCCGTCCAAGAACCCGGTGCGCAAGGTCAGGGAGGCCATCCTGACCTGGCGCATGGAAAAGACACTCACCAAGCGCCGCATCGTGGAGCTCTACCTCAACTACGCCGAGTGGGGTGACGGCATCTTCGGCATCGAGGCGGCCGCGAGGCACTACTATGGGAAGCGTGCATCAGCGCTGGGCCCCGAGGAGGCATCGCGGCTGGCAACGGTGCTGCCCAACCCCATCCGGTACAGCCCGAAGGGGGACTCCAAATACGTCAGATACCGCTCGAAGAGGATATACCGCATCATGGTGGCGCGTGGCATCGTGATCCCCGAGTTCGAGGAGGTCATGACCACGCCCGACGAGCCGGCGGCCGAGGCTTCGGGAGATGTCCAGGCCCCTGATGCCACCACGGCGGGCATCGAGCAGCCCCCCGGGGAGACCGCTGCGGAACGGCCCGCCGATGAGGGGCCTGCAGGCGGACAGGATGGCCGGCTCACACCCGAAGCCCCGGCCCGGGAGGCAGAGCAGGCACCCGCAGTGGCGGAGCCGCCGGCCGGGAACCCCGGGACTGATGGGGCGCAGTGATCACACATGGCTCGATTCCATGAGGAAGCACACTCGTTTTTTATTCCTGATTCATTGCCAGGAGTGTAGACTGTCACCGGGGAATGGTCCTCTTCTGGTTGCCTGCGGGGGGACAGCGCCCGGAAATTCAATGAAAATGCATGAGGAGGGTTGCATGGCGCGGTATCGTATCCACCCGTCGGCGGCATGGCTGGTGTTCATCGTTCTTGCGGTCCAGTCCCTGTTCGCGGGAGACGCATGTGCAGGGGAACCGAAAGGGCCCGCCGTTTCCCGTCACGACCTGGTCTTCCTTCCCGCCTCCACGCTCGCGGACATGATCCGCTCCGGTAAGACCACCTCCGCGGAGGTGGTGGAGGCCTATCTGGAGCAGATCGAAAAGGTCAATCCCAGGCTCAACGCCATCGTCACCCTGGATGCCGGGGGCGCGCGGAAGCGGGCAAGGGAGGCGGACGAGGCGCTGAAGCGGGGCGAGGTCTGGGGGCCGCTGCACGGGGTGCCCGTGACCATCAAGGACAACTACGCCACCAGGGGGATCAGGAGCACGAACGGGATGGAGGAGCTTGCCGGATACGTGCCGCAGCACGACGCCGTGGTGGTGGAGCGGGTGAAGCGGGCGGGCGCGGTGATCCTGGGCAAGACGAACCTGCCGCCTTTAGGCATGGACACCCAGACCAGGAACAGGCTGTTCGGGGTGACGAACAACCCCTGGGACGTGAACCGGACCCCGGGCGGGTCGTCGGGCGGCGAGGCGGCCGCGGTGGCCACGGGCATGAGCGCGCTCGGCATGGGCAACGACCTCGGCGGGTCTATCCGGATCCCGGCGCATTTCTGCGGCATCTACGGCATCAAGCCCACGGAGAACTTCGTCTCGAACCAGGGCGTGTCCCCGGGCATGAAGGGCGTGGAGTTCAAGGCCCTGCGACACCTGGCATGCTGCGGACCCCTGGCCCGCTCCGTGGGGGACCTGAGGCTCGGCCTGTCCGTCATTGCCGGCCCGGACACCAGGGACCCCGGGATACCCTGGGTGGACCTTGGCAGCCAGACATCCAGGAGCCTCAGGGACATGCGCATCGTCTGGACCGACGGATTCGGCGGCGTGCCCGTCACGGCGGAGACGAGGCAGATCCTGCGGGCCTTCGCCGAACGGCTCGCAGGCCAGGGCTGCCGGGTGGAGCGGATGAAGGAGACCATCTTCGACGATCACCTGAAGGCCATCGCCCCCGAGGCGAAGGACCTCTACGGCGTGAACACGGACCCCGGCAGGTCCATCGGCTTCACGGATGCATGGACCACCTACGGCAGGCTCATGGACATGGAGCTCGGCGTGTACCAGCCCGCGTTCTTCCGTTTCATCAGCTGGCTCCTCGGGGGGCAGTTCCGCAGGGAGGCGCCCATGATCGCCATGGTCTACCCGTTCAGCTACGAGAAGTACCTGAGAACGCTCACCGAACGGGATTTCTTCGTGTCCGCCATGGATGCCTATCTCTCGGACAGGGACGCGCTCCTCTGCCCGGTGAGCGTCAGGGAGGCCTACGGGCATATCGCGGCCTGGCGCTACTTCGGAGCGCTGCCGGCCTACAGGGAAAAGGTGTCGGTGGACGGCACGCCCGTGAACTACCTGGTGGCCAACATGTCCTATACGACCCTGTTCAACCTCACGGGCAACCCGGTGGTGGTGATCCCCATCGGGTACACCAGGGAGGGCATGCCCGTGGGCGTCCAGATCGTGGGGAAACGCTGGCGCGACATGGAACTCCTCGCCCTTGCCGAGCAGCTGGACAGGGTGGCTGGCGCCTACCGGGTGCCCCCCGGCTACTGAGATCGGACGCCTTAGCCCTTGACTCCGGCCGGGAAGGGGTTATCTTCTTTGAGTATCGTCTTTGTTTGTGGAATGGCATAACCCCACATGATATCATGAAATTATGAGTGAAATGCATGCGCTGCGGACCATGTCCGCCGGGGCGTGAGTGACGGTTTGTCGAGCCTGGCATGAGATACACGTGGTTGCCGTGCACCACAGGAGAAGGGTCATGCAGAACTCATGGAAAAACCGATCGGACAGGATGCTCGGGCTGTTGGACAGAACCCTGGAGAGAGGAGCCTTTGCCGGGATCGTCCTGTCGCGCATGCTCAACGGCCTGATGCCCAATTCCATGAAGACCAGGAAGCGTCTCCCGTACTTCATCGATGACCGGAGGAGGGACAGGCGGATCCGCGTGGACAGGGCCGTGGCGTGCCGCCGAGACGGGCAGGAGATGCAGCGTGCCCACCTCATCAACATCAGCATGGGCGGTATGTACGTGGAGACGGACACCCCCTCGGACGTGGGAGAGGAGCTGTCCTTCAACCTCTCCGGGAGGAACCTCGGACCCTTCCTGCGCACCAGGGCAAGGGTGACGAGGCGGGCAGAGCGCGGCATGGCCGTGCAGTTCATCTGAGAGGAACCGAAGGCGAAGCACGGCCCCGGTACCCACGACCCTGTCCGGGTGGATCAGGCATGAAATCCTGGACGGACAGGGATGCTCACTGCTACAACTGCATGCATGGACTCGCACAATCCCCTGCGCACCTTCCCCGAGGTGAGCCCGGCGGTGCGCCTGCTCGCGGAGCAGGCCTTTTCCCGGGCAGCAGGGGCGCCGCTTATCCCGGGCAACAGCATCACCCTGCTCAGGGATGCCACGGAGAACTATCCTGCCTGGCTCGATGCCATGCGCGCCGCCCGGCGGCACATCCACTTCGAGAACTACTTCATCACCGATGACGAGGTGGGCCGCGAGTTCGCCCGGGTGATGGCCGAAAAGGCCGCCCGGGGGGTGAAGGTCAGGCTGGTCTATGACTGGCTGGGCTCGCTGGGAAAGGCCCCCCGCAGCTTCTGGAGGCGTCTGGCGGATGCAGGCGTGGAGGTGCGGTGCTTCAACCCGCCCCGCATCGACCAACCCCTGGGGCTGTTGAGCCGGGACCACCGCAAGATGGTGGCCGTGGACGGGACGGTGGGCTTCGTCACCGGCCTGTGCGTGGGCCGTGTGTGGGCGGGAAATCCGGCGCGCTCCGTGGAGCCGTGGCGCGATACCGGGGTCATGATCACGGGCCCCGCCGTGGCCGACATCGAGCAAGCCTTTGCCGATGTCTGGGCAGGCCTGGGGTCGGCACTGCCCCGGGAGGAGACGCCTTCCCGGGGGGGCATCCACCCCACCGGCGACGTGACGCTCCAGGTGGTGGCCAGCGTTCCCTACACCGCGGGCCTGTACCGGCTGGACCAGCTCATCGCCGCCGTGGCCCGCTCCTCGCTGTGGCTCACGGATGCGTACTTCGTGGGCATCCCCACCTACGTCCAGGCCCTCATGGCCGCGGCCAGGGACGGGGTGGACGTGCGGCTCCTGGTGCCCGGAGCCACCGACATCCCGGTGCTGGGCGCGCTTTCCCGGGCGGGCTACCAGTCGCTGCTGGAGGCGGGTGTGCGGGTGTTCGAATGGAACGGGCCCATGCTCCACGCCAAGACCGCCGTGGCGGACGGCAGGTGGGCCAGGATCGGCTCCACCAACCTCAACCTGTCGAGCTGGATGGGCAACTACGAGCTCGACGTGGCGGTGGAGGACGAGGCCTTTGCCGGGGTCATGGAACGGCAGTACCTGGAGGACCTGGCGCGGTCCACCGAGATCGTGCTGAGCGGGAGGAAGCGGGTGTGCCTTTCCCAGAAGCGGCCCCGGAGGAAAGGCCGCCTGCGGGGAAGGGACAAGGGACGCATGAGCCGGGCAGGCATGGGCGTCATCAGGTTCGGCACCGCGGTGGAGGCGGCCATCACCTCGCAGCGGACCCTGGGCCCCGCCGAGTCGAGGATCACCCTTGTGGCGGGTGCGGTGCTGCTGGCCCTGGGTGTTCTGGCCGTGCTCTGGCCCCGGCTGCTGGCCCTGCCCTTCGCAGGGCTGAGCATCTGGCTTGCCTGTGCCCTGTTCCTGAGGGCCTACCGGCTCTGGCGCACGCGTGTCCGTTCCCGGGAAGCCAGGAACGGGCCCCCTGCGGGGCATGTCCGTAGCGACTGCGCGCCCGGGCCTGAGGACGAGCCCTGAAGGGGCGGTTCAGAACCCGATGAGGTCGAACCGGGTCAGGGTCGTCTTCTGTCACGTGCCCGGGGCGTTGAGGAGGTGCCAGGCCGTGTACCGCTCCGCATAGGGCGTTGCCGAGGTCATGCCGTCTACGGACACGATGACCGCGAACCCCCGCATGGCAGCGCCGGTGGCGGTGTGGAGCACGGCGCCCTCGGCGGCGGTGCCTTCACCGTGTACCAGAGCTCGATGACGGACCTGTCTCCCGATGCATGGGCCGCAAGCAGGTGAAAAGGATCACGGCCAGTGCCGTGCACACAAGAGCGGATACCCTGGTCATCACGGGAACCTCATTCAGTGTGTCATGAATGACATTGCACCCCCCGCCACGGCTCTGATATTCTCGTCGATCATGCACCATGATGGACAGACGAGGAGAAAGTCCGTGGTAGACGAGGAGATACGCACGCTGAACGAACATGAAGGGGCCTGCCTGCTCGGGCAGTGGGGGGTACCGTTCATTCCGGGGGAACTCGCCACGGACGCGGCCGCCGCGATCCGGGCTGCCGCCGGGCTGGGCTTCCCCGTGGCGCTCAAGGTGTGCTCGGAGAAGATCCCCCACAAGACCGAGTCCGGTGGCGTTGTCCTGAACATCCCGGACGCCACCACCCTGAAGGATGCCCTGTACCGCATGGAAGGCCGCTTTACAGGGATCCCGCACGACTACCTGGTCCAGAAGATGGCCGAGCCAGGAGTGGAGCTCATCGTGGGCGCCAGGCGCGACCCGGTATTCGGTCCGGTGGTGCTCGCGGGCATGGGCGGCATCTTCGCCGAGGTGTTCCGCGACACGGCCATCGAGCTGGCACCGCTGACCAGGAAGGCCGCCCTGTCCATGCTGGAGGGCCTGAGGGGCGCTGCCCTGCTCAAGGGCTTCCGCGCGCAGCCGGGGGTAAACCTGGCAGTCGTGGCGGACACTCTCGTGGCGGTCTCCCGTCTCATGCTCGAGCGGACCGACATCTGCGATATCGACATCAACCCCTTCATCGCGTATCCCGGGGGCGCGGTGGCGGTGGATGCGCTGGTGAGGCTCTCCGGCGGCCGTATGCACACCGGCCGGAAGCACCCCGACCCCATAACCGTGGCCCCCTTCTTCACGCCCGGGGCCTTTGCGCTCATCGGCGCGTCCCGCAGCCCGGGCAAGGGTGGCAACATCATCCTGCGCAACCTCCTCAAGGCCGGCTTTCAGGGCAGGATCATCCCCATCAACCCCTCGTGCAGGGAGATCCTGGGCATGCCCTCATATGCGAGCGTGCGCGAAGTCCCCGGGCCCGTGGACCTGGCCATGATCGTGATCCCCAAGGCGGCAGTGCCCGATGCCATTGCGGACTGCGCCGCCAGGGGGGTGACCAATGTCATCCTGAGCACGGGCGGCTATTCGGACATGGGGGATTCGGGGGCGCGGGACCAGGAGGCGCTCATGGAGCAGGCCCGCAGGGCGGGCATCCGGGTCATGGGGCCCAACAGCATCGGCACCCTGAACCCGTCTGCGGGTATGGCCACCTCCATCGTGGGCCTGGAACCCATCAAGAAAGGCGGCGTGTCCATCATCGGGCAGTCCGGGGTCTTCTCCTCGGGCTGGGGCCGCTGGATCGCGGACGTGAAACCCTTCGGCCTGGCCAAGGTGGCCTGCATCGGCAACAAGGGCGACATCAACGAGAGCGATTTGCTGGAGTACCTCTCGGACGACGAGGAGACCACCACGCTGGGCATGTACCTCGAGGGCGTGGTGGACGGCGGGCGGTTCGTGAAGGCCGCGTCCCGGGCGTGCAGGAAGAAGCCCGTGGTGGTGCTCAAGTCGGGCCGCAGCGAGGCAGGCGCCGCCGCCATCGCCTCGCACACGGGGTCGCTCGCAGGCTCGGACAAGGTGTTCGACGCGGTGTGTCGCAGGACCGGCCTGGTGCGGGCCCATGACTCGGAGGCCTTCTTCGATACGCTGGCCGCCTTCGAGGCGCTCCCTCTGCCCCGCGGCAACCGTATGGGTGTGCTCTCCATTTCCGGCATGGGCTGCGTGGTGACCACGGACGCGGCGGAGGAGTACGGCATCGAGCTTCCCGGGCTCAGGCCGAATACGCTGAAACGGCTCCGCGAGATCATGCCGGCATGGGCCCCGGTGCGCAATCCCATCGACACCTGGTCCGCCATCGAGCAGCACGGTTCCAAGAAGACCATGAGCCACATCACCGGCTGTCTGCTGGACCAGCGGGACATCGACGCGGTCCTCGTCATCTTCGTGCTCATGCCCGAGAGCATCTTCGACATACGTGAGGCCTTCGGCGAGGTTCTTGCCAGGCACCCGCACAAGCCCGTGCTCGTGAGTTCCTACGGCGGCACGGCCAAAGAGATCGCCCACATCCACGAGGGCTTTATGTCATTGGGCGTGCCGAGCTACCCCACACCGGAACGCGCCGTGTACGCCTTCAGCCGCATGGTGGAGTACGCCAGGTTCCGCGGGCTCATCCGCCGCGGGTGAGAGGGCCGTGAAGGGAAGGAAACGCCATGGATGAAGGGTCTGTGGTCAGGGTGCCTGCCCCCTGGGTGCTGACGGGGCAGGGGCACATCACCCTGGTCAGGCTGAGCCGGGATTTCGTCGAAACACGGGGATTCGTGCCCGATGCCCTCACAGGGCGCTTCACAGGCGGCATCGGAATGGTGATGTACGTGGACTACCTCTCCTCAGATGTGGGACCGTACCGGGAGATCCTCTTCATACCGGGCATGTTCGACGTTGATGGAAGGAAGTATTTCTCCATCACCCGGATCTTCGTGTCCACCATCGAGAGCGTGGTGAACGGCAGGAAGAACTGGGGCATCCCCAAGGAACTGGCGGTCTTTGATGTCTCGCGGGAGAGCGGGGTCGAATCCGTCCGCATGAGCAGGGACGGGAGGCCGTTCGCAGAGCTGCACTTCCGGGACCTGCCGTTCCCCGTGCCCGTCACCACGGCACTGGTCCCCAGGGGGCCGCGCACCCTGGTTCACATCCACGAGGGCATGACCTATCTCACCACGCCGGGCGCCAGGGGGGCCGTATCCCCTGCGCGCCTCGTGCATGCCCGTATCGACGGGGCCGTGTTCCCGGACTTCACCCAGGGCCGCGTTCTGGGGACCGTTGCAGTGCCGAAGTTCCTCATGACTTTTCCCCAGGCCGTGATCATCTGAAGGAGCGGTCAGGCTCAGCCGATCGATCAGCCGACGATCACCCAGATGAACAGCACGGTGAGCGCCAGGCCGAGGAGCAGGCTGGCGAGCCCGATGGTGGCGGAGACGAGCTTGAGCGGGATGCCCGGGTGCTCACGCTTCAGCTCCTCGAGCTTCCCTTCGGCCATGAGCCGTTCGTACTCCTCGGGCCGGTCGCGCCTGAGTTCCTCCACGGAATAGGTGCCCGTGAAGATGAGGCGGTCCATGGGGAACTTGTCCGGCACGAAGTGGGTGTTGAAGAAGTGGACCGTGAAGATGAAGAGCGCGGCCAGCAGGGCCTCCTCCGAGTGGACGAGCGTCGCCACGTTCAGCACCCAGCCGGGCACGACGTACGAGGAGAGCTCGGGGTTCCACAGCAGCACGCCGGAGCCGCCGATGGCGAACATGCCCCAGAACACCGCCCAGAAGTCGAACTTCTCCCAGTAGGACCACCGGTCGAACTTGGGCTTCTCGCCCTTGTTGAAGAACCAGCGGATCATGCCCTTGATGTCTTCCCAGTCCTTCATCCTCGGGAACAGTGAGTCCGGGCTGAAGAGCCGCTCGGTCCAGCCCTTGAAGCCGATGCCCGGCGGGAACAGGAAGAGCAGGCACCGGACGGCCACGATGGCGAAGAGCACCATGAGGACAACGGCAGCGATGCGGTGGAAGAGCCCGGCCATGGGGGCGCCGCCCCAGAGGCCCATGAGGAAATGGGCCCAGGCCGCCTTGTGGTACTTGAGCGGGAACCCGGTGGTGACGAGCGTGAAGAAGGAGACGAGGAGCAGCACGTGCATGGCCCGATCAGCCCTCGAGAAGCGCTGGATGTGCTGGAAGCCCTCCTTGTCGGTCATGCAGCCCTCCGGCAGGATGCCGCTCTTCTCGCGCTCGTGGTGCTCCCAGTAGCTCTTACGCCACCAGAGCAGGGTGTGGGTCCAGAAGAACACGAAGGTGAAGACCAGGAGCCCGGTCATGAAGACAAAGGTGATGAACAGGGCAGGGTAGTTGTACCGATCGTGGTAGTCCGGGTGAGCCTTGTAGTCCACGAAGCGCTTGTGGAAGCCCGTGTGGCAGCGTCCGCAATTTGCCACCAGGTTGTCCGGGTGGATGGAGGAGCGCGGGTCGGTCTTGGGCAGGATGTTGTGGGTCTGGTGGCAGTCGGCACAGCCGGCCACCAGCGTGGCGAACCCGACGCCCTGGACCTTGCCGTGGTAGGTCTCCTCGTAGTACTCCACCACCTTGTCCGAGAGGTTGTTCCGCTGCATCATCGCCGAATCGTCGTGGCAGGAGACGCACTTGTCGTTGTAGAACATGCGGGCCTCTTCGGGGTATGTCGAAAGAGAGGTGTGGAACACGCGGGTGTCGTGGAGGCCGTGGCAGTCTCCGCAGGCCGCGGCGTCGTGGTTGCCCTTGAGCACGGCCTCGGCGTGTCCCGAGGTGACGTACTCGTCATTGCCGTGGCACTGGGTGCACACCTCGATGGTGCGGATCTTGATGTCCTTGGTGGCTGCCGTGCGCGTGTGCACGTCCCGGTGGCAGTCCACGCAGCGGAAGTCCTCCTGGAGGTAGTGGAAGTTCTTCCGGTAGTCCTGCGCGATCTGTGCGTGGCACTTCCCGCAGTTCACGGGTTCGGGCCTGTGTTTCCCCGCCATGTGGGCAGTCATGTCCGTGATGTCGCTGTGGCAGCTCATGCAGCCGTTCCTGGCGTGCACCGACGCGGCGAAGCCGGTGGTGTACGCAGGCCCGTAGTGGCAGTCCTGGCAGGTTTTTGCCAGGGTGGCCGAAGGTACCAGGCATAGACACCCCGCTGCGAGGAGAATGGAGAAGAGCGCTGGGAGATGGGTTCGCCTCATTTCACCTGCCTCGTGCCTTCGGAAAAAGTCTTCCATGCCGCCATGCCCCCGAAGAGCCGCATGACCTTGAACCCCTTGCGGGAGAGGTAGCTCGCGGCCAGGAAGGAGCGGAAGCCCTGGTCGTCCACCACCATGAGGGACCGGTCGTGGGGCAGTTCGTGGTAGCGTTCGTGGAGCTGGTACAGGGGGATGTTGAGTGCACCGTTCAGGTGATCCTTCTCATACCGCTCGCGGGCTCGGATATCGAGCACCACGAATTCCGGGTGGCGATCCAGCCAGGCCGCGAGTTCGCCTGCCTTCACCGAGGACACGGGCATGCGCTGCACGCGCTGGACGGATTCCAGCGGGAACCCCGCTGCCTTCCACGCGGGCATACCCCCGTCCAGGACATAGACATCCTTCATCCCGGCCTTCACCGCCTCGTCGGCGGCCAGGCAGCTTCTCGTGCACACCTCGCTCTCGCAGTAGAGCACGAGCTTCCTGTCCTTCAAGACGGCGGAAAGGCTGTCCTTGAACTCCTCGCAGGCGATGCACTGCGAACCTGCGATGCGGTGGTCCAGGCACTCGATGCGGCTCATGACGTTCACCAGGGTGAGCTTCTCGGTCTTCATCCAGGAGTCCAGCGTAGAGGCATCCACCTTCTTCCACCCCTGGTCTGCCTCCTCGGATGCGGGGGGCGAGCAGGCAATGACCGCCAGGATCAGGCAGGCATGCAGCAGTGGTCGGAAGCGTGTGTTACTCATGGCTCGGCACTTCCTCGTATCCCCAGTCCAGCATCTGGGAGAATGCGGCAGGCTCCCTGGGGGTCGGGTAGTCATCCCTGAGGAACCGTCCCACTGATTTCACCTTCATGGCGGTGAAGAAGGGCGCCTTCTCGTCGTGGCAGTCGGTGCAGCCCCTGGCGCCATAGGTCTGCATCTTCGCCACGGGCTGCACGTTGTGCCAGACCGGCAGGCTTGCCGAGTTGGCAAAGGGCAGATCCGCTGCCGTCACCTTGCCGGCCTTGAGCTCGTACACCCTGTCCGACACGAAGACCGGGCGTTGTCTGCCCAGGCGGTTCAGGGCCCTGAGCATCTGTGCCATGTCCGCCTCGGTGGCCACGGTAGGGCGTTTCAGGCTCCTGCCGGCCGTGTCCCTGACCGTGGCTTCGGTGATCCCGCTGGAGAGCCGGAAGGCCTCGGCCACCACCTGCGGGTCGAGGGGCACGATCCTGCCCTTGGCGTTCTTCTCCCCGAACCACTGGGCCGTGTGCAGGGCAACGGGAACATAGCGCTCGCCGCGGGAGCCCTTGAGATCGAGGATGGAAAGCCAGGGCTTCCACGGCCCCCGTGCGGGCTTCATGGCGTCCGACAAGCTGCCCATGGCCTCGAACCTGTCCGCGGTGTACCGGAAGGGGGTGCCCGTGGAGAGGTCCAGCAATGATGCACCCTTTGCAGGCAGACCCGTCACATGGCAGGCCGTGCAGGCGAGCAGCCGCAGGTGGAACGTGGCGTTCGGGAGGATGTCCGCGTGGGCCTGCACCGGGTTGGGGGCGCGGCCTTGCCCGGACAGGTGGCAGGCGACGCAGGTCTTTAGGCCGGTCTGCCGGAAGTCCCCGGCAGCGGCTGCAGCACCGATACGGTGGCCGAGCCTGCCTCCCGGTGCGCCTTCAGCAGGGGTGTGGCAGTCCGCGCAGCGCAGCCCAGAGCGTGCGTGGACATCTTCGGTGCTGCGGTAGAGCGTCCCGGTGCGGAAGGCCTGCATGGGACCGTGGCATGCCAGGCACGAACCCGGGGAGACCGCCTTTTTGATGAGGCGTCCCGAGAGCCTGCCCTCGGGGGTGAACATGCCGTTCTTCCAGGCATATGACACCACGGGCCGCTTGGAAAACTCCCACGAACCCTTGCCCGGGCCCGGGGTCCATACGCGGCCGGTGATCACGCCGAGGCCTGCGCCTGCCGTGGCGGCCCACCGGTAGTTCCGGGATGCGACCTGGGCGTTGCGCATGTCCATGCGGTACCCGTTCAGGTGGCACATGAGACAGTCCGCCTCCAGGACTCCGCTGGCGCTGAAGCGGCTGCGGCCGTCAGGGGTTAGGCGGGACTGGAAATGGGGGTTTCTGGGCGAGGAGGCAATTCGCTCGGCCTCCACGAGGTTTGTCGGAGTTCCCGCGTCGTGTCTCAGGTTGAGACACTCCATGGGACCTCCGCCCGGGTGGTACGAGGCGTTGTCCGCTATCCAGTCATAGACAGCTGACCCACCGTAGGGCACAGGCCGCATGTCAGTCGACAGGAGCTCCTGGGGCAGGTGCGCGATGGACTGGTCTGCCTTCTTTACGGAAAAGCCCATCCGGAAATGGGTGCCCTGTACGATGGTGGGGTAATGATGACAGGCGCCGCAGGTCTTCCTCGGGCTGTAGGGGTCTGTAGCGTTGTCCGCGGGCGTGATCCGGTCCCCGGTCTCGTTTCGTAGCCAGAGATCGTCGTGCGCGGCAGGGCCCTGCCCGCAGTCCGACCTGCCCGCAGGCAGCGCCAGCGCGACAGCCAGAACCAGGATCATGGTACGCAGGCTCTTCAGACAACGCCTCCTGTCTTTCTCAGCTTGTCAGCAGGCGGGGCGGGATCCGGCCCTGCCGGTCCCGCCCCGCCTGTCGTGTCACGGTTCTATGGGCAGGGTCTCGTCCTTGGCCCAGTCCTGGAAGGAACCGTCGTAGATCTTGACGTCCGTGTAGCCCAGGACCTCCCTGAGGAGATACCACCAGGCAGATGCCACCCTGCCGGAGTCGCAGTACACGATGATCTCCTTGGCCTTGTCCTCGCCCACTGCCTTCACCGCCGCTGCCTGAAGGTCGGCCACGGGCTTGTAGGTGTTGTCCGCGTTGAAGATCAGGGACATGGTGGGGAGGTTCACCGCGCCCTTGATATGGGCCGCCTTGGCCACGAAGTCGAGCTTCTTCTCTCCGCTGTAGAAGGCGGGCTCGCGGGTGTCGACGATGACGGCCTTGCCGACCCTGGCCGCAAGGTCCGCCTTGCCGATGAACAGGCCCTTGTTGAACTTGCCTTTGTAGGCCTTTTCCTTGGGCTTCACCGCATCCATGGAGACCTTCTTCCCCTCGGCTGTCCACTTGTTGAAGCCGCCATCCAGGACCGCCACGTCGTTCACGCCCGCATGGATGAGGGTGAGCGCAACCCTGGTGACATTGACCTTGTCGGGCGGCGTGTCGGTCTTGCCCACAACCACCACCTTGGAGTCGGCGGCGATGCCATTGGCGGACAGCGTGTCCTTCAGGTCGTCGTCGGCCGGGAGTTCGTTCTGCATGTCGTCCTTGCCCGGTGCCCAGATGTTGTAGAAGATGTTGACGGCTCCAGGCACGTGGCCTGCCTGGTACTCCTCCACCTTGCGGATGTCCACGATGACGAGCTTCTGGTCGGCCAGGTTCTTGTCGAGCCACTCGGTGGAGACCACCGGGTCTATGCCGCGGGCCATGACAGCGACGGGAATCATCAAAGCGAACGCCACGGCCATGAAAATGAACAGCTTGAGATGCCTCATACTCCCTCCTTATGTTAGTGTGTTATGGGTTTCGGGACATGGATCAGTCCCTGGTTGGCCCTGGAGCCGTCCTTGAGAAGGGTCTCCCGGGTGAGGAAATCCTTCTTCTCCGTGTGACAGATTTCACAGGACCGTGTCCGGTCCGTTCGTTTCTTGATCTTGTGGGCCGGTGTGTTCCAGTAGTTGGGCACCCTGTCGAAGTGCTCCTGTTTGATGCCTGCGTGGGCGAAGGTGTCCCGCACCGTGGGGACAACCCTGAGCGTGGTGACCTCCTTGTTGTCGCGCGGGTTCTTTCCCAGGATGAAGCCGGGCTTGGAGACGGACTCCTTGTGGCAGGTATAGCAGTTCCGGTACTGGCCCGCGGTGTGGCAGCCGTAGCAGCTCACCTTGCCCTTGTGGGCATCGTGGGCCACCTTCGTGCGGAGCTTGTCCGACTTGATGGTTGTGTGGCACTTGACGCACTTCGGCCGGTCCTTCACGTCCTGCTTGGTGAGGTACCTCGTGCCGTCGCCGTGCATCTCAACCTTCTTGTGGCAGTCCACGCACATCATGCCCTTCTGGTAGTGCACGTCCGTGCTGCCCCCGTACTCTCCGGTGTATTCCGGGTACACGCGGCCCCCGTGGCAGAAGGCGCAGGTCTTTCCCTCGTCCTTCTTGATGAACTTGTGCCCCTTGATGAGTCCCAGGCTGATGCCCATGACCGCGGGGGATTTCACGTGGCACGATCCGCAGGAGGCGTGGCAGCTCCGGCAGGACTGCTGGAAGACCTTTTGGTCGAAGAGCTTGACCTCGGCCTTGGAGAAGCGGGGGATGACCCCCTGGCGCTGGCCGAGAGAGGTGTAGTGAAGCGACTTGGCATAGTTCGCAGAGGCCTTCTTGTGGCAGGGGCTGCACGTGGCGATGTTGTCCGAGGGCCGCTTGTCCATGCCGGCATGGGCCTCTTCCTTGGTGGCCCCGGCCTCGTTGCCCCTGTGGCAGGTGCGGCACCCCCTTGAGAGGTGCGGGTCACCGGCCAAGAGCCCGGCGTCCACCAGGTACCCCTTGTAGTAGTCTTCCTCCCGGACCGGAGGAGGCGCACCCGCTCACCCCTCGCCCTCGGCGTGGATCTTGGGCGGCACGACCAGGGACTTCATCTTCTCGCCGTCGGTGTGGCAGGTGATGCAGGAGGTGGGGTCCGTGGTGGTGGAAAGGGCAGGGGTCGATGCGAGCACCACAGCGATCATGATAAGAAGCGAGTACCACTTACCCATGGGATCCGCCCCGTCCTCACTCCATCTCCGCACGGCACACAGGCCACACCGAGCGTTCCCGGTCAAGGTGACTCAAGCCGCATGTCCGAAAAAATGACTTATGCTTCCCTGATAGTACCCTTATGGGGAGCACAAGAAAAGAATCGTTACCATCTTAATAGCCGCGGGAGGGAAAAAAACAATGCCCTGCTGAAAAAAATCAAGGGGCATGGGGGCTCCTTGCAGGGGCCGCGCCCCCGCTGAAAGTCGGTGTGCCAAGGTGTCTCAGGGGCAGAGGAAATGCCCGATGCCGGTGAAGATCATCTGGGCGGCGAGCGCCGAGAGCACCAGCCCGGTGATCTTGCTCAGGATCTTCAACCCGGTGCCGCCCAGGACCCTCTCCACCGTGGTGGCCAGGAAAAGCAGGATGCCCACGGATGCCACCGCACCCACCAGGGCAGCGCACCCCACGAGCTTTTCCCACGGGTCGCTCACCTCGGCGCCCATGACCAGCAGCGCACCCGTGGTGGCAGGCCCCACGGTGATGGGGATGGCCAGCGGAACCACGATGAAGCTGCCGGGCTCCTCGCGCCTCAGGGCTTTCTCCGTACCCCTGACGAGATCCACCGCGGAGAGGAACAGCAGGGCGCCCGCACCGATGCGGAAGGCGTCCAGGGTGATGCCGAAGACCATGAAGATGGCATTGCCGAGGAAGTACAGGACAAGGCAGATGATCGCCACGTCGAGGGTGAGCCAAGCCGCTGCACGCCGCCGTTCCCCCGGGGAAAGGCCCTGGGTCAGCGACAGGAACATGGAGAGCACGAAGAACGGGGTCAGGAGGAAGAACAGCCTGATCCAGACGCTGACGAAGAGCTGCATCGGGTTTTCCATGGCCCCTGCCTCCCTGACGGATGCATGCACACCACCACACCTGGAGGGGTGATGTCAACCTTCGGGAGGTCTTTGCCGCAGAGGAGGTGCACGGCGCCCTGGTTTGCCGGGCGCCGTGGAGGTGCGGCCTACCCCTTCAGATCGAGGGTCACGTATCGGGCGCCCTGCGCATCCCTCACCAGCAGGAGCAGGGTCTTCTTGCCCTTGAGAGCCTTCTTGAAGTCACTGCTGCCCTGCACCGGGGAGCGGTTCACCTCCTGGATGAGGGAACCCTGCGTGATGCCTGCACGTGCCGCCGGTGAACCCGGTTCCACCGCGGTGACGAGCACGCCCTTCTCCCCTGTGTACCCGTACCGGGCAGCATGGTCCCGGGTGAGGTCTGAAACGCCCAGGCCCCAGGCGTCGGTGTCCCTGCTCCGGGCGGAAGCCTTTCTCTCAGGGGCGGGCATCTTGCCGATGGTGACCGGTATAAAACGCTCCTTCCCGTCCCTGACCACGGTGAGGTCCGCCGTGGCCCCGGGTTCCATCAGCGCGATCCGGCCGCGGAAGGAGCTGACCGAGTCCGCGTCCTCCCGGTTCAGCCGCACGATCACGTCTCCCTGTTTCAGGCCGGCCCGGTCCGCGGGGGTGCCCGGCACGACCTCCGAGACGAGCACGCCCTGTTCGCCCTGCACCTTGAAGGACCGAGCCAGCTCAGGGGTGAGGTCCTGCACCATGATGCCCAGATACCCCCTGGTCACCTCCCCATGATCGATGAGCCGGGTGTAGATGTCCCTTGCCAGGGAGACAGGGATGGCGAACCCGATGCCCATGTACCCGCCGCTGCGGCTGTACATGGCGGTGTTGATGCCCACGACTCTGCCAGAGAGGTCGACGAGGGGACCTCCGGAGTTGCCCGGGTTGATGGCCGCATCGGTCTGGATGAAGTCCTCGTAGTCCGTGATGCCCACACGGCTGCGTCCCTTGGCGCTCACGATGCCCGCGGTGAGCGTGTGCGAGAGCCCGAAGGGATTTCCCAGGGCCAGGACCCACTCCCCCACCTCCAGACTGTCCGAGTCACCCAGGGGCAGCACGGGCAGGTCCCTGGCATCGATCTTGATGACCGCCACGTCCGTGGGCGGGTCGGTCCCGATGGTCCTGGCTGTGAACTCGCGGCCGTCCAGGAGCTTCACGCTCACCCTGTCCGCCTCGCCCACCACGTGGTTGTTGGTGAGGATGTACCCGTCAGGGGTGACGATGAATCCGGACCCCTGGCCCTGCAGCATGCGTCGCTTCTGCTGGGGCCCCTGGGGCTGCTCCGGCTGGGGCCAGCCGAAGCGGTGCGGGAAGAAACCGTCGTCGAAGGGGGGCAAGGGCCCGAGCGTCCGGCCTGCATCGGCGGACTTCTCCACGCTGATGAACACCACGGCAGGGGATGCCTTCCTTGCCACCGAGGCAAACGCCTTTCCCGTCTCCCTGAGGCTCTCCAGGGCCTTTTCCTGGCCGTGTGCAGGCAGGGGTACCGCCGCAAGGGCCAGCATGAGTCCGAGGAGCCAGAGCCCGATCATCTTCCATGGGTGAACCCGTTGATCGTCGTACACGAGAGCCTTTGTCATTGATGAACCTCCTGAATGGATGGTGCGGCGCTGTCCGCGCAGCCCCTTGTGTGCGTTCTATGCCTTTCCGTGAGCCGTGCCGCGCGGCGGGACCACCCTCATGACATGATCCACGAGTGTTTCCACGTCCATGGGCCGGCGGAACACCGCCGCAGCGCCGAGCCTCCTTGCCTTTGCGAACTGAATCCGCTCCCCGGGGCCGGTCATCACGATGAAGGGTGGGTACCCTTCCCCGGGCCGTACTGCCTCCAGGATCTCCAGCCCCGAGATGCCCGGCATGCGGGCGTCCGCGATGATGAGGTCCAGACCTTCCGGCTTGCCTGGAAACGCCAGGCCGCCCAGAGCAATAACCATGTCCACCCCGTTCGTGCACTCGGTGACGCAGTACCCGAACTTGGTCAGGGCGAGCGCCAGCCTGGCGCGGGCGCCATGGTCGGAAGAGGCGAGGAGGACACGGGGGCCGCACGGCGGCGGTGCGTCAGCGGACAGGGGAAACGACGGGTGTGTCTGGCGGCAGCCATGCATGATCATATCAAACCTCCCTACGGTTTCATGGGGCCGGTACTGTGCTTTCTCCTTGCCGGCCCGGGCCCAGATGGGCCTTGCGGTCCAAAAGGCAAGGATGGTGCCAAACGCATAGCCTCTTGGAATGCAAGGTGATTTTCAGTCTGCCAGAAAAGATCAGGCAGTGGGAGTGGATAGGTTCTGAACACTCAACTGTTCACTTTCTTTACAGGTGTATACACCCGGGCCCGCCGCATCCTGGATCCCTGAGACTGTTCGTGCGTCATGGTGTGCGGCGAGTGGATCTCTGGTATTATAGTGTGGCTTCACTGCATGAAACACTTCCCTTCACAAAGGAGATCCCGTATGGAAAAGACTGTACTGTTCGAGAAGGAAGGACCCGTTGCCGTCATCACCCTGAACCGCCCGGAGCGGCACAACTCCATCTGTCAGGACCTCCTCGTGAACCTGTACAACGCCCTGGACGAGGTGGCTGCGAGCGACGGGATCAAGGTGGCCGTGCTCACGGGCAACGGCAGGTCCTTCTGTTCGGGGATCGACCTGAGCGTCATCGGCAGGGACAACCTCCTGGATCCGCGCGGCGACGGTCGCGACATGCCTGATGTCTTTGCGGCCTGCCGCAAGCCCGTAATAGGGGCCATCAACGGCAATGCCATCACGGGCGGGTTCGAGCTGGCCATGCACTGCGACTTCCTCATCGCCTCCGAGAACGCCCGGTTCATCGATTCCCACGCCAAGGTTGGCATCCATCCGGGCTGGGGCATGACGCAGCTGCTCCAGCGCTCGGTGGGCCAGCGTCTCGCCAAGCAGCTCTCCTTCACGTGCAGGCCCCTGTCCGCTTCCGATGCGCTCCGCTGCGGGCTGGTGAACGAGGTGGTAGCCCCTTCGGACCTGCTCCCCAGGGCAAACGAGATCGCCCGGGACATCTGCGAGGTGAACTACGAGATCCTCATGCAGATGAAGGACCTCATCGAAAAACAGAACCAGGTTTCCTTCGACCAGGCCTTTGCCATGGAGCGGCAGGGTTTCCAAGCGTTCATCGGGAGGGCGGGGGTGTTCTGAGCCTGCAGGGGTGCGGGTGTTCGCCGTGCCTCTCTGATCTTCGACGACCGTCTCGACCCGTGTGTCCCGAGCCCTGAGGAAAATCGTTTGACAGAATGCCGGGGGTGCGTTAACGACATATTGTAATACAATAAGCTGCACTTGGCCGGTCTGTGGATATCCGAGGCTTGTGCGGACTCGATCCGGGAGGATGTGCATGAGAGACGTGTTCGTCGTAAGCGCCGTCAGGACGGCGGTGGGGAAGCAGAGGGGATATTTCCGCGAGTACATGGCGCCGGAGCTTCTGGCCCTGGCCCTGGACGAGGCGGTGGGACGCATCGGCCTCGACCCCGGGGAAGTGGACGATGTCATCACCGGCTGCGTGTACCAGGTGGGGGAGCAGGGGTTCAACCTGGCGCGCATGGCCATCCTCGCCTCGAAGCTGCCCGTGACGCTGGGCGGCATCACCGTGAACCGCCAGTGCGGCAGCAGCCTCTCCGCGATCCAGATCGCATCGGGCATGATTGCATCCGGCACCCACGACGTGATCATTGCCAGCGGGTGCGAGATCATGTCCAAGTACGGCATCGCGTCTGACATGAACTGCACCCTGGCCAACGGCCAGAACGCGGGGCACCCCATCGGTGCGTACTATCTTGACAAGTACGGCATCCCCAGCCAGATCGGCGGGGCCCAGGCCATTGCGAATCAGTGGGGCGTCACCAAGGAGCAGTGCCAGGACTTCGCCGTGTCCAGCCATGCAAAGGCCCACCGGGCCACGGTGCAGGGGTACTTCGAGAAGGAGATCTTTCCGGTGAGGGGCCTCGACAAGGAAGGCAACGCCATGACGTGCGTCAGGGACGAGACCATCCGGCCCGAGACCAGCCGCGAGATCCTGGAGGGACTCAAGGTCCTGGCAGGCACCGAGTGGATGACCGCCGGCCTGTCCAGCACGGTCACCGACGGCGCCTCGGCCGTGATACTGGCCAGTGATGAGAAGGTGAGGCGGCTCGGCCTGAAGCCCCTTGCCCGGGTCGTGGCCAGCGCCGTGGTGGGCTCGGACCCGGTCCTCATGCTCACGGGCCCCATCACCGCCACGCCCAAGGTGCTGAAGAAGGCGGGGCTTGCCATGAAGGATATCGATATCTTCGAGGTCAACGAGGCCTTTGCGCCCATTCCCCTTGCATGGGCAAAGGAGCTCGACGCGGACATGGAACGGCTCAACGTCAACGGCGGGGCCCTGGCCCTGGGGCACCCGGTGGGCAACAGCGGGTGCCGGCTGAGCGTCACCGCTGTCCATGAACTGATGAGGCGCCGGGCTCGCTACGCCCTGGTCACGCTCTGCACCGGCGGCGGGCAGGCCCCGGCGACCATATTCGAGCGCGCGGACTGAGGCCGGTTCAGACCCCGCCGGGGCATCCACCGGACCCGGCATGTGCCCTAGAGGGTCAGCAGGTCCTCGATCTCCTTGGGGATCGATCCGGAGAACCTGATGGCCACGCGGTTGTCCCTGCTGGTCAGTACCCTGCCGCGCACCCACAGGGTGGTGCCGAACTGCATCACCGTGATCTCGGCATCGATCTCGGCTCCCTCCTCCGGGGGCGGGGAGATTTCCACGCCCATGCCCTGGCTGCTCACATCCACCACGTGGCCGGAGATCCGGGCATCGCTCGCTTCGGCGATCCCGTTGATGCCGCAGGCGAGGTCCACCTTCTTCCGGACGTTCCCCCTCCTCTCGTCACCGCCCCAGGCGGGTGCGCCCGAACCGCCGGACTCCCTCCGGAGCACCTTCTTGTCGATCTTCCCCACCGTGGTGAGCGGGAGCTCGTCACGGAATTCCACGAGCTTGGGCACTTCGTACGGGGCGAGCCGCTGACGGGCGAATTCCAGGATGTCGCCCTTGAGCTCCATGGTGTCCCGGCCCCGTGCGAACTCGGGCGCAAGGGTGATGTAGGCCTTCACCACCTCCGAGCCGGGGCGCTCCGGGTTGGGGATGCCGATGGTAGCAGCCATGGCCACGGCCGGGTGTTCGACGAGCACGTCCTCCACCTTGCGGGAGAAGACCTTGAACCCGCCCACGATGATCATGTCCTTGGTACGGTCCACGATGCGCAGGAACCCGTCCTCGTCCATGACCGCCACGTCTCCGGTGTGCATGAACCCCTCATCGTCGATGACCGCGGCGGTCTCCTCGGGCCGGTTGTAGTAGCCCACCATGACCTGGGGCCCCCGCACGCAGATCTCGCCGGGCTGGCCCGGCGTCACCTCCCGGTCAGTCCCGGGCTCGATGAGCCGGATCTCCGTGTTCAGGAGGGGTACCCCGATGCTCCCGAGCTTCTTGGGGCCCTTCACCGGGTTCACCACGGTGAGCGGCGAGGTTTCGGTCATGCCGTAGGCCTCCACGAGCTTGCCCTTCCCGATGATGGCCTCGAACTGGCGCTGGGCGTCCTCGGGGAACGGGGCAGCGGCGCAGATGCAGGTCTCGAGCCGTGAATGGTCCAGCGCCTTGAATGCGGGATCGGCCATGAGGAGCATGTAGAGCGACGGGACGTTTGCCATGACCGCGGGCCGGTAGCGTTTCAGCTCCCTGCAGATGTGGTTTGTGTCCCGGGGGTTGGGGATGAGGATCTGGGTCCATCCCAGGTAGATGCAGTTGGCATTGGTGAAGAGCCCCGCGATGTGGAAGAAGGGGAAGCCTGACAGCCCGATGCTGCTGCCCGGCTCCCACCCCAGCCACCGCTGGAAGATGAGGATGTCGGCCACGAAGTTCCGGTGGCTCAGCATGGCGCCCTTGGGGTCGCCGGTGGTGCCGCCGGTGTACTGGATGTAGGCGATGTCGTCCGGCTTCAGATCCACGTTCGGTCGGGCTTCAGGGTACTCGTCGGACAGGACGGCGTCCCTGAACAGGTGCACGGCCTTGTCCGGCAGCGGCGTCACTCTGCCCGATGGGATCTTCTTCAGCACCCTGCCCAGGAAGCGTTTCACCCCCGGCAGGAACCCTCCCACGCTGGTGGCCAAGACCAGCCTGAGGTCCGGCAGGCCCGGGGCGATGTGCACGAGCCTCCCCGCGAAGATCGCATCGAGGGTCACCAGGCCCCTGGCGCGGGAGTCCTTCAGCTGGTAGGCCATCTCGTCCCTGGAGAGCAGGGGCGAGACGCCTGAGACCACGCACCCGGCGCGCAGGGTGCCCAGCCAGGCGATGACGTACTCGGGGATGTTGGGCAGGTTGATCCCCACCACGTCGCCTTTGGTGAAGCCATGGGCCAGGAGCATGTTGGCGAAACGGTTTGCGTACCGGTCCAGCTCGGCAAAGGAGATGTGCACCCCCATGAACGCGAGGGCCGTCTTGTCCGGGAAGTCCCTGAATGACCTCAGGCAGATCTCCGGATAGGTCTTCTCCCATTCGCCGGGGTCGAGGTCCGTGAGCCCGGGATCGTACGACTTCACCCAGATCCTGTCGCGTGTCATGGGAAGCCTCCTCTCCTCCCGACCCTGGAGATGGGTTCCTCATGAACTCCATCCCGCCGGGAGTCATCTTGCGCCGTTTCTGGCGGGTATGGAGCAGGGAAGTGCCCGCAGCAGGGAACTGCGCTGCATGGGATGCATGAAATATAGTTTAATATTCAGAATGTTAAAGTCAATATGGCAAGGGGAAATTATACCATGGTCGTCCTGTCTGCAGGAATTTGCCCGCACCCTGCAAGTGAAGTTTGACTCAGTTATCAGGAAAAAGTATAATCCGTGCACATCAATGCTTGAACGGCCCCAGCGGGCCGCACGCGAGAGGAGAATCAGCCATGAGCAACATCATCAACCGCGACACCATCGGCGATATGGCCCGGAGGGCGGCAACGAAGTACGGCGACAAGACCGCCATCATCTTCCGCGACCTGAAGCTCTCGTTCTACGACCTCGAGCGGGAGGCCCGGCGCTTCGCCAACCTCATGACGAGCTACGGGGTGACCAAGGGCGACCGCGTGGCGGTGTATGCGTACAACTCCCACTACTACCCCATCAGCATGCTCGGCCTGGCGAAGATCGGGGCCATCCAGGTCCCCATCAACTACATGCTCAACGCGGACGAGATCGCCTACATCGTCAACCACTCGGGATCCAGGATCTTCATCGTGGAGGATGCCCTGTACCCCGTCATCGCGAAGTCGCAGGCGAGCTTCGCCACCGTTGAGAAGTGGGGGTTCATCCCGCTGGGAGACTCCCTTGTGCCCGATGGCTTCTTCAACCTCATCACCGAGATGGAGGGCATGCCCCTGGACGAGCCCCAGGTGGAAGTGAGTGCCGAGGACATCGTGCAGATCCCGTACACCAGCGGCACCGAGTCCAAGCCCAAGGGCGCCATGCTCTCCCACCGGGCCCTCATGTCGCAGTACCACAGCTGCATCTTCGACGGGCAGTACGAGACCTACGATGTGAGCCTCCACGCCCTGCCGCTCTTCCACTGCGCCCAGCTTCACTGCTTCCTCATGCCGTACCTGTACGTGGGGGCCACCAACGTGATCATGCACAAGGCAGACCCCCTGGAGATGATCAGGCTCATCGAGAAGTACCAGATCACCCACATGTTCGCGCCCCCCACGGTCTGGATCGGGATCCTGAACCACCCGGAGTTCAGGAACTACAACCACCGGAGCCTGAGAAAGGCCGCCTACGGGGCGAGCATCATGCCCGTGGAGATCATCAAGCAGCTCTCCGTCACCTTCCGGGGGCTTCAGCTCTGGAACTACTACGGCCAGACCGAGATGGGCCCGGTGGCCACCATCCTGAAGCCCGAGGACCAGCTCCTGAAGCCGGGGTCCGCGGGCAAGCCCGTGCTGAACGTGGAGACCAGGCTCATGGACGACGCCGGCCGGTTCGTGCCCGTGGGCACCGTGGGAGAGATCGTGCACCGTTCCGGCCACGTCATGAGCGGCTACCTCAACGACCCGGAGAAGACCGCCGAGGCCTTCGCCTACGGGTGGTTCCACAGCGGCGACCTCGGCAGGTTCGACGAGGACGGGTACCTCTACGTGGTGGACCGGAAGAAGGACATGATCAAGACCGGCGGCGAGAACGTGGCGTCCCGCGAGGTGGAGGAGGTTCTGTACCAGTACCCGGGCGTCGAGGAGGTGGCGGTCGTCGGCCTGCCCGACCCCAAGTGGATCGAGGTGGTGGCCGCCGTGATCGTGCCGAAGAAGGGCGTATCGCTGAGCGAGAAGGAGATCATCGGCCACTGCAAGGAGCATCTGGCAGGGTTCAAGTGCCCGAAGAAGGTGGTAGTCACGGACAAGCTCCCCAAGAACCCGTCGGGCAAGATCCTCAAGCGCGAGCTCAAGGAGGTGCTGGGGAAGTAGCCCCGGGATGATTCGGGGAACGATGCCGCCCCGCCGGGAGGTTCCCCTTTGCCCTTCCATTTCCCGTGAGATACCGTTACATATGTAAGCGGGTGCACTGCAGAAGCGAGAGAGCGTGCGGGGAGAATGGGAATGAAGATCCTCATCGTGGACGACGATTTCACGAGCCGAGTCCTCCTCCAGGAGATGCTCAGCCCGTACGGCCAGTGCCATATGGCGGTGAACGGCAGGGAGGCCATCGAGGCCTTCATGGTGGCATGGAACGAAGGCAGCCCCTACGATCTCGTCTGCCTGGACATCATGATGCCCGAGGTGGACGGCCAGACCGTGCTCAAGGGGATCCGCGGCATGGAGGAGACCGAAGGCGTGCCATTGGGCAACGGGGTGAAGATCATCATGACCTCGGCCCTGGACGACAAGGAAAACGTGCTGACTGCCTTCAAGGAGCTCTGCGACGCCTACCTGGTGAAGCCCATCAACAAGGCCAAGCTCATGGGTTACCTGCGCGACCTGAGGCTCATCAAGGCGTAGCGGTCACCGGCCTCGATTGCCGGTGTCCTTTCAATGCGTGAACTGAAACAGCTCAGGCGTCGCCGGAAGAATCGACCTCCCGGAGCCCCGTCCCCGGGTCCCCCTTCGGCCGGGCCGGCTCCTGTGACGACGCCACCCTGAGGGCCACCTCCACCGGGGCAGGGCATTCCAGTGCCTCGCCGTGGTCCGGTGTGGAGAGATCCTTGAGGCGGTTCGCGGACGGCAGGACCCGCGATTCGAAGGACCCCACTGCCTGGTTGTATGATTCGTTCGCCTTCACGAGCCCGTCCCTCATCCTGTCGAAGTGCTTCATGAAGTTCCTGAGCCGCTCGAAGAGCTCCACCCCGGTCTCCCAGATCCTGCGGGCGTTCTCGGTGGCGCCGTGCTGCTGCCAGCTCATGGCCACGGAGCGCAGCAGGGCGATGAGGGTCACGGGCGTGGCGATGAGCACCCGCTTCTCGATGCCGTCCTCGATGAGGGCCGTGTCCTGGTCCAGGGCCGCGCTGAAGAAGGCCTCGCCGGGCAGGAAGAGCACCACGAAGTCCGGGGCGTCCCTGAACTGCCTCCAGTACTCCTTGGCTGCCAGGCTGTTCATGTGGTCGCGCACGGAGCGGGCGTGCCTGGACAGGGCGGCGGCCCGGACGCCCTGGTCCGCGGCCTCGTACGCCTCCAGGTATGCCCGCAGCGGCACCTTGGCGTCGATGACCACCTGATGGTCGCCCGGGAGCCGGACGATGAGGTCGGGCCGCTTCCTTCCCGTGTCCGACTCGGTGACGGGCTGCTCCACGAAGTCGCAGTGGCTGGACATGCCCGCGAGCTCCACCACCCTGCGCAGCGTGATCTCGCCCCATCTCCCCCGGGCCTGCGGCTCCTTCAGGGCCGAGGCCAGGGACCTCGTCTGGTCGGCGAGGCGGTCCTGCATCTTCACGAGCTCGCTGATGTGCCGGCTGATGTCGCCGTAGGCGGCCTGTCTGGTTCCCTCGATGGCCTGGAGCTGGGCCTCGTAGCGCTTGAGGGAGTCTTCCAGGGGCTTCACCGCGGCGTCGATGGCCCCCCGGCGCTGCTCGAAGTCGCCCTTCATCTCGGCGAGCACCGCCTGCATGGTCTTGTCCGCGAGCTGGAGGAAGGCCTGGTTGTTCTGGTTCAGCGCGTCCAGCGACAGGGCCTTGAAGGTTTCCGAGAGCTGAGAGGATGCGCTGTCCAGCAGGGCCTTCTGCTCGGCTAGGGAGGAGTGCGCCTCGGCGAGACGGGTCTGAAGGCGCGCCTGCTCGACGCGTTCCTGCTCGATGATCCTGGCGGTCTCGGCGAGTTCGGTGCGGAGCCGCTCCTCCAGGGCGCGCAGGTCGGCGATGGTCCGGCCCGCCGCCTTCAGTTCGCCCGAGTACTGGACCCGGGCGAAGAGCCACCCGGCGAGGCAGCCGGCCAAGAGTGCACACCCGAAGAGAAGATACTCCATGAACCCCCCGCTCCGTATCCAGGAAGAGGACACGCCTCAGTGTAGCTCTTTGAGGCGGGTGCACACAAGGGCTTTCTCCGCCTTCGGGCTCACAGGGCGCGCGGGGGCGACGCCTCGGGCGGCATGGAACCGTGCACGGGCAGGTCCAGGTCAACGAACACCCGGGCAGGGGCGCTCGGCATCGGTACTGAAACGGTCTGGGCCGAAACCTCCTGCTCCAGCGCCAGGGCGTTCTTCTCGTAGAACGTTTTCGGCTCGTAGGTCCAGCCGGAGGCCAGCCTGCGCTGTTCCCTGCCGAGGGCGAGGAATGCGACCACCCCCATGAGCGGCACGAGGACGCGGGTCTTCCACCCGAACTCCCGGTACAGGTCGGAGAGGATGGAGCCCATCATGGTGTGCATCCTCGGGTCGTGCCGGTACCACCGCTTCATGGCCCAGACGGCCGCGGCATAGGTGGTCTTCAGGGGTCTGACCTCGTTGGCGAGGCGGGTGCGCACGCAGGGGTCGGGGTGGTTCTTGTGACGCTTCCACCCGTTCAGCATGGTGCGGATCATCCGGGCGAGGCTGGGACCGTTTTGTTCGAAGTCCCTGGTGAAGGCCTGCCTGAGATACCCGGTCTCCTGCCCGTCTTTGATGTGCGCGTGATGGTAGTTGAAGCGGTACTGGCCGTGATTGTCCGCGTGCGGCCGCTCGTCGATGCACCGCAGGGACCCGTCCCTCCTGTGCTGTTCGTAGAGCGGGGTTCCCGGTATGGGGGTGTAGAGCATGAACTGGTGGAACACCGTATCGTGGCTCACCGCGTAGTCGATGACCTGCCCGATGTTCTCAGGGGTGTGGCTCTCCAGCCCGATGATGGTGGATCCGAGTACCCGTATGCCGTGGGACTGCAACTCGGCCACCAGGGCCTTCGTGTCCACGCCGCTGAGCTTCCGGTACGTGCTGGCCTCGCCCTCGAGGCCCATCCACACCCAGGAGATGCCCAGGCGCAGCAGCTGCTCCACGGTGTAGGTCCTGAGCACCCGTGCGGAGGAGAACACGAACAGCGCCCAGGCCTTGTGGTGTTCCTGCATGAGCTCCAGGAGCCGCAGCGCCCGGCTGCGGTGCAGGAGAAAGTTCTCGTCCATGACGAAGAACGATCTCACCTTGAGCACCTGCTCGATGTCGCACATGACCCGGAACAGCTCGTCTCCCGTCTCGAAGAAGTTGACGAACCTCCCCTTGCCGCCGAACAGGGCGGAGGTGGAGCAGAAGTTGCAGCCCACGGGGCAGCCCACGGACGGGATGAGCATGGCCGCCGTGTTCTCCGGATTTTCCCTCGGGGTTACGCCCAGGATGCGGGTGCCGTACCCGGAGTACACATAGGGGTGCCTGACCGGTGCGTCCACGTCGAGCCCCAGGAACGCCCGGAACCAGCGCACCCCCTCTCCCCTGCAGACGTGGTCGCAGTCAACGGTCTCCTTCAGCCCCGGCAGGTTGGCGATGTGGCCGCCCACCACGATGGTGGCCCGCGGCTGGTGGGCTCTGATGAGATCGCACATCTTCCCCACCTTCTCGATGTTCGGGATGATGGCGCTGATGCCGATGATGTCGTAGCTGTGCAGGGAGATCTCCTCGACGAAGCGCTCCAGGCTCGGGAAGTCGAGCAGCGTGCACGGTGCGTCGATGTTCTCCTTCAGCAGCATGAGGCCGAAGGAGCGGTGGAACATGCGGAGCGAGAACGGCCCCTGCTCGCGGGTGACCTGGTTGTGGTAGAGCTCCATGGGGTTGATCCTCCGGCTCCCGTACTCGTCGTCCACGGCGTACGGGCCGAACACGCTCGACAGCAGGATCCGCGCCCGCGATCCCAAGGGGTGCACCGGGTGATTCTGTTCCATGCAGATACTCCTTTTCAGTGGGAATGTACGGCACACTATCGGCCCGATCGCGGCGGACGATCAACATAAATAAATGAATTCACATAATAATTACATTTCGTTTGCAGATCGTTGACACCCGGGGCCCTCGAGGGATGCGGGCGGCCCGGCTGCGGGGCTCAGGGGGCCGGCAGGGGCGCCTGGAGGCGGATGCTGTAGGCACCGGAGCGGGTGACGATGAGGTGATCGTGGAGGCTGATGCCCACCTGGGCGCAGAGGTCCGTGAGCGTTCGGGTGAGGCGCAGGTCCTGCTCGGAGGCGGTCAGGGTCCCCGAGGGGTGGTTGTGC
>CAZNGL010000023.1:0-29952 GCA_964572405.1 uncultured Bacteriovoracaceae bacterium
GGCGGTCTTCCCGGGGTCATCCTCAGGCCAGAGGTGCTCCATGAAGATCTCCTTGTTCACGTATCCCCTCGACCGGTAGTGTACCAGCAGCTTGAAGAGCATCCTGGCCTTTCTGCTCTTCCACTGTGAGGCCGGTATCTCCTGATCGCCCTTCATGACCCGGAATGCGCCCAGGCACCTCACGTTCAGGCCTGGCGGGGATGTGCCGGGCAGGTCATGGACGATCTGGGTTATGGCCTGTGATACCGATGAAGCAACTGATCGCTGCAGGGACACCAGGAGGGGCCGTGCGTGGTCCGCCACGGTGTTGAAGATCTCCTGGATGGTGGTGCGCACGACGCCCCTGGCGTACAGTTCCAGGAGCATGGGCAGGAGCCAGCCCCAGTCCAAGGCCACCACGCGCTCGAACCTGTGGGCCTCGGCGATCTCCAGTCCCTTCTGGAGCCATGCCAGGGCATCCTCTGCCTGGCCCTGCGCCCAGCACAGCCTGACATAGAGCCTGAGGATCATCCACTCGAAGGTCTTCGAAGACCGGAACGCACCGCGAGCGTCCTCGATGAGTTCCCTTGCCTCCTCCAGCCTGCCCTTGAGGATCAGGGTGTCCGCCAGGGATGCCTTGGCAGGCCCGGTGACATGGGGCATGGGCAGGCCTCTGACGACCTCCAGGCAGGTCCTGCCCGTCTCCTCTGCAAGCTCGAGCCTGCCGGTCACCAGGTGGAATTGCTGGAGGGTGAAGTAAGCATATGCCATGCCGAATGGATTGCCCCCGTTCTGAAAGAATCGCAGGGAGTTCTCCGTGTAACGCAGTGCCTCATCAAAGAGGCCGAGGCACAGGGCGTTCGCACCCGCGTTGCAGAGAAGCCAGCCGCGAGTGGTGTCATGGAATCCACCCCTGTTCATGATGGTGAGCCCTGTGAGGGCCTCGTCGAGACCTTGCCTGAAGCGCCCCTGGAAGAGACAGGCGGAGCTGGCCAGGTGATGGCAGTAGGTCATGAGACGGTGCGATGGGACCCGCTCCAGGACGGCAGAGGCTGTCTCGGCCATCTCCATGGCCTTCAAGGGGTCGCCCGAAAAGACATACCGGAACCCGTGGTTGATCATGAGCCAGGCATGGTACCCATCCCTTGTCAGGGAGTCCTCCATAGTATCGAGCATTCCGAGGGCTTTGTCCGCATGGGTGTCAGATGCATCCATCCTGCCGATCTGGGCGTTGATGAAAACCATCTGAATATGTGCCTCAAGGTGGAGCATGGTGGTCAGGGACGTGCTGCCCAGGATCTTTTCATAGATCTCCTGGGCCTTCTGGAACTCGCCGATCATGAAGTTCCCGAACGCGATCTCCTTGAGGCAGTAGTCGATGCCGGTCTGATCACGGCGATCCCTGAACAGGGCCATGGCCCTCCGGATCCCCTTCCTGGCATTCTGGTATCTCCCCAGGAAGGCATGGAGGCAGCTCCTGAGGTATTCCATCCAGGGGTGGGCATCGAAGCAATGCCCCGGCAGTTTTTCAACACAGGACTTGATGAATGCAACCCTGTTCTCTGCGATGAGTCGAAGGCACAACCTGTCGAGTATGGCACAGGCCTCGTCAAAGGAGCCGGCCATGAGGTAGTGATGGACCGCCTCCTCGTCATTGCCGACCTGTTCCAGGATGCAGGCGGCCTGCTTATGGAGAAGCCTTGTCCCGTCAACACCCAGCTCCTGCTGGAGCACGTTCTGCAGGAATTCCTGGAAGAGCTGGTGGTAGCAGTATTCCTGGTTGTCCTCGTCCAGTGCGAAGGTGAAGAGGTGGCTCCTCTCGAGCTGCATGAGGATGCCAGACGAGTTCGAGATGCCCAGGTAGCGGTCGCAGAAGGTGGCGTTGAGCCGGGAGAGGATGGAGGTCCGGAGGAGGAAGTCCCTGATCTCCCGGTTCAGGTGTGAGAACACGTTCTCATCCAGGTAGTCCGAGATGATGCGTGAAGACCCCTTGATGGCGTGGATGTCCTGCTCGATGGCGTGCGGCGTTTTCCTGTGCAGGGAGTGGAAGAAGAGGATCAGCGCGCTCACCCAGCCTGAGGTCTTTTCGTGCAGGATGCCGGTGGATTCTTCCGTGAGGCTCACCCGGAACGACTGCTGGGCAAAATGTCTGACCTCCTCGGCACTGAACAGGAGATCCCTGGTCCGTACGTCGAGCACCTCCCTCATGGCCCTCAGCCGGGACAGGGGCAGGGGGACCTCGGACAGGCTGATGATCACCAGGTGAACCAGGGGCGGCAGATTCTCCATGAAGAACGTGAGGGCCTGCCGTACGGGGAGGGAATCTCCCACGGCGTGGAAGTCGTCGAGGATGAAGATCACGTCACGGGTGAGCCGATCTTCCATCTCCTGCAGGAATACTGTGATGATGCCACGCGGATCCAGGTTCAGGGACTGGCCTTCGTGCATGAGTCCGGCGATCTGACGCCCGAAGCCGGGATGAATCCTGCCGATGCCTGCAGTCATGTGGTGCATGAAGGTGGCAAGGTCGCGGTCCGTACTGTCCAGCCGGTACCAGACCGTGTCATGCCCCTGCACGGCCTGGGCCACCAGGGTTGTCTTGCCGTATCCGGCCCCCGCGGTCACGGTGGTCACCTTCCTGGACGGTATCTCGCGGGAGAGATGCCGGGAGATGGTGCGTTCGAGCGCGCCTTCCGTGCGGGGGGGCAGGAGCTTGGAGGAGAGGACAGGGACACGCTGGGCCATGATCCTAGTATATATCGGTACTTCATGGAGAGGTAGATGATTTTTTTTCTATCCTCCAATACACACCTTCGTGCAGTGTCGGAAGAGGGTGCTGCAACATTGCCATTGCATTTTCAGGGTGGTTCGTCCATACATCCACTATCCGAGAGAGCCGGGACAGCGCCATGGCTGAAAACACCCACGAGAGACCTCACCCCTGCCTGACCTGCGGCGCCTGCTGCGCGTATTTCCGGGCATCCTTCTACTGGGCCGAAGCGGACGATGTCACGCCGGGCGGTGTGCCCGTGGAGATGACAAGGAAACTCAACGACTTCCGCCGTTCCATGCGCGGCATGGACGGGCCACATCCCCGGTGCATCGCCCTGCAGGGCGAGATCGGCACGTCCGTGTACTGCTCCATCTACGAGCGCAGGGCTTCCGTGTGCAGGGCCTTTGTCCCCTCCTGGGAGAACGGGGAGCAGAACGAGCGGTGCGACCGGGCCAGGGCTGCATGGGGGCTCGAACCCCTCAGGCCGGAGGACTGGTTGGCGGGGGGATGATCCGTAGCTGTGTGGGCAGGAAGCCCATCCCAAGGATGAGACCATGCTTCCGCGCTTCTCCAGGGTCTGGGAGTGCCCATGCGGGGGAGATCCAGGCAAAGGGCGCCGTTGCATTTATCCGGGAACCCTGCCAGATCACCGGACTCTCGCAGAAGATCGTCCAGGCCTTGCCCGACCGAGACGCTCCTGTTCGAGGAAGCACGACGGGTCCTCTGCCAGGTAGTCGCCGGTGCATGCCATGGCCCGCCCCCTGCACCCGCCGCACATGGTGCGGTACCTGCAGTCGCCGCACCTGCCCTTGAGGGTGTTCTCGCGGTTTCTCAGCGCAGCGAAGACCGGGCTGTCCTCCCATATCCGGTCAAAGGGCCTTTCTCTCACGTTCCCGGCGTTCACCTCCACGAAGGGGCAGGGCCACACGTCACCGTTGGCCTTGATGTAGACGAAACCCCTGCCCGCGGCACACCCGTGGAACACCTGCTCGGCCATGCGCAGCCACACGCCGTTCTTCAGCCCTTTGCGTTCCATGAGGTAAGGCCAGTACTGGGGGCCTGCCACGGGCTCCACGATGGTGGAGACCTCCTTCTGCTTTTCCGCCAGGAATCTGAGGAGCCGCTCGTTCTCGTTGACGGTGAGCGAGGCGTCCCGGATGGCGTCGCCCCTGCCCACGGGCACGAGCTGGTACATGAGCATGATGCCCGACCCCAGGCCGTCCACGAGGTCCAGGAGCTCGTCGAGGTCGCCGAAGTTGTACTGCATGGCCGTGCAGTTGATCTGCAGGGGGATGCCGGCCTTCTTGAGCGCCCTGATGCCCCGCATGGCGAGCTCGTAGGTGTTCTGCCTGTTCCTCACGAAGTCGTGCACCTCGTCCCGCCAGGAGTCCAGACTCACGGCCGCGCAGGCAAGCCCTTCCTCCCTGAGCCGGAACGCCGTCTCCTCGGCGATGAGGGTGCCGTTGGTGGCGATGACGTTGATGAGCCCCGCCTCCCTGGAGTGGTGCATGAGCTCGAAGATGTCTTTGCGCACCATGGGTTCGCCGCCGGTGTAGACCAGCACGCGGAACTCGTCGATGCGCGCGAGGTCGTCTATGAAGCGCTTCGCCTCGTCCGTGTTCAGCTCCTCCGGACCGGGTGTGTCCGCGGTGACGTGGCAGTGGATGCAGCGCAGGTTGCAGGCAGAGGTCACCTCCCAGGCCGGATGCCCCGGGTAGCCGATGCAGCCCATGCCCGTAGCCCCTGCCGCGATGGGCAGCGAGTTGATCCCGTGACGGAGAACCCAGGAGGGAAAGCGGTTCCACCCCACCAGGTAGGAGAAGTAGGCCGCGCTGCCGATCTGCCTGAGCACCAGGTCCGGCGGCCAGAAGATGGCCTTCATGGGCCAGCGCAGCACGTCGCGCAGCGCCACGTCAGACGCCCCAGATCCAGAGGGAGGCCATATAGGAAATCGCGTAGAGGCAGTTGATGGCTATGGTGAGGCCGCACATCTTCTCGAGGACCGCCCGGTCCGAGTATCTGCCCGTGAGCATGCCCACGGTGACGAGGACCGAGAGCATGGAGACGGGGACCAGGAGGAATATGGTGGAGGGTGAAAGCCCTGCCGGGACGGCCAGGAAGGAGAGCGCGACCCCGCCCAGGGAAGCGGCGGCGTAGAGGGAGCGCGCCGCCTTCTTGCCGAGCCTCACGGTGAGGTTCTTCTTGCCCTGCCTCAGGTCCGCCGGGTAATCCGGGAACTCGTTGATGAGGATCACGTTGAAGATGGACAGGGCCACGGGCAGGCTCATCCAGTGCACCAGGGGCGTGAGTCGGCCGGTCTGGAGATAGAAGGACGCCGCGATGGGGAGCCAGCCGTAGGAAAACCCGATGATGACCTCCCCGATACCCCGCTTCACCCACCGGACGGGCTCGGTGGAGTAAAAGAACCCTGCGATCATGCCCACGGCCCCGAGGGGGATGGTCCAGGGCCCCGTGTGGTAACTGAGCTGGAGGAGCACCCCGATCCCGCCTGCGAGCGCCAGTGCCACGTAGCTGCCCACCTTCGGGTGGTGACGGGGCACCATGCCCCGTACCACGGCCTGGGATCCCCCCGTGAAGGGATTCCGCTCCATCTGGCCCGACAGGCGGTCCTCCTCGAGGTCGTAGTACTCACCTGCCAGGTAGGTGGAGAGCATAATCAGGACCACGGCCAGGGTAGCCCAGCAGAACACGGGCCAGTTGAAGCTGCCTGTCGTTCTCCAGGCCAGGACAGCGCCGAGGCAGAAGGGCAGCACGCCCACGGAGTGGAAGGGGATTCGGGCCATCATGAGCCATGCCTTGACGGTCCTGCGGAAGGTGTCCGGCGCGAGGGCTATGCCTGTCATGGATTTCCCTCTTTCTCTGTACTCGACCCTTTCCCGTACAGGCCCAGGGCCGGTGCATGGGAGGTATCAGATTCGCCCGACCATGTCAATTGCCCGGGCTCGGGGAGCCTGCATCAGGGGATGGCCAGCCAGCCCCGCTTCCTGGCGCAGCGGTAGTACCGTGACCCGTGGATGTTCTGGTAGGCCCATGCCAGGCGCAGCAGCAGGGGCAGCCTCGGTATCCAGAAGGCGGTCCCCAGCGACAGGCTCGGTGCCCTCCGGCCGAGCGTAATCTCCGAGACGATGACCCCCTCGCCTTCCTCCCTGGTCATCCGTTTCAGGATCACGCCGGATGCGTCCACGATCTGGGTCTCTCCCAGATAGAACGATCCGTACGGGACCAGCGGCGCCAAGGGCATGGATGCCCTGAACGACCCCGCATGGGCGGCGTGCACCAGCGGCACCCCCAGCAGGCGCGCCAGGGTGGAAGGCGTGGATGTCATGAGCTTCAGGTTCTTGCGATGGTGCCATTCCCAGAACCCCCTGGGCGGAAGGCCCTGGGGCGTGGTCCACCAGCACGAGCCTCCCACCACGAGGTCCACCCTTCCCAGGAGCCTCAGCGCCGTCCGGTTGCGGATGTGCTCCCAGCACAGCACGGCGCCGACGGGCCCCATGGGCGTGGGCAGGATGCCGTCGTCATGGCCGCCCACGTAGTAGCAGTTCTCCCACATGGTGGGCTGGTCCTTGTCGTGATAGGCCGTGGACCCGTCAGGCATGGCCAGCACGAAGGTGTTGAAGAGGTCCGTATTCCTGGACGCGATGAAGGACCCCCCCACATAGGCATGATGCCGCCTGGCCTTGTCCACGAGGAATTCGGTGGCCCTGCCCCGGATGGGCAGGGCGGCCCTCAGCATGGACGGGTGAAAGGCCGCCGCGGTGGTGAAGAACTCCGGGAGGATGATGATCTGCGCACCCAGAGCGGCCGCCTCCTCCACGAGCCGGTCCGCCTTTTCCAGGTTCGCGGTGACATTGCCCAGTTCAGCGCACATCTGAATGGCGCCGGCCTTCATGGTCTTGGACATGGGTTCACCTTGCAGTATGATGGTGATACCTAAAAATACCTGCTTCCCCGGCGATGTCCAGCACTACTCGGACGGGCGTCATGGAATACCATGCCCCTTCACGGCACCCGGTACGTGCTCATGGTATCCACAGCACATCCTCCCATGTCAACTCATTGGACGCGTTTGAAAAACATATAAAGAAAATGATAAGTGATTCCGATTATGACCATCATTGATGGTTTATTGTCCCTTTCGGGGAATGGGAGAAAAACCCTCGCCTTCAGGCGAAGACTTTAGTAGGCTTGCGGTATGGAGCATTACCGTAAGTCGAGCCACACAGTATACGATATCAAGTATCACTTGGTATGGATCACGAAATACCGCAAGCCGGTATTGCGGGGCGAGATAGCGGAGCGCGCCCGGGATTTGATACGAGAGGTATGCAAGGCGAACGATGTTGAGATAATCAAGGGGCATGTATCGAGGGAGCACGTGCATATTTTTGTATCAGTGCCGCCGCACATATCGGTAAGTGAGTTGATGAAGTCGATCAAGGGGAAGACATCGCGGAAGATGTTGATGGAATCGAAGGCGCTGAGCAAGGCGTTTTGGGGACGGCATCTGTGGGCTCGAGGGTATTTTGCAGCGAGTTCTGGTAATGTGACTGATGAAGTGATCATGAAGTATATTGAGGAGCAGGGCAGAGAGCCTGAGGATGCGGACTTCAAGATCGAAGACCTTTAGTCGGCTTGCAGCCGATAGCAAAGCTATCGCCTTCAGGCGATAGTAAGTTTACTTACAGTGTTCTGGATGAGGCTGGCACCCGCAACGGACCGAGCCGGCCTGGGCGGAAAAGGGATGATGTTTTGTATGGGAACAGGGCACGGAGGCCTTTGCATTCCCCATGCCCGTTTGAGGTATTGATTCCGGAGGTTGAGATGAAGGGTTTCAGACTGTACACCAAGCTTTCCGCAATTACGCTCGGTATGGGCGGCATCGTTCTCGTTGTGGTTATGGCGCTCAATTTCATGAGCTTCCACAATGAGTTGGAAAGGATTGCCCAGGAGAACCAGATGACCAGGCTCAAGGTTTTCTGGAACCTCCTGGCTGCCAAGGGGAGTACCTTCTCCATCGAGGGGGACAGGCTCATGATCGACGGCTACTATGCCGTGAACGGCAACAACGAGCTGCCCGACAGGCTGAAGGAACTCTGCGGCGGCACCGCCACCGTCTTCATGCACGACGTGAGGGTGGCCACCAACGTAATGAAGCCCGACGGAACCCGGGCACTGGGGACGAAGCTCACCGGGCCTGCCTACGACGCAATCTTCAAAGAGGGCAGGTCATACCGGGGCGAGGCGGACATCCTGGGAGTGCCCTATTTCACCGCCTATGACCCCATCAGGGACAAGGACGGCCGGATCATCGGCGTGCTCTATACCGGGGTGAAACGGAGCGAGTTCTTCGCCTCCTATGACAGGCTCATGGTCCAGGTGGGCACCTCGGTCTTCATCATGGCCGTGCTCGTGGGCGCGAGTGTGCTCTTTGTCATACGGAGAATGGTGTCCCGGCCCATCCACGAGGTGGTGGAGAGCTTCCGGAACATTGCCGAGGGCGATGGTGACCTCACCATGAGGCTGAACATCCTTCGGACAGACGAGATCGGGGAACTTGCAGCCGAGTTCAACCGCTTCGTGGACAAGCTGGAGGCGGTGGTGGCCAAGGTCAAGCAAGAGGCGACCCTGCTGGACGCCTCCACCCACGAGGTGGCATCAGGGACCCAGGGCCTATCCCAGATGACCCAGGAACAGGCGAGCGCCATCGAGCAGGTGGCCGCCACCATCGAAGAGATGACATCCTCCATAAAACTGATCGCCCAGAATGCGGACCAGGGGCGGTCCCAGGCACGTCTCATGGTGGAGACCGCCAGTTCGAGCATGGCCGCGTCCCGGGAGCTCAGGGACGCCATGACAGAGATCTCCGAGGCGTCCAAGAAGATCGGCGACATCATCACCACGGTGAACGAGGTGGCCTTCCAGACCAACCTCCTGGCGTTGAACGCGGCCGTGGAGGCTGCACGGGCAGGCGAACACGGCAAGGGCTTCGCCGTGGTGGCGGACGAGGTCCGCTCCCTGGCCCAGCGGTCCGCAGATGCATCCCGGGAGATACGGGTCCTCATCGAGGATACCGTGCACAAGGTGATGTCAGGGGACGAGATCATGAAGCGATCTGCAGAATCTCTCGAACAGATGATCAGCCACATTGAGGACCTGTCCCGGAGGATCGACGAGATAGCCGTGTCATCGAGCCAGCAGGCGGCCGGAGTGGACGAGGTCAACCGGGCCCTGGGCCAGATCGACAACACCACCCAGCAGAATGCCTCCACGGTGGAGCAGCTCGCGGGGGCATCGGACAACCTCAGCATGGAGTCGCGGGTCCTGGCCTCAACGGTGGAGCGGTTCAAGGTTTCGGCCCCGCACAGCTCAGATCAGGAGTATGGACGCAAGCGGCCCGGGCTCAGGAGGAGTCCCTCCAGGGACCTCAGGCATACGCCGGGCAGGGACGAACAGGATCTGTGGGAAGGGTTCCAGCATCAGTTTGAGGAATTGTAGGTACAGGTGAATAAAACGGGCCCTCCCGTGCCCGGCACGCGACGCGGACAGGGAGGGCCGCACGGTTCAGGCCGTCTTCCGGCTCAGTTTCTTCAGCCGGCTGATGCGGCGGCGGTACACGGCGGCCTTTTTCCGCTCGTTCTGTCCGAAGGCCTGGGCCTTGAGTTCCTTGAACGTTCTGATCTTTGCCTTGATGTCCTGCCGGGTGAGCACGACCTTGGCGGCCTTTTTTGTTTTCTTCTCATGGTGATGCACGGGCGCCTCTTCGGCGATGCCCCGGGCCTTCTTGATGAACGACACGAGCTGTTCCTTGCTCATGTCGCGCACCGCCACCTCGGTGTGCTCGTGGGGGATCTCCAGGGCGATCTCCCTAAGTTCCTTGACGGTCATCTTGTCAATGGGCTTCTCTTCCTTCTGGTGCTTTTTCTTGCTTTCTTCCGACATCTCAGCGATCCTCCTCCCTCTGTATGTAGTGCATGCGAAAGGGGTCGTGCGAAGCAGGGCCTTCGTGGAGTGTCAGGGTGAAGGGTTCATGATGCGTGTCCTTATTCATCCAGGACCCCTCTCTCTGGCTCATGATGTGCTATTGTAACGGACTGCATGGCCCCAAACAACAGGAATCTCACAGGGAAAGAACTTGGCCGCGGATGGGTCAGAGAATGGCCAGAAGCTGTATGTCGCAGACATTCGTGCGTGTGGGGCCAGTGGTGAAGAGGAGTCCCTGATCCCTGAAGAAACGGTATGAGTCGTTTTTCACCAGATGTCCTCGGGCCGTGTCCCTGAGTTCGGGCATGCGCCGCATCAGTTCTGGGGTGACAAAGGCCCCGGCGGCATCCGTGGGGCCGTCGGTGCCGTCGGTGCCGGCGGAGAGGAAGGAGATGCCCGTGAACGACGGGTGTGTTTCGTAAAGGCTGCAGGCAAAGGCCAGGGCCATTTCCTGGTTCCTTCCGCCGAGGCCGCTGCCTTTCAGGGTCACCGTGGTCTCTCCCCCGGCAATGAGGAGCATGGGCCTGAAGGTGTCAGGCTTGCGCTCATGCATGTCCCACGCGATGCCTGCAAGGGATGATGCCACCTCGGCGGCCTCTCCCGTAAGTGTGGTGCTCAGGATGCGGGTGTCGTACCCCAGTGCTTCCGCGCAAGCGGCAGCCGCCCGGCAGGCCAGCGCATTGCTCCCCACGATGATGTTGGTCGTTCGGTCAAACGAAGGATCGGAGGCTTTGGGAGTCTCGGGCAGGAGTCCCTGCATACCCGACTGCAGGAGGTGCAGCACCCGGGGCGGAATCCGGTGCGCGATACGGTATTGCCCCAGTATGGAGAGCGCCTCCCGGTAGGTGGTGGGGTCGGGTGCCGTGATGCCCGAGGCGATGGTATCGAGCCGGTCCCCCACCACGTCCGAGAGGATAAGGCTGATGAGCCTTGCCGGGAAGGCCCTTGCCGCAAACCTGCCTCCCTTGACACGGGACAGGTGCTTGCGGACGCAGTTGACCTCATCGATGGCGGCCCCGGATGCAAGCAGCGCCCGGGTGGTCTCCTGCTTCTCCCCGAGGGATATGCCGTCAGCGGGGAGGCAGAACAGCGACGAGCCGCCCCCTGAGACGAGGTTGATGATGAGCGTGTCCTGTCCGGCGTCGTCAGCCAGCTTCGACAGGATGCGCGCGCCGCGCACGCTGTCTTCGTCCGGCACGGGGTGCCCGGCCTCGATGATCCTGATCCTGGCCAGGTCCAGGCCATGGCCGTGTTTCGTGATGACGGTGCCTTCGATGGGGAGGCCGTCCAAAACCCGCTCCATGGCCATGGCCATGGCAGCCGAGGCCTTGCCCATGCCCAGGACCAGGATGCGCCGGAACCATGAGAGGTCCTCGGTGAGTATGGGGCCCGGCGCGTCGATGGAGAGGGTGGTGCCGGCCCTTCCCACGCGGTTTTCAATGAGCCGGACAGGATCCACCTCGTGCACGGCATGCCAGAAGATGGTCTGCAGGTCATGCATGGTGTCCATGGGCGATCCCTCCGGGCTCAGGGTCTGCGGCCCTGTACCCCTGGCCGCCATTATCTCCGAGGGGGCACGCTTTTGCAATCCCTCAGGTGCATTCGGCCTTCCTTGAGAGACTGCCGAGGTGGTATGATGGTACATGATTTGACATGCTGCACCTGAGGAGACGCAGGCCATGACCGTTGAGCATTCCGCCCTCGCGTTTGCATCCGCCAACGGCATCACCATCGCTTACGACACCTTCGGATCCGCGGAACATGAGCCGCTGGTGCTCATCATGGGATTGAGCTCCCAGATGATCCTCTGGGAAGAGGACTTCTGCAGGAGGCTTGCCGCCGGGGGGTTCTTCGTCATCCGGTTCGACAACCGGGACATGGGTCTTTCCACGAGGTTCTCCCGGGCAGGCATGCCGCATATCCATGCCCTGCTCTCGGGAAAGATAAGGGGGGCCTCCGCGGTACCGTACACTATTGCAGACATGGCCCAGGACGCCGTGGGCCTGCTGGACACTTTGGGCGTGAAGAGCGCCCACGTGGTGGGCGAATCCATGGGGGGCATGATCGGCCAGGAGATGGCCCTCCGGTACCCTGAGCGTACCAGAACCCTGGCCTCCATCATGTCCACCACGGGAAACCCGCTGCTGCCCCCGCCCAGGCAGGAGGCCCTGGAGATGCTCTTCAGGCCCGTGCCCTTGGACCGTGAAGGGTTCGTGAGCTACTTCAGAGAGGTCTGGAGGGTCCTGAGCGGTCCACGCTACCCCATGGATGACGAGAGGGCTCTGCGTCTCGGTGATGAGACCTTCTCCCGTGGAGTCGAGCCTGCCGGGAGCGCCCGGCAGTTTGCAGCCATCATCGCATCGGGGAGCAGGAAGGAAAGGCTCTCCCGGGTGAAAACGCCCACACTGGTCATGCACGGGGACCTGGACCCGCTCGTGCCCCTGGAGTGCGGGATCGATACGGCCGAAACCATCCCCGGCGCACACCTCATGGTGATGGACGGCATGGGACACTATCTTCCGCCCCAGCTGTGGGGGAAGATCATCGACGCCATCGCCGCCAATGCAGCCAGGCATGGGCATTCGTAGATGACAGGGGATCGAGGGGACTTGATTCCGACCGGGAAGGGGGATATGGAAAGGGTACCACGACAGCTGGTGCACACCGAGCTGGCAGGGGGAGAGCGCCATGGGCAAGATCAAGAGCACGCTGGATATCGTGATGGAACGGACCAAGGACCTCACCATGACCCGGGAGGATCGCGACGTTCTTGAGAAAAAAGAGCTCACCGACAGGGTACGGGGGTGGATTCAGCAGCTCGTGGACAGAAAATCCTCCGTGGAGGAACTCAAGGCCGAGTATGACGGGGAATCTGCAAGGCGCCCGGTGCTTCGTGAGATCCTTCACAGAGAGCTCCTGGCCCACGTCGATCCGTCCGCAGAGACCCTGCATGTCCTGTTGCAGGCATGGGAGGAGGTTCTGGGCCTCGACAGCGCTCCGATCCGTCAGGCCGTGGATGCCTATAAGGATTCCATGGAGGCAGCGCGGAAAGACCACGAGGCCAGCATCCTCTCGCTTCTTGCCGGGACGGGAATATCAGGTACGGCCGTCATCCCCAATGTTCAGGCGGACAGCCGGTGGACTGCTGTACTGGAGGGTTTGAAGGGGAGTCTCGCCGCCTCCCTGCAGCGTGTTTAGAGATATCTGAACCAGTAGTCCCTGACCTGCCTGAAGTTATCCCTCACCGCTTTTTCCCCGATCAGAACACCGCCGTGGCCTGGCAGGAGGTAGTGAGGGCGCAGTGCCTCGATCTGCACGATGCTCTCCTTGAGGAGTTTCCCGCTTCCACCGGGAAGATCGGTGCGGCCGATACCCTGCTCGAACACCACGTCCCCGGTGAAGAGGGCGTTGTGCTCGGGCCAGTGCAGGCAGAGGGACCCCGGCGTGTGCCCCGGTGTCTCCAGTACCTGGAACTGGAGGTCCCCCACGTCCAGGGTCCCGTTCCGCAGGAAGAAGTCAGGTTCGGGAACCCTATAGTAATCGCCTGCGAATTCCTTGAGGTAGGCGAAGTCTGTGGCCCCCATGGCGATCATGGTGGGCTTGGGGAAGAGCAGGGCGGCCTCCATGTGGTCCGGGTGGGCATGGGTGACAATAATCAGGTCCATGGACCGGGGGTCTACGCCCAGGGAGAGGAGCCCCTGTTCCACATGACTGAAGAGGTGGCTGTGGCCGGGATCGATGAGGATACGCTTGCCCGCGTCGATGAAGTAGGTGTTGCAGTTATTCTGACGGTAGTCCTGCCACAGGAAAGCATGGAGCCCGTCAAAGATCTTCACTACCATTGTGCCGTGCCTTTCTTCTCGTTCTGATACCCTTTCGGATAGGGCCGTGCCAGGCTGTTTTCAAGTCTGTGATGCGCCGGGTGAGCCCTCAAGGCCAATGACTCCGGCCACCTCACGCATGCCCATGATGGTGTCCTCCATGAGCTGCTCCACCGTTGTACCGAGCATCTCGGCACCCCTGGTGATGACCGACCTGTCCACCCCTGCGGCGAATGCCGGGGTCTTCCACTTCTTCTTCACCGAGTTCACCTGGAGGTCCAGGACGCTCTTCGACGGTCTTACCAGGGCGCACGCGGCTACGAGCCCGGTGAGCTCGTCGATGGCATAGAGGGTCTTCTCAAGATCGCTGACGGGCTCGGTGTCGGAGCATATGCGCCACCCGTGGGACACCACCGCCCTGATATACTCTTCCGGCCACCCGTTTTCCGTGAGGATCTCCCTGGTCTTGGAACAGTGCTGATCCGGGAACCGCTCGTAGTCGAGGTCATGGACCAGGCCGATGACCCCCCACAGTTCCTCGTCCTGACCCCTTTTGCGCGCACAGTAACGCATCACCGCCTCAACGGCATATGCGTGGTTGAGCAGGGCATCGTTCTGGTTATATGCCTGAAGTAGGGCCAAGGCCTCATCCCGTGTGGGAAGGTGGTGAGGCATGGTGGACCTCCCGGGAGTTTTTTCAAGTATCCCCTTTTTCCGGGCACGAATCAACCTCAACCTGACTTTCGGGAAGACAGGGGAGGTTCTGAAATTACAGGATGTACAGGGACGTTCGAAGGCCCCTTTGTGTCAGTGTTTTCCATAATTATGGTAAAAATATGAAAAAGATTACACACGGGCTGGGGCTGCGGAAGAGGTTTTACCACGTGCTGATGTTTTTAACTATATGAAAATAAAGCAAAATGAAAAATACTATACTTTGGCATGCCTCTTGAATAAAGGAATTCTGTTGTATGATTGGCTTCTGATGCAGGTTGGTCAGGGCGGTTGCTAGAGAAGGTATAAAGACAAAACCCTTAGGATACTCATATCCTATTCCTCCTCAGGCCGCATCCAACCCCGTGGAAGGATGCGGCCTGCTCCCTCATATCAAGCGATGCCGTTCCGGATGTTTGCCGGGAGGCCCCCCGGGCACGGTCAGGTCTACTCGATCACCTCTATCCGGAGTCCGAACTTGGACATGGCCTCGCACTTGTCCTTGAGGATCAGGATCGGGTTCTCATATCTGAAGCCGATCTGTTCATCGGGGCAGGCATACTGCATGGCGCAGATGAGGACCTCGCCCTCCTGGTAGCAGTGTTCGGGATTGGTCCAGTAGGGCATGGGGCCGTCGTTCATGCCGATGCGCCACTCATCTCCCATCATTCCGATCCCGTGTTCGAACCCGGGGACCATGTATTCGGCAAACCCCCGGGTCTCGGCAAAGTCCATCATCTCTTCGGCAATGCCCAGTGGGCTCGCACCGGAATGGTAAGCCTTCAGCGTCTTGGAGACGATGTCCACGAAGTTCTTTGCATGCCAGAGCTGGCGTTTGGTGGCCTGCCCGATGAAGTAGTTGTGTGCATGGTCACCCAGGGCCAGCTTGAACATGGCATGGATATCCACCATGAGGGGGTCTCCCTTCTTGAGCTTTCTCGTGGTGGCAGGCGTGCAGGCGCACCCCGCCATGCCCGTACGGTAGCCAGTGGCGATCTCGTTGCCCCCGGTGAAGGACCATTCCCACACGCTGCCCGCCCTGCGCATGGCCAGGGCCGCGATCCCTGCGATCTCGGTCTCGGTCATGCCCTTCCATCCGTTGCCCGACAGTGCCTCCTTCACCGCCTTGTGCCCTTCGTCCACAATGCGGGAGGCCCTGCGGAAGCGGTTGATGGTGCCCTCGTCCTTGATGAGGGAGAGCCTGTCGACGATGTGGTGGGCATTCACGAGCTCGTTACCCTCGAGGGCGGCCCGGAACGCCTCGTACTCGAAGTGGGTGAGGTTCCCCTCGGGAAGGTAGTTCGACAGGCCCGTTTCATAGCCGATCCGCCCCCTCTTTCCCTTCAGGATGGCCTGGATGTGGTCCGCGATGATGGTGATCTGGTCCATGCCTCCCATGGGCGCGTATCCCAGCACGTGATCCTCGTCCAGCCAGGATTCATCTATGATCCGTGCAGCGTCGATGACAAAGGTGAACACCGTGGGCAGTCCCTCTGGGGGCACCACAACGTAGCTCCTCCACGGGCAGAAGGCATCGGAGATCCATGACAGGGTGCGCAGGCGCGATCCCAGGTAGACGTCGATGCCCTCTTTGACCATCTCCTGCTGGATTTCTGATACCCGGGCGGGAAAATCGATGAAATACGGGTCATTCTTTTCATGCAGTTTTGCCATGGTCGCGTCTCCTCCTAGTACCGGGCAGGGATTGTTTCCAGGACCTTGTTGATCCTGTCGGCCAGGGAGGCGAGTTTGAGCGCCTTCACCATGTTGCCCCTGAGCTTGAGCTTCCCGCTCATGAGCGCCCGCTGCGACTTGATCTTGCCCCGGGTCAGCCCGGCGAACAGGTCGTAGGGCCCGGTGACCCTGAACTCCGACTCCGGCGGCTCTCCTTCTCCCACGAGGATCTGGGTGAAGGTGCCGTTTTCCGTTTTGAAGTACAGGTACTTGTCGCGGCCGTCCGGACAATCCACGTACACATAGGCCACCGACGAGGTGAGGTGCTTCATCCTCTCAGGGGAGATCTCCGCCTTGAGGCGCTTTTCCGCCTCGTCCCGCCATTGCTGGCTCAGATAGGCTGCAGTGTGCTCCATGACGTTCCTCCTTTATACGGCGTGTATCCCGGGACAGGTGTTTTCTGCTTGATAAGCCTTGATATGCAGGGGGCATGACAATTCACGGTTTTGGGAGAACATGAAATAATGAACAAAAGCTTCATGCGTTCATTATAGGCCTCATGCAGGCCATGTCAAGACCGGAATGGGCCACTCCCGACCGTGATCACTGCCGTGGGACAGGGTGATCAGGGATGGGTTTTGTCCCTGTGCGTGGAGATGAAGGTGAGGTAATGGGCTGCCGCTTCCCTCGGCCGTTCCAGCATGGGCATGTGCCCGCAGTCGTGCATGATGACCGTTCTGGAATCAGGGAGGTAGCGCTCCAGGACCTGCGTGGACGAGATGTGGGTGATGCGGTCCCGGTCTCCCCAGACGACCAATACCGGGAGCCTGAGTTCAGGGAGCATGGGTGACGCATCACGGAAATCACTGCGCACGTCGTTCCACAGCTTCTGCCTGCATGCAGCCTGTTCCACGGCCCTCCTGGCAAGCACGGGGCGTATGGGCCAGGGAATGAAGGGTTCCTTGTGGAAGGCATATCCCAGGAGCGTGTAGAACGCCTCCTGGGTGGTGGGCACCAGTATGGTCTCTCCCCGCTCCAGTGCCTTCATCATGTCGCTGGGTTCGGGGGAGTTGATGCCGGCGGTGTCGAAGAGTCCCAGCGTTATGACGCGGTCCGGGTTTCTCGCAGCATAGAGTATGCCCACCCAGCCGCCCATGGAGTTGCCGGCGTAATGGAAACGGTCGAGCATCAGGGCGTCGCAGACCTGTGAAAAACAGTTCGCGATGAAGTCCACGGTATAGGTGACGTCGGCATCCTTGAAGCTCTCGCCGTGACCCGGGAGGTCCACGGCTATGACGCGGTATTCCTTGGGGAGGCCCCTGACAAACCTCAGCCAGTTGTCCTTGTCGGCCCCGAACCCATGGACCAGGACAACGGTTTCTCCTTCACCCGGGCGCTCGAGGTACGTGATGGTCCTTCCCTGGATCGTGACGCTTCCCGGTTCCAGGCCGGAGACCATCCGTTCCGTCCGGATGGCTGCATCGTACATGGATTCCTGGACGGATGCGCATCCGCAGACCAGCATGGTTATCAGGATTGCAGACCATAGAAGGATGAATCTCTTCATGATACCCCCCTCGCAGCATGGCATATCAGAACAGGCTACACGCTATCCTCAGGCATGGGTTCATGTCAACCGGAACGAACACGGCCCTGTCAGAAACCTGCGCGACTAGAGGGTCCTCAACGCCCAGGCGATCAGGGGTCGGACATCGCCGAGCATGGCCGTGGTTTTCCCGCCATAGGAATGCCCGGGCCAGAGCATGGTCTCATCGGGAAGGGTCGCTGTACGTGCGAGGCTCTCCCTGATCTGTAGGGTGTCGCCGCCGGGGATGTCCGTCCTTCCGATGCCGTCGGCAAAGAGCAGATCGCCCGTGATGAGATTGCCATCCCAGAACAGGCATATGGACCCTGGCGAGTGACCCGGGGTGTGCCTCACCTCCACGGAGTGTCTCCCGACCTGGATGTGGTCGCCTTCCTTCAGGGAGAAGGAGATGGCGGGCTGGATCCTCCCGGTGAGGATCAGGCTGAAGGTGTGGTTGAAGATCCTCAGGGGGAGAAAGTTTTCCCGGGTGTGGGCGAGGATGGGGGCCCTGCCCCTGAACAGGTGGTTGCCCAGGGTGTGGTCCGGGTGCGTGTGGGTGTTCACGGCGGCATTGACGGTCAGGGAGGAGAGGTCGACCCTGCTGCGGATGTCCTGCGGCGGGTCGACGACGATGCATTCCAGGCTTTCCGTGTCACGGATCACATAGCTCAGGAGGCTGAACCCCGTTGATTCGATCTGTTCGACAACGAGCATGCAGGTACTGTTCAGGATGCCCTGGACCCTGAGTCCGGGATCATCCGGGAGAAGACCGGGAGCATGATGGTGGCCAGCACCACGCTTCCGCCCGCCTGGATGAGGTTGGCCGGCACCTCTGCCAGGGCGGCTTTCTGATCGTACATGAAGACCTCGGTGACATAGTATCCGAAGACCATCCAGGCGGTGGACACGACGAAGCACATGACGGCGAGGAGGGTTATTTTCCCGGTGCTGATCCTGAGGTGCCGCACGCCAAGGCCCACCAGCATGGCCTCTACCCCCTTGATGCACAGGGTCCATGGGGCCCACTGGGGGTATCCGCCGAAGATGTCCGCCAGGGCCGAGCCGATGCCCCCTGCCATGAAGCCCATGGCCGGTCCGAAGAAGACCCCGGACAGCAGGACCATGCTGTCGCCCAGGTTCATGTATCCGGTTGTCTGGGGGATGGGTATGCGCACGATCAAGGTGGCCACGGCCACCAGTGCCATGAACAGCGCCAGCAGTGCGAGTTGTCTTGCCTGCATTATCTCCCTCCTGTCATGCTCATATCAACGGGATGAATGCATGATGGACAAGGCCTTTTCCAGCCTGGAAAGCACCCGGTCCGGACCCAGGGTCACGATGATCTCGAAGATCCCGGGAGAAACTGTCTTGCCGGTCAGGGCGATGCGCATGGGCTGGGCAATGGCCTTGAACTTGAGGCCGTGTTCCTCGAGGAGCGCCTTCACGGCCTCCTCGGCCTTGGACTTGTCAGTGAGGTCGATCTGCCTGAATCGGTCCAGGAGAGAGCTGAACACAGGGCTGAGCTCGGGGGTGAAGAACTGTTTCCTGAGCTCCTCGGGCGGTTCGATGTCGCGGAAGTAGAAGTCGCCGAACTCCAGCATCTCCGGCAGGGTCTTGGTGCGTTCCCTCACGTCCGTGACCACGTTCCTCACATACTCCACCGGAGGAACCTCGTACCCCTTCCGAACGATGAACCCCTCCAGCAGCCGGGCCAGGCGCTCCGGGTCTCCGGTCTTGATATAGTGGTGGTTGAGCCAGAGCAGCTTGTCCGGGTTGAAGACCGCCGCTGCCCTGCCCACGTCGTGGATGTCGAAGAGGTCGATGAGCTCCTGCCGGGAAAAGATCTCCTGGTCGCCGTGGGACCAGGACAGCCGGACGAGGTAGTTCACCAGCGCCTCGGGCAGGTACCCCATCTCCTGGTAGGCCAGGACCGAGGTGGCACCGTGACGCTTGGAGAGCTTGGTCTTGTCCGGCCCCAGGATCATGGGCACATGGGCGAACAGCGGGATGGGGAAGCCCAGGGCCTCGTAGATCTTCACCTGGCGGGGCGTGTTGTTCACATGGTCGTCGCCCCGGATGATGTGGGTCATGTCCATGGTGGCGTCGTCGATCACCACGGTGAAGTTGTAGGTGGGCATGCCGTCGGAGCGCAGCAGGACGAGGTCGTCCAGTTCGGCGTTCTCCATGCTTATCCTGCCTTTGATCATGTCGTCGAAGGCCGTGACCCCCGTGTCCGGCATGAGAAACCGCACCACCCTGCCTGAGCCGGGGCCGAGCCCTTTGTTTCTGCAGGTGCCGTCGTACTTGGGCTTCTTGCCCTCCTGCAGCGCCCGGGCGCGCTTCTTCTCGAGCTCGTCCGGCGTACAGTCGCACCAGTACGCCTTTCCCTCGTTCACAAGCCTATCGATGTACGAGCGGTAGAGGTCGAGGCGCCGGGACTGGAAGAATGGCCCCTCGTCCCAGTCCAGGCCGAGCCATTCCATGGCCTCGAGGATCCCCCTGGTGTTCTCCTCCGTGGACCGCTCCGCATCGGTGTCCTCCACCCGCAGGATGAATCTGCCCCCTGCGTGCCGTGCCTGGAGCCACGAAAACAGGGCAGTCCTCACGCCGCCGATGTGCAGCGCTCCTGTGGGCGATGGTGCGAACCGGGTTCTGGTCTGTCGGGTCATGTCAACCTCGTACTTTCGCGGAGATGTAGTTGAGCAGTCCGCCGTGCCGGAGGAGCTCCCTCTCGCGGCCGGAGAGGTCCAGGGTGCAGTTCAGTCTCGTGCCGTCCGGCCCCGCCGTGGCCTCGATGGGCGACGCGCCCGCCAGCGCTCCGTGGATGTTCCTGAGCGTTACGGTGGCACCCTTCTCCAGGAGGGTATAGCCCACCTCGTCGACGAGAATGGGCAGGATCCCGAAGTTGATGAGGTTGGACCGGTGGATGCGGGCGAAGGACCGGGCGAGCACCGCCTTGATCCCCAGGTGCATGGGCGCCAGGGCCGCATGCTCCCGGGAGGACCCCTGCCCGTAGTTTTCGCCCGCCACCACGCACCCCGGACCTGATGAGAGGGCATGCTCGGAGAACCCGGTCTCGATGCCGGAGAACACATGGCGGGAGATGGCCTCGATGTTCGAGCGCAACGGCAGGATCTTTGATCCAGCAGGCATGATGTCGTCGGTGGTGATGTTGTCCCTGAGCTTCAGCAGCACCCTCAGGGAGAGGGTATCCTCCATGGGTCCCCGTTTGGGCAGGGGCCTGATATTGGGTCCCCTGCGGATGACCGCCGCATCTGCGGGTTTCTCTCCGGGCACGATGATCATGGTGTCGTTGACGAGGAAGACCTCCGGCATACGGATCTCGGGCACCTCTCCCAGGTCCCTGGGGTCCGTGAAGGCCCCCCTCAGTGCGCAGGCCACGGCCACCTCGGGGGAGGTCAGGTAGACCTGGGCGTCCTGCGTCCCCGAGCGGCCCTTGAAGTTGCGGTTGAAGGTTCGCACGGACACACCGCCAGAGGGAGGGGCCTGGCCCATGCCGATGCACGGCCCGCATGCGGTCTCCAGGATGCGGCCGCCCGAGGCGATGATGTCCCGGAGCCCCCCGTTGGCCGAGAGCATCTCCAGCACCTGGCGTGACCCGGGCGCGATGGCGAAGCTCACGTCGGGGTGGACCGTCCTGCCCCTGAGCACGGCGGCGACCCTCATGAGATCCTTGAGCGACGAGTTCGTACAGGACCCGATGAGTACCTGATCCACCTTCAGGCCTGCGAGGTCGCGGACCGGCTTCACCGCGTCCGGGCTGTGGGGGCATGCCGCCAAGGGCTCCAGGGTGGCCAGGTCGATCTCGATCTGCTCGTCGTAGACCGCTCCCTCGTCGGCCATCAGGGGGACCCATGCCTCCGGGCGTCCCTGAGCCGCCAGAAACGCACGGGTCACCTCGTCGCTGGGGAAGATGGATGTCGTGGCCCCAAGCTCCGCGCCCATGTTCGTGATGGTGGCCCGCTCGGGCACACTCAGGGTTTTCACCCCGGGACCGCGGTATTCGAAGATCTTTCCCACCCCGCCCTTGACGGTGAGCCCGCGCAGCAGCTCCAGGATGATGTCCTTGGCGCTCACCCAGGGGGAGAGGCTGTTCTTCAGCGTGACACCCACCACCTTCGGCCTGGGGATGTTGAAGGGCATGCCGGCCATGGCCGCCGCCACGTCCAGACCCCCGGCACCGATGGCGAGCATGCCGATGCCGCCCCCCGTGGGGGTGTGGCTGTCGGAACCCAGAAGGGTCTTCCCCGGTGCGCCGAACCGCTCCAGGTGCACCTGGTGGCAGATACCGTTGCCCGGCCGGGAGAACCTGACACCGAAGCGTGCAGCGGCATCCTGCAGGAAGCGGTGGTCGTCGGCGTTCTCGAACCCGGTCTGCAGGGTGTTGTGATCCACATAGCTCACCGAGAGCTCCGTCTTGACCCGGTCAAGGCCTATGGCCTCGAACTCGAGGTATGCCATGGTGCCCGTGGCGTCCTGGGTCAGCGTCTGGTCGATGCGCAGGGCATGCTCCGCATCGGTGGACTCCACCAGGTGGTCGTCGATGATCTTGGCCGTCAGTGTCCTGGCCATGGCGTCTCCTTTGGGTAAAATGTCCCCTATGTCTAATGGATGGAGGTCTGCTCGTCAAGGAGGTTGGTGGACAGGGTTCGGGGTGCGGGCCGGTTCTTTCCGGCCGGTTCGGCGCAGGGATCGGGAGAAGGGGGATATGACCGTGTTGATGCGGCGAAGCGAGGCCGGGTATCCGCGGACGGGCGAGGACAGCATCAGGAGAACGCCTTCAGGGCGAGCGACACGAGGTATGCAAGCCCCGACGATGCCGGGATGGTGACGACCCAGGCGAGCAGGATCTCCCGGGTGAGCCCCCACCGGACGATGCTCAGACGCTGGGCGGAACCTCCGCCCACGATCCCGGACGATGCGACGTGGGTGGTGCTCACGGGGAAACCGAACACCGAGCAGAGATAGATGACCATGGCCGTGGAGAGCATGGCCCCGAAACCGTGGACCGGCTTGATCTTGAAGAGCTTCGTCCCCATGGTCCGGATGATGCGCTTGCCGCCGGTCAGCATTCCCAGCGACAGGGCCAGGGAGCAGGCCAGCACGACCCAGAAGGGGACCGTGAAGGCTCCGGCCGCCATGTGGGCCTGAAACCGGTCCATGGTCGTCGGATCCATCCGGTTGAGCACGACCAGACTCATGGTGATGAGCCCCATGGCCTTCTGGGCATCGTTGGTGCCGTGGGAAAGCGCGAGCATGGCGGCGGAGCAGATGTGAAGGCGTTTCAGGATGGCGTTCGCCACAATGGGGTGCATGTGTCTGAAGATGCGGATGTTCATCCTGGTCAGGCCGTAGGCCCCTGCGAAACCGAGCAGGGGAGAGGCGAAGATCACCGCGAAGACCGCAAGCACACTCCTTCCCTCGATGGCGCCGAGGCCGGAGGTCTGGACCGCCGCCCCGATGAGCCCCCCGATCAGCGCATGGGAGGACGAGGAGGGAAGGGCGATGAACCAGGTGAAGAGATTCCAGGCGATTGCCGCGCAGACTGCGGCGATGATCCCGCGTATGGTCAGGGCGTCGATGTCCACGATGCCCCGGCCGATGGTGGATGCCACCGCGGTGCCCAGGAGCAGCGAACCGAGAAACACGAGCAGCGCGGTCATGATGAGGGCGCCCTGGATGCTCATGGACCGTGAAGAGACGATGGTGGTGACGATGTTCGATGCGTCATGGAACCCGTTGCTGAAATTGAAGAACAGGCCCAGGGCGATGGTGATGCATGCGATCTCGAAGACTCCCATGCAGGGGATGATACCTGAAATGGCCTGCATCTGGCTATACCGTCCGGCCCGTCTGGGTGGAAACAGTCTGCCGGAGATAAGGAAATGGGGCAAATATTCCGATACCATGATTCATTGGGAGCGATGATATCAAGGATCGGGGGTATCCATGGCAGGCAGACAGATGATGGGCGAGGTCCTCGTGGAACTGGGCCTCATTGACGAACACAGGCTCAGGCACGCCCTTGAGTTCTCAAAGAAGGAGAAGCTCAAGCTGGGCGAGGCCCTCATCAGGCTCGGGTATCTGAGCGAGGATCAGATGCTGGAGATCCTCAGGAACCTCACCGGCGTGGTCACTCTCAACATGCGGGCGTGGTCGGTGAAGAAACATGCCCAGACGCTGCTTCCCCGCGACCGGATGGTGGAACTGAAGGCCATACCGCTGGACGCGAACGTGAAGAGGGCCGTGGTGGCCTTTGCAGATCCCATGAACTATACCGTTGTGGAAAACATCAAGTTCCTCCTCAACAGGGACGTCACCCCGGTGCTGGCATCGCTGTCCCAGATCGAGGATATCGTTGCGCACCTTGATGCCGCGGGATACGGGGTCAAGAACGTGGCCCTGAGTGAGGTGAGGCGCAGCCTCATGAACCTCACCGTGCAGGAGATGGGGATGAATTCGGTCCTCAAGCTCCTGGACGACCCCGGGTGTACCAGCCTTCACCTCTCCGTGGGCACGTCTCCGGCCCTGCGGATCGGGGGTGCCTTCAAGCGCTGCAAGCTTCCCATCATCACGTCCTCGGTCATGGAACGGATCGTCCTGGAGATGATCCATGAGGAGGGCATGGAACTCCTGAAGAAGCACAAGGAGATGGAGTTCACCCTGGCCAGACCCGGGCTGGGGAGGTACCGGGTGAACATCTACCACCAGAAGGGCGGTGAGCTGAGCGCGCTGGTCAAGCGGCTCGTGGAGGACATCCCCACCATTTCGTCCCTCGGTCTTCCTCCCATGCTCACGACCATGATCGGCAAACGTGGCCTGGTCATCGTCAGCAGTGCGCGGGGGCAGGGCAAGGACACCACCATCGCCGCCCTGGTCAACCATATCAACAGCACCAGGAATGCGAACATCATCACCTTCGAGGACCCCATCGAGTATGTCCATCACCACAAGTTCTCCAACGTGAACCAGCGCGAGCTGGGAAATGACACGGACGCTGACCTTCCCGCGGTATTCGACAGGGCCATCAGGCTCGACCCTGACGTGCTGGTCATCACCAACCTCAAGGACGCGTTCATGATGGACACGGCGACCCGCGCGGCCCACAAGGGCATCCTGGTCATCGTCGGCATGAGCGCCATCGATGTCTTCTCCGCCATCGAGCAGTTCATGTCGTCCCTGTCCTCCGAGTACATGCGGGGGCTCTTCTCGAGGTCGCTCCTGGGTGCCTTCTCCCAGCGGCTCATCTGGTCGGGAAAGAAAAAGAAGGTGCTCCTGGCCTGGGAGGGCATCATCGCCACGCCCAGGATCCAGAAATACATCCGGGACGACAAGGTTTACTACATCAAGAGCCAGGCCCCGTCCCTCCGGGGGGAGTACATGCCCCTGGAGGAGAGCATCGCGGAGGCCATCAGGGCCAAACGGCTCGATTATGAATCCGTCATGAACGAACCGTGGGTGCACCAGGAATCCTTGAAGGTTCTCCTGGAGCGGTGATACAAAGATCCCCCCCGGGCCTTTTTTTCATGAACGAGGAATCATTCAGTACAACTTTTCGCTTGCATAGCCACTCCCAATAGTGTATTAAATGAACCGTGATTCAGAATAATTGTCTGAATTCATGAACAAAAAACCTCTAAGGAGTGTGCGATGAGCAGATTAATGACCTTTGTATTCGTTGCTATGATGCTTGCTGTTTCCAGTATCGCGTTCGGCGCCGATGCAGCGCAGGCGGTGTATACTGATTGGGCAAAGATCATCTTTGTGGCTGCATCGATCATTGCAGCGGGTCTCTGCATGGGTATCGGTGCAACCGGGGCCGGTTCGGGCATGGGCCAGGCGCTTTCAGGCGCTACCGAGGCAGTGGGCCGCAATCCCGATGCGCAGGGCAAGATCATGCTGACGCTGATGGTCGGTCTCGCCATGATCGAGTCCATCGCCATTTACGCCCTGGTTATCTCGCTCATCATCCTGTACGCCAATCCCTTCAAGGCCGTCATCCTCGGATAGCTTGCGAAAGGATTCCATGATCCCGGATACCCATCCAGGCGTTCAGGCGACGACCCGCATCATGGAGAGCGGGGGCAGCAGGTGTCACGGGGGTTGTTCTGGGATCTGGCGGAATATGTTTTTGAACCGTGAGGTTGCAGTGTTATCGAAACGCAAGCGGTTCGAATAACACGGTCAGGAGATTGATATGGAGAAGGAAGCAAAAACGAATTTCAGTTTTGCCAGTATAGCGCTCAGCTTCTTCATCCTCATTGTGCTTCCCCTCACCATCACCGGTGTCATTATCAGTAAGGGGGTCATCAAGGTTGGCGAGGAAGCGACGCAGGCAAACTTGAGAATTCTCGACGACAATCAGAAGCTGTCCATCGCTGGCAGGGCCCAGAACGTGGCCGATGCCGTGGCCCAGTTTCTCGCGGACAGGGAGAAGGACATCAGGATAGCCTCCATTCTCCCCCGGGACGAGCAGAGCTTCACCACGTTCCTGAAGTCAAACACCAGGGGCGTGGTCCAGTCCTCCAACGTCGGCATCGTGAAGATCCCGCTGCCGGTGTACCGGGAGATCGCCTTCATCGACAAGTCCGGCATGGAGGCCCTGAAGGTCACGGTGGACGGAGTGGTTGCAAAAGGCCAGCTCAGGGACCTGTCCAACCCGGCCAATGGGGAATTCGGTGAAGAGGACTACTTTCTCAAGGCGAAGCAGCTCACCCCCGGTGAGTTCTACATGGGCCCGGTGGTGGGAAACCATATTTCCAGGCAGGAGTTCGATGCGGGTAAGGATTTCAGCGGCATCGTGCGCATGGCCGCTCCGGTTTTCGACTCAAACGGGTTTGCCGGCGTGGTGGCTCTTGCCCTCGACTACAGGCATCTCATGGGGTTCACCGGTCATATCGTGCCCACGGAACCCGGGATGGTGTACGCCAGGGTGAACCCGGATGACATGAACTTCACCTTCATGGTGGGACGGGACGGCTCCATACTCGCCCATCCGGCCCAGTATCTCATCGGGGGGCTCGGGCCTGACAAGAAGCCCGTGCCCGTCATGGACGACAAGAATTTCGAAGAACTGAGCAAGAGCGGCGAAGGCGCCATGAATGTCCTGAACATGGGCTTCAAGGACGAGAACCTCCCGAAGATCCATGCCCTGGCGGCATCGGGGAAGTCCGGCTCCTTCACCTACACCGTGGACAACAAGAGAATCTTCATCGCGTATGCCCACATCCCGTACTATGGCTCGGTGTACAGCAAGCCCGAGGGCTACGGCTGGATCGGCATGCTGGTGGACATCGACAAGTACCACAAGCTCAGCGAGGACAAGGTGAAGGACATCCAGCAGAAGGTGGAGCGGTGGCAGAAGTCCAGCATCGTGGTGGTCTTCGTATCGCTCATCCTCCTGTTCATCATCGCACTGATTCTCGCGCGTGGTCTGTACCGCTCCATACAGAAACGTGACGGCAGTGTTCCGCGCCTTGGAGACGACGAGGACTAGGCGCTTACGGCAAGAACCATGAGAAAACAGGTTGCAGGGGGCGATGCGCCGACATCAGTCTCCTGCAACTTTTTTTTCCGCTGAACAAAGGCTCGCTCAACGAGTTAGGATAATGGAGGGTAGCATGTCAGTCAAAATCCTTGAGAAGCAACAGTTATCCGAGAACGTGTTCAAAATGGTGCTCGAGGGGCCCAAGATCGCCAGGAAACGCAAGGCGGGACAGTTCGTGGTCCTGAGGATCCACGAGGAGGGTGAGAGGATCCCCCTGACCATCGCCGATGCCGATGCGGGAAAGGGCACCGTGACCATCATCTACCAGGTGGTGGGGAAGTCCACCGGGCACCTGGCGGACCTCAACGTGGGCGATTCACTGCTCGACCTCGTCGGCCCTCTGGGCAAGCCGACCCACATCGAGAAGGTGGGGACGGTCGCATGTATCGGCGGCGGTGTAGGCATCGCCCCGGTGTACCCCATCACCCAGGCCATGAAGGATGCGGGCAACCACATCATCTCCATCATCGGCGCCCGCTCCAAGGACCTCATTATCATGGAAGACGAGATGAAGGCCGTTTCGGACGAGTTCATCGTGGCCACCGACGACGGCTCCTACGGCTACAAGGGGTTCGTCAGCCAGGCCCTGGAGGACAAGTACCTCCTGCCGGGCAAGAAGATCGACATGGTGGTGGCCATCGGACCGGTGCCCATGATGCGGGCGGTGTGCGACACCACCAAGAAGTACAACGTGCACACCGTCGTGTCCCTGAACTCCATTATGGTGGACGCCACGGGCATGTGCGGTGCCTGCCGGGTGAGCGTGGGCGGCAAGACCCAGTTCGTCTGCGTGGACGGCCCCGAGTTCGACGGGCATCAGGTAAACTTCAAGGAGCTCATCGACCGGCAGAGGATCTATCTCAACGAAGAGAAGGAGTGCTACGACCACTACTGCTCCTGCAGACTTGGGAAGGGAGGAAGGTAACATGGAGATGAAGGACAGACTCAAGATCCCCCGTCAGCCCATGCCGGAGCAGGACCCCAAGGTCAGGGCACGGAATTTCGACGAGGTGCCGCTGGGCTATACCCCGGATATGGCAAAGACCGAGGCGCTGAGGTGCATCCAGTGCAAGAACCCCGCGTGCGTGGAGGGCTGCCCGGTGCAGGTGGACATTCCCGGATTCATCGCAAAGGTTGTGGAAGGCGATTTCATAGGCGCTGCGCGTCATATCAAGAAGACCAACGCCCTGCCCGCGGTGTGCGGCAGGGTATGCCCCCAGGAGGTGCAGTGCGAACAGCGGTGCGTGCGCGGCAAGAAGGGCGATCCGGTGGCCATCGGAAGGCTCGAGCGCTTCGTGGCTGACTTCGAGCGGGCCACCGGCGATGTCTTCATCCCGCCGAGGGCCGCATCCGCCGGAAAGAAGGTGGCCGTTGTCGGGTCAGGCCCGTCGGGGCTCACCGTGGCAGGAGACCTGATACAGCTCGGGTACGACGTCACCATCTTCGAGGCCCTGCACAAGCCGGGCGGGGTTCTGGTCTACGGAATCCCCGAGTTCAGGCTCCCCAAGGCCATCGTGGCCGCCGAGGTGGATTACCTGCAGAAACTGGGCGTGAAGATCGAGACCTCCTTCGTGGTGGGCAAGACATCCACCGTGGACGAACTCTTCGAGGAGGGCTTCGACGCTGTGTATCTCGGGACCGGCGCCGGTTTGCCCACCTTCATGAACATCCCCGGAGAGAACCTCAACGGCGTGTATTCCGCCAATGAATACCTCACCCGCTCAAACCTCATGAAGGCGTACAAGTTCCCGGAGTACGACACCCCCATCGTCAAGGGCAAGAACGTGGCGGTGGTTGGAGGCGGGAACGTGGCCATGGACTCGGTGCGCACGGCCATGAGGCTCGGCGCAGATCATGTGTACCTCATCTACCGCCGCTCCAGGGCCGAGATGCCCGCCAGGATCGAGGAGATCCATCACGCCGAGGAAGAGGGCATCGAACTGCACCTCCTCACCAATCCCATCCGCTACATTGGCAATGACAAGGGGTGGGTTGTTGGTGTAGAATGCCTCAAGATGGAACTGGGCGAGCCCGACGAGTCGGGGCGGCGCAGGCCGGTCCCCATGAAGGGTTCCGAGTTCGTCATCGACGTGGACACCGTGGTGGTGGCCATCGGTGCCGGGGCGAATCCTCTGGTGCAGAGCACGACACCCGGGCTCGACACGAACAAGTGGAACTACATCGTCGCCGACGAAGAGACTGGACAAACCTCGCGGGAAGGTGTATTTGCAGGCGGCGATATCGTGACCGGTGCGGCCACCGTCATCCTTGCCATGGGTGCGGGACGGAAGGCGGCCAGTGCCATTCACGCATACTTGCAGTCAAAGAAGTAATGGCATGAGAGAGGAGAGGGTGTATGACCCTTGCTGAGGTTAAGAAGATCCTCGATGCAGAAGTCATCGTGGGCGAAGACATGCTGAGTATGGAGGTTGAACGGGGCTTTGCCGCAGACCTCATGAGCGATGTGCTCGCCTTTGCAAAAGAGGGTTCCATGCTCCTCACCGGTCTCACGAACCCCCTGGTCGTTCGCACGGCCGACACGTTGGACCTGAAGGTCATCATCTTCGTGCGGGGGAAGCGCCCGGCGCCTGATGCAGTCAAGCTCGCGCAGGAGAAGAACATACCTCTGCTCGCCACCCGTTACATACTGTTCGAGTCGTGTGGGCGGCTCTTCACGGCAGGAATGCGCGGATCAGTCCAGAAAGTGGGGGAGCCGCAGGAGTAGCGGCTCCCCCACCCATCTCTCCCCATTGCCGTGTAATGTGCGACTATCCCTATTGTATTCAGTCGAATCATTTGCAAATGCAAGCTTAAGCTGGTATGATAAAAGGCC
>CAZNGL010000024.1:0-29576 GCA_964572405.1 uncultured Bacteriovoracaceae bacterium
TGTTCTCGCTGGGATTCAACATGGTCTTCGAGCAGCAGCGCCGGCTCAAGCTCCTGCTGCAGGACATCGAGCGGGACATGATCCCCGAGCACTTGCGCGACCTTACAGACGGCCTCCTGAAGAAGCGGCCCCGCTACAGAGACGCGGAGTTCTCCCTCGTCGAGCAGCTCGACGAGGTGACGCGCGCCTCGGACCAGATCGAATACATGGCAGGGATCATGGAACGCCTCGACTGGGAGCGACATATCCCAGCGCTCGGGGGCACCAACACCGGGGCCGGCCTGGACATGGAGACCGTCATCCTCACCGCGCTGGCCGTGAACAGCCTCTGCCGCGCCACTGCCTTCCGCCCCCTGGGCAGGGACGAGCTCGTTTCCTTCCTCTCCACGGCCACACGGCTCAAGGGCAGCCGCAGGACGCTGCAGGGGGCCTTCCGGAAGGACCTGCCCGCATTCCTCTCCGGCATCAGGGAAGCGCGCGACCCCGGCGGTCCCGCCGCCCTTGCCCAGAACCTGGCCGCACGCCTGGAAGAGGAGACCAGCGGCATCAGGGACCTCAAGCACGTGGACCCGCGGTTCATCACCTGCCTGTGCGTACGGATCTAAAGCTGGATCGCACCGGAGCCGGTATCGCGGGGCTCTTGCATTTATCGTGTCGGGAGTGCATATGATATGTACCCGTGAATCGCGAGGTGTGTTCATGAAGAAACCTGTCGTTTTCCTCGGCATTGCAGCCGCGGTGTGCATGCTCATGTTCGTTTCAACGGCCTATTCCCAGGCAGGAACCGGGGGGAGAAACCCCGGGGAGCTCGTCATGAAGGCCTGCTCCGCCTGCCATGACACGGGCAAGGTCTGCACGGCCCTGGGGAAAAAGAACCGGGATACCTGGCTCACGGTGGTGACCCGCATGGTGAAGAAGGGTGCTGCAGTGGACCAGGTGGACATCACCCTGGTGGCCGACTACCTTGCGGGGTTAACGTCCGGATCAAAGCCCGTCTGCAAGTAGGCCTGACCCGTGTTACAGCAGCGGCATTCCCGGTGCGCACCGGGACCATGTCAGGAGTGGAGCTCGGCCCGAATGCATCCGGAAGGGGTTCGTCCCATCCTGCCTGACGATTGACAACGGGCACGAGAATACGATAGGCGAACCTCTGCAAGGTCCCCGAGAAGACCGTCTGACAGGCCCCAAGCGACGATATCGAAACAACCACGGGAGGTAATCCTTACATGAAGTCCCACCTTGAACAGGCACCCTTGAATCCCTGGGGCCGCTTCTTCAGGCAGTGGCAGAAGGATCTCAAGCTCTGGGTCCTGTGCATGTCCTTCTTCCTGGCCTACCGGATCATCTTCCTCCTCGTATTCAGGGAACAGATCGACAGGAAGAGTTCGGCGCTCACCATTGCCACTGCGATCCTCAACGGCATGCGGTTCGACAGCGTCATCTCCACCTTCACCGTCCTGATCCCGTTCGGATTCAGCATCGCCGCCGGCGTCACCGGCAACGAGCGGCGTGCCGAGCGCGTACGGGGATCCATGGGCATCCTGTTCCTCGTGATGTCGTCCTTTCTCTGCATCATCTCCATCGGGTATTTCAGGGAATTCGGCGAACAGTTCAACCACTTCCTCTTCGGCCTCATCTATGACGATCTGGGCGCCATCCTGCTCACCATCCTCAAATCGTACCACGTTCTCAGGAGCGCCGTCGTCTTCCTGGCGGTGCTCGTGCTCGGCGCCTTCCTGATGCACAGGTTCCTCCGAACATCCATCCTCACCCCGGACTGCCAGGATCGGATATTCGCCTCCAGAACGTCCCGCGTCACAGGGGCGCTGCTCATCGTGACGCTCATGTTCTTCGGCGCCCGGGGATCATTCGGATCCATGCCGGTACGAGAACGGCATGCGGGCATCACCGCGGATGAATTCCTCAACAACACCGTGCTCAATCCGTACACCGCACTGCGTTACGCCATTGCCCAGCAGCTCAAGCTCTCAAGGACCGAGGGGCTCTCGCTGTACATCCCGGACCGGGACCTCGTGGAGGCCGGCAGGCGGGCTTTTGCCATGGATTCCCGGTACGCGGACCTCGACCGGTACATGCTCCGTACAGCCTCAGGCCCCAAGGGGAAGCCTCCCCGGCACATCTTTTACATAGTGGCGGAAAGCTACAGTGCATGGCCCATGGAGGAGCGGTACGCCCCCCTCCACATCGCCGACGGCCTGAAGGGTCTCGCCCGCGAGGGGATTGCCATCTCCCCCTTCATCGCCACCTCCTACGGCACCATGACCAGCCTGAACACCCTGGTCACCGGGCTCCCCGACGCCGACATCCGAACAAACTACCGGCCCAGCTCGCGCTCCATGTTCCCCACCTCCCTGTCCCGGATATATAAGGATATGGGGTTCCGGGTGCGCTTTTTCTACGGCGGGTACCTGAGCTGGCAGCGGGTGGGGGATTTCTGCCGGGATCAGGGCTTCGACGAGATCTACGGCGGCGGCCATATGGGGGAGTGGGTCTCCTCCAACGAGTGGGGAGTGGACGACGAGCACATCTTCTCCTTCGTCAGGGAGCACGTCAGCGATGACACGCCCAGCTTCAACCTGATCCTCACCACCAGCTTCCACCCCCCCTACACGGTGGACGTCGTGTCCAAGGGGTTCCCGGAGCAGGAGATCCGCACATCCCTGCCGGGCGTGGACCTCGATGCGGAGGACCTCACCTTCCTCGGTCATTTCTGGTACGCGGACAGATGCATCGAGCGGTTTTCCCGCGCCATCGTCTCCGAACTGCCCCTGTCCCTTGTGGTGGTGACCGCCGACCACCCGGGACGGCGCTGGATCACCGAGAACCCCGATCCCAGGGAAAAACACCTCATCCCCTGCGTGTTCTTCGGGCCCGAGGTACTGCATGGGATCCGGCCTCCCGGGCACATGGCGGGCAGCCACCTGGACATCATCCCCTCCCTTGTGGAGCTCAGCGCCCCGAAAGGGTTCCGCTATCATGCCATGGGCAAGGACCTGCTGAACCAGGGATCGAGGACTCTCGCCGTGGGGAGGAACCTCCTGGTGGAGCCCTCCTTCCTCCTGGACATTGCCAAGACTCCCCGGATCGTGCCGCTGGCGGGGGCGGCCCCCGAGATCTCAGACGCCGCCGTCACTGAGATGAAGCGCTACCATGACGACCTGCACGGCATTGCATGGTGGCGCATCATGAAGGGGGCATCGCTGTCTCCCCCGTCTCTTTCCCGGGAGAAACCGCGCCGGTCACCCCCCCCCTGACAGCAGGCTCCGATACCAGGTAAGCCTCTGACATGACTGATCAAAATACCCGTTGACTTTCCTTGTGAGAAGCTTATCATAATATATTGCGAGTTGTCATAGACCCCCTGTTGGAATAGTGCACCCTTCATGTTCGATGTCATGGAATCCCAGTTCCCCAAGGGTGGACCGGGTCTTTACCATGGCTGTGTCGCACCATCACACGAGCGGGAGGACAGCAGATGAAAAACCGCAGGAGAGAACGAAGGGTACGACTCCCGTCCACCCTGGACGCCACCATCACCTACAGCGATGCACCCAGGAAGGTCCCGGGCGGCCTCATAGGGGATATCAGCACAAACGGCATGTTCATGCTCACCGAGGCGGTTCTCGACAAGGACGCATACGTCACCATGCGGGTCAATGCCGAGGGACATCTCGGTAAGCCGGTGTACATTCAGGGGCTGGTCGTCCGCACGGATGACCGCGGCATGGCCATACAGTTCACCTATGCCAATGACGAAGACCTTTCGTCGCTCCTGAGCTTCTGAAGGGACGGGCCCGCTCCCCTTACAGATACTTCTCCGGCGGCCTCCGCTCGGGCACATACACGCGGGAAACCCTGCCCGCGTTCCAGTCTTCCGAGACATAGAGGTTGCAGTAGCAGCTCCCGTACTCCGCCACATCAGGCGCACGGTATTCGCACGGACAGATGATGTCCCTGTCCTTTTCCCTGTCTCCGGAGGCCAGCCTGCACGGGCAGCACATGTATCCGTAGCGCTTCCTGTTCAGGAGCAGCGCCTCCAGGAGCTCGAGCACGCGCTCGCGGTCATTGCTGAAAAAGAATCCCTTGGCCTCCTGTATGGGCTTGAGCCTCTCCAGAAGCTGTTCCGCCTCTGTCATAGTCCCAGAGCCTCCTTTATCTCGCGGTCCTGAAACCCGATGATCACCCTGTCATTGTTGATGATGATGGTGGGAAAGGTGAGCCGTGGGTTGTACTTCCTCACCTCGTTCAGGACGAGGGCCTTCTCGTCCCCCTCCAGGAGGTCCACATCGGTGAAATCATATGAGACGCTGGCATCGCTGAGAAATTTCTTCGCAGCCTTGCAGTGGCTGCAGGTACTGAGCGAATAGATCTTGACGGTATTCCCCATGCTTCAATCCCCCCTTACCCCTACCATAATGTCTTCTCAGGCCGGATTCAATACAAATACTCGGCACAGTCATGCCTGGCGGATCCTTGCCCGGGCAACGCGGAGGGTGTTGACACCACCCATGGTTTCAGGGGAGAATGGATCAGATCACAGCGGAGGTCACACATGGAATCCATGGAACAGAATGTGGGCACCATCGACAGGCTCGTGCGGGCAGGGATAGCGCTGATTGTCATCCTCTTCCTTCTCCGAAGCGGCAGGATCACCTTTGCCGCCGCCATCTCGCTGGTTGCAGGGGGCATGCTGCTCTCCAGCGCAGCCTCCGGGACATGCCCTCTCTATACCGAACTCGGCATCAGCACTGCCGGCGAAGAGAAGAAGGTCTGATCACCCCCCCACAAACCGCGCTGTCCCGGGCAATTCAAGCCCGGGCAGCCGCCCTCGCATAGCGTATGAAGTAATCCACGCCGGACCACACGGTGAAGTACAGGGCTATCCAGAGGAAAAACTCCCCTGCCAGCTGGAACTGCAGCGGTCCGAGGAGGGGGAAGGGCATGGAGTAGTGGACGAGCAGCGGGATGAGGGCCACGCACTGGAACGCGGTCTTGTACTTTCCCAGCCAGTCCGCCGCGATGACGATGTTCTTCTCCGCAGCGATGCTGCGCAGCCCGGTCACCGCCAGCTCCCGGGCGATGATCACGGCGACCATCCATGCGGGCACCCTGCCCAGGGGTATGAGCATGATGAGGACCGTGCCGGTGAGGAACTTGTCGGCAAGGGGGTCGAGGAGCTTGCCCAGGTCGGACTCGATGTGGTACTTGCGGGCAAAATACCCGTCCAGGAAGTCCGTCACCATGGCAGCGGAAAAGATCAGTGCGGCTATGAAGGACAGGACGATGTCGTCACGGATGATGAGAAGGGCAATGACCGGGACCATGAAGATCCGAGAAACGGTCAGTGCATTCGATATGTTCATTCCCCTTCATTATCCTCCCCCGTTCATTCTCGCAAGGACATTTCTCACATACTCCGTGGTCTCCTGGTAGGGAGGAATCCCCCCGTAGGTATCCACCGCAGAGGGTCCCGCATTGTACGCAGCGAGGGCGAGCGACAGGTTGCCGTTGTATTTCCTCAGCAGCCAGGAGATGTACTTCGTGCCCGCCGTGATGTTCTCGGTGGGATCCCACGGATCGGTCACCCCGAGGTCCTGGGCTGTCTGCGGCATGAGCTGCATGAGCCCCATGGCGCCTTTGGATGACCGGGCGTTGGGGTTATACCCCGACTCCACCGCGATGATGCTCTTGATCACCGTTGGGTTCATGCCCTGGTTGTAAGCGATGGCGGAGATGAGGTGGTCGTACTGGGACGAGGAGTACTTCTGGTTCGTATACTGGGCGTACCGGTAGCGCGGCTTCGACTCCCTGGCATAGAGCGTCCAGTCGCCGCCCATGGGGCAGTTGCTGAAGTGCATCGTCCCGTCGGGCCCCTTCCGGACATAGATATCCGCATGGGACGGACAGGCCCAGACAAGCGTCATGACAAGGGTACAGAACAATGTCAGCCTTCGCACATTCATAGAGTCTATATCGTCAGATGGAGTATCTTTTTTAAATATTTCAATATTGTACTCTCTGTCAAGGTGCCGGATTACTCTTCCTGGGCCTGGAGGGGCTTGATCCCGCGTTTCCGCGACAGGAAGACCCGCATCCGGGTCCCCTGGTTCGGCGAGCTGTTCACCGTGATGAATCCGCCGTGCTCCTCGATGATCATGTAGACCTTGGAAAGCCCGAGGCCCGCGCCCCGGGGTTTCGAGGTGTAGAACGGGTTGAAGATCTCCTTGATCTCGTCGCTGGGGATGCCCTTGCCGGTATCGACGACGTCGATGATGAGGTAGTGGGGGTGGAGGCTCACGTTCACCGTGAGGGACCCCTTCCCGTCCATGGACTCACAGGCATTGGTGAAGAGGTGCCAGAAGGCCTCCACGAGGAAATCGTGGTCCGCATAGACCTCCTCGAGGCCGGAAGGCACGTTGACCTCATAGGCCACGCCGCTGAACTTGCCAGACCCGAAGGTCTTGATGAGGGCGTTCTCGATGACGTCCTCGATGTGGGTCATGGCGAATTCGGGCCGGTGGATCTTGGTGTAGTTCACGTACTCCTCGATGTCCAGGATCATGGATTCGAGGCGCTTCACGTCCTCGATGATGTAATCCACATAGACCTTCTCGGCGGAGTTCGCGTCCACTGATTTGCCCAGGCGGCGGGAAAAGCCCCCCAGGGAGGTGAGGGAGTTCCTGATCTCGTGGGCCACGCCCTCCACCACCTTGCCCAGGGACGCCAGCTTCTCCGCGTTGATGACCTGCCGCCGCATCATCTCGATGTCGGTGAGGTCCCGGATGACGAGCACGATGCTGCCGGTGTACTGCTCGCTCTTGAGCAGGGACGCGCTCAGGAGGCCTGAAAAGATCGTTCCGTCGGCCTTGCGGAAGGTGTACTCGTTCTGGAAGTACCCCTCGCCCCCGGCCGCGGCCTCCCTGATGTCGGAGAACAGGTCCACGGTGGGGTCCGGAATGAGCACGTCCACGGGCTTGTTCTTCATGTCCTCCAGGGCCCCCCAGAGCTTGCGGGCCATGTGGTTCATGAACTGGACCGTGCCTTTTGCGTCGATGGTGAGCACCGCCTCGCCCATGGTCTCGGTGATGGTGACGAGGTTGTCCTTGTAGGCGTCGCCCCTGGCCTTGAGCCTGACGTTCTCGAGCTGCAGCTCGTGATCCTTGATGAGCTTCCTGGCCGTGTGCACGAGGTACTGCATGGAGAAAGGCTTGGTGACGTAATCCTTTGCCCCGGCCTTCATGGCCTGGACAGCCGTGTCCTCGGATCCCTCCCCGGTGATGAACACCACCAGGGCATCGGGGTCGATGGTCATGATCTCTTCCAGGACATCCACCCCGTCCATCTTCGGCATGAGGTAATCGAGGAAGGTGAGGTCGGGTCGGGTCTGGGAATAGAGGTCAAAGGCCTCTTCCCCGTCAAAGGCCTGCACCACGTCGAAGCCATACTCCACGAGCATCTCCCGTATGGCCTCGTTGAGCTCGCGGTTGTCGTCCGCGATGAGGATCTTCCACTTCCCTGGCGCCTGCTCCTCCACCCTATACCCCCCAAACCCTTACTTTCTCGTCACTCCTCAGCAGATTCTTTACCTCGGCGACAGTCCTCCCACTAGGAAGAATAAGCCCGGGGGCGACATCCGCAAGGGGATACACCGCAAAAGCCCTCTGCTCGAGCCCCGGATGCGGTACTCTCAAAAGGTCATGGTCCATGGTGACGCCCTCGATGAGGAGGATGTCTATATCCATGGTCCTGGGTGCATGGCGATAAGGTCTCTGCCTCCCCAGGCTGTTCTCAACCCTCTGGCAGCACTCGAGGAGCCCGAGGGGGTCCCCGTCGAAGGCCACTTCCAGCACCATGTTGAGGTAGGGCTCCTGCCGGTCCTGGACCTCCACGGGAAGGGTCTCGTAAACCCTCGATGTCCGGAGTATCCCCACCCCTTCGCGATTCAGCAGATCACGGGCCGCATCGAGGAGGGCCCTGCGGTCTCCGAGGTTGGTCCCCAGGCAGAGATAGGCCCTGATCATACCACCACGTTGGTCAGCGTCCCGATCCCGTCGATCTCGATGGTGACCTCGTCACCCCTGACCATGGGCCCGATCCCCGACGGGGTGCCCGTGGCGATGACATCGTGCCGCTCCAGGGTCATGATGGACGAGACGAATGCCACGAGTTCGAACACGGAAAAGATCAGGTTGCCGGTGTTCGAGCTCTGCACGGTCTTTCCGTTGAGCCGTGCGCGGATGGCAAGGCCGTGCGGGTCTGTGATCCCGGTTTCGATCCACGGTCCCAAGGGCGCAAAGGTGTCGAAGGATTTCGCCCGTGTCCACTGGCCGTCTTCGGCCTGGAGATCCCTGGCGGTCACGTCGTTGAGGCAGGTGTAGCCCAGGATGACGGTCCGGGCATCCTCCGGCCGCACGTTCCTGCAGCGTTGTCTGATGACCACGGCCAACTCCGCCTCGTAGTCCACGCGGGACGTCTGGCCGGGATACACGATGGCTTCACCGGGGCCGATGACCGCGCTCGACGGCTTCATGAAGAGGATGGGGCTTGCGGGAAGATCGAGGCCCATCTCCATGGCATGGTCCCGGTAGTTCAGGCCCACGGCCACGATCTTGGACGGCAGCACCGGGGCCAGGGTCCGTTCGATGCGTACCTCTTCGCCCGGTCTGGTCGCATCAGGGTCCCATCGTCTGAACGCAAGGCCGTCTTCCGTACAGAACCAGGCGGCCTGGCCGCCGGACAGCACGGCCCTACCGATCTTCATCGCCGATCCCCAGCACGTCCGCCATGCTGTACAGGCCGGGGTTCCTTCCCGCAACCCATGCGGCTGCGCGAACCGCTCCCCGGGCGAAGTTCTCCCGGGTGTGGGCCTTGTGCACGACCTCGACGCGCTCGCCGTTCCCTGCGAACATCACGGTGTGCTCTCCCACGATGTCGCCGGCGCGGACCGTCTGGATGCCGATCTCTCCTGCCGGCCTGGCGCCGATCATACCGTGGCGCTCGTACCTGGCCTTCTCACCGAGGTCCACCCCCCTGCCTTCGGCAGCCGCCCTGGCAAGGGCAAGGGCCGTGCCCGAGGGAGCGTCCTTCTTCATCCTGTGGTGGGCCTCCACGATCTCCACGTCGTAGCTCTCGTCCAGGATCCCTGCCAGCATCTTCACCACCCTGAAGAGCACGTTCACCCCGATGCTCATGTTGGGGGACAACACCATGGGCACCTGCGCCGCATACCCAGCCAGGGTCTGTCTCTGTGCGTCGGTGAACCCCGTGGTGCCGATGACCATGAACCTGCCATGTCCGGCGGCATACCGGGCCACCTCCAGGGTCACCTCGGGAAAGGTGAAGTCGATGATGCCGTCGCAGGCGCCGAATGCCCCCGCCGCCTCGGAGGTCACCCTCACCCCCAGGGGGCCCCGGCCAAGGATCTCGCCGAGGTCCCTGCCGATGGCGGGGTGGCTGGCATTCTCCAGGGCTCCGGCCAGCCCCAGGGAAGGGCTCTCCAGGACAGTGCGCGCGATGAGCGAACCCATCCTGCCGCCGGCACCCACCACACCGATCTTGATCATGGGGAACCCTCCATGGACCGCATCAGATGCAGCCGTAGCGTCCGAGCACCTCGGCGAGCCTCTTCCGGTTGGCCTCGGCCATGGGGCACAGGGGGAGCTTAAATTCCTCCTGCACCTTGCCCATGAGGGCGAGCGCGGTCTTCACCGGTATGGGGTTGGTCTCGATGAACAGGGTCTGGTTGATCTCCAGCAGATCCAGGTGGATCCTGCGGGCCGTCTCGATATCAGCCTTTTCCCAGGCATCGCACAGCGTCGCGAGCCTACCGGGCAGGATGTTGGCCGTCACCGAAATGGCGCCCACCCCGCCGCAGCACAGGATGGGATAGTTCAGGGCGTCCTCGCCCGAGAGCACGCAGAAGTCGGCGTCCGTGTCCCGCACGATCTGGGAGCACTTCACCAAGTCTCCGCTCGCCTCCTTGATGCCCACGATGGTGTCGATCCGGGAGAGTCCCACCACGGTCTCTGTGGCCATGTTCACCCCGGTCCTGCCGGGCACGTTGTAGAGGATCTGGGGTATGTCGCATGCAGAGGCCACGGCGCTGTAGTGCTCAAACAGCCCTTTCTGGGTGGGCTTGTTGTAGTAGGGGGTGATGAGCAGGGCCGCATCGGCGCCCGCCTCTTTCGCATGCCGGGTCAGGCGGATGGCCTCGTCCGTGGAGTTGGAGCCGGTGCCCGCGATGACCGGGACCCGCTTCCCCACGACATCCACGGTGATGTCGATGACCCGCTCGTGCTCCGCGTGGCTCAGGGTGGCCGATTCGCCCGTGGTTCCGCACGGCACGATGCCCCTGACACCGCCGGTGATGACGAAGTTGATCAGTTCGGTGAAGGCCTTCTCGTCGATGTGGCCGTCCCTGAACGGTGTGACGATGGCCACGATGGCGCCTGAAAACATTCCTGTCCCCCCTCTCTAGATCATCCCCTCGGGGATCTTCTCCCCTGCGATGAGGTCCTCGTAGGACTGCCTTTGTATTACCACAGAATATCTCGCCCCATCCACCAGAACCTCCGGCGGCTTGGGCCTGGAGTTGTAGTTTGAGGCCATGGTGAACCCGTAGGCCCCTGCGCTCATGACCGCGATGAGATCGCCCCGGGAGAACTCCGGCAGGTCCCGGTCCTTGGCCAGGAAATCGCTGGACTCGCAGATGGGGCCCACCACGTCCGCCTTCACCGTGGGCCCGTCCTTCCTGGCGACGGGCAGGATGTCATGCCAGGCCTGGTAGAGTGCAGGCCGGATGAGGTCGTTCATGCCCGCGTCCACGATGACGAAGGTCTTCTTGTCCGTAACCTTGCGGTAGAGCACCTTGGTGAGCAGCACGGAGGTGTTGCCCACGATGACCCGGCCCGGCTCGAAGATGAGCTTGAGGTCGAGGCCGCGCACGGCGTCGATGATGGCGGCGCAGTACTCCCTGGGGTGGGGCGGATGCTCGGAGGAGTACGTGATGCCCAGGCCGCCCCCCAGGTCGAGGTAGCGGAACGTGATGCCCTGGGACCCGAGGTCGGCGATGAGCACCTTGAGCCTTTCCACGGCGTCGATGAACGGGGTGATGTCCGTGAGCTGGCTGCCGATGTGGCAGTCGATGCCCACGATCTCGATGTGCTCCATGTCTTTCGCCCTGAGGTACTGCCGCACCGAGTTCTCGATGTCGATGCCGAACTTGTTCTGCTTCATCCCCGTGGAGATGTACGGGTGGGTCTGGGGGTCCACGTCCGGGTTGACCCGGATGGATACGGGCGCCTTCCTCCCCAGGGCGCCTGCGCGCTCGTTGATGACGCCGAGTTCCTCCTCGCTCTCGATGTTGAACATCAGGATGCCCTCGGAGATGGCCATGTCGATCTCCTCGGTGGTCTTGCCCACTCCCGAGTACACCACCTTGGAGGCCGGGATGCCCGCCTTCATGGCCCTGAACAGCTCGCCGCCGGACACCACGTCCGCTCCCAGGCCGCTCTTTGCCATGAGGGTGAGGATGGCCAGGTTGGAGTTGGCCTTCATGGCGAAGCAGGTCTGGTGGTCGATGCCTGCAAGCGGCTCCTCGAAGGCCTGGATGTGCCGGCGCAGCGTGGGCAGGCTGTAGCAGTACACCGGGGTCCCCACCTCCCGGGCGATGGTTTCCAGGGGCACCTCTGCGCAGCAGAGCCTGCCCGATCCGTCATACTCGAAGTCGTGCATGGGTGCTTGTGAACCTCCGTTCGTCTGTACTCTCGGCCGCTACCGCTTCTTCACCACGATGCGCGGCGGCGTCATCCACCTCGTGTCCCCGTAGCTCACACCCACGCGGTAGACCATGAAGTCGGATTCGGGGGAACCGTCCGTTAGCTGTACCTCCCCTGGCTCCCTGCAGACGGCCTGCTGCCTCTCGGTGAGGTCGTCGGTGCAGTGGGGGCAGAGTCCCTTGGGCTTTCCCAGCAGGACCACCGCAGCATCCGGCACGGCGCACCTGACAACGGCGCGCACCTGATTCCCCTCGAAACGCGCCGAAACCAACTGTGCCGGGTCGGGTTGATCGGGAGGCAGGGGCGGGAGTTTCCTCCCGCATCCCGCACAGGCCAGCACGAGGATGAGGCCGGCAAGGAACGCCCTATGTCTCATGGCCCAGAGCGTCCAGCAGGACGCGCGCCTCTTGAAGGGCCGCCCTCACGTTCCGGCGGGCCGTTCCTCCGAAGCTCGTGCGCCGGTCCACCGAGCTCGACGGCTCCAGGGCGCTGAAGATGTCCTCCTCGAACAGGGGGCTGAAGGCCCGGAGTTCTTCCAGGCTCAGGTCGATGAGCCGCTTCCCCCTCCTGCCGGCCACCATGGCCACGATCTCCCCCGTGACGCGGTGGGCCTCCCGGAAGGGCATGCCTTTCGCGGCGAGGTAGTCTGCCAGGTCCGTGGCCGTGATGAACCCGTCCTGCAGGGAGGCATCGATGGCATCCTTCCTCGGCTCCATGCCCGCCACCAGCGTGGTCATGACCCGCACGCAGGAGCCGGTGGTCTCCAGGGCCTCGAAGAGCGGCCTCTTGTCCTCCTGCATGTCGCGGTTGTAGGCAAGCGGCAGGCCCTTCATCATGACGAGCAGGGACATGAGGCTGCCGTACACGCCGCCGGTCTTTCCCCTCACGAGCTCGGCCACGTCCGGGTTCTTCTTCTGGGGCATGATGGAGCTGCCCGTGCACAGGCTGTCAGGGAGCGCAATGAAGGAGAACGGCTGGGAGTTCCAGATGATGACCTCCTCGCACAGCCTGCTCAGGTGCATCATGACCAGGCTGCAGACGAAGGCCGCCTCGCACGCGAAGTCGCGGTCGCTCACGGCGTCCATGGAGTTCCTGGCAGGCCCGGTAAACCCCAGTTCCCGCGCCGTGGTCTCCCGGTCGATGGGGTGCGGGGTGCCCGCCAGGGCAGCGCTGCCGAGCGGCGAAACGTTCACCCGCTTCAGGCAGTCCGCGATGCGCCCGCAGTCGCGCAGCGCCATCTCGAAGTAGGCCAGCAGGTGGTGGGCCAGCGAGACCGGCTGGGCGTGCTGGAGATGGGTCATGCCAGGCACGATGGTGTCCACGTGGGCGTCCGCCTTGTCCAGCACGGCCCCCATGAACCCTCTCAGCTCCGAGGCGATGCCTCCGAGCGCCTTCCTGACCGCGAGCCTGACATCAGTGGCCACCTGGTCGTTGCGGCTCCGTGCGGTGTGAAGCTTCTTGCCCGCCTCGCCGATCCTCCGGGTGAGCTCGGTCTCGATGTTCATGTGCACGTCTTCCAGGGCCACATCGAAGGTGAAGACGCCGGACGCTATGTCCCGCCCGATCGCCTCGAGCCCCTCCACGATGGCCTTGGCCTCTCCCTGCGTGATCAGGCCCTGGGAGGCGAGCATGCGCGCATGGGAGACGCTTGCCTCGATGTCCTCCCGGTAGAGCCTGGCGTCCACGTCCAGGGAGGCGGAGAACTCCTCCACCAGCGCGTCCGTGGCTTTCGTGAACCGTCCTGACCAGGGCTTGTCGGCCATGTCCCTACCTATCTCTTTACCTGCGCCCTCACCTTGAGCCTGAGCGCGTTGAGCTTGATGAACCCGGCCGCGTCCTTCTGGTCGTACACCTCGTCCTCCTCGAAGGTGGCGATCTGGGGGTTGTAGAGGGAGTACTTCGACCTCCTGCCCGTGACCGTGCAGGTGCCCTTGTAGAGCTTGACCCGCACGTCGCCGGTGACCCCCTTCTGGGACTCGTCGATGAGCTTCTGGAGCGCCTCGCGCTCCGGCGAGAACCAGTAGCCGTTGTACACGAGCGCGGCGTAGCGGGGCATGAGGTCGTCCCGCAGGCGCATGACCTCGCGGTCCATGGTGATCTGCTCCATGCCGCGGTGGGCCACCTTCAGAATGGTGCCGCCGGGCGTCTCGTACACGCCCCGGGACTTCATGCCCACATAGCGGTTCTCCACGATGTCCACCCGGCCGATGCCGTTCTTCCCCCCCAGTTCGTTGAGCCGTGCCAGGAGGTTCGCCGGGCTCAGCTTCCTGCCGTCGATGGCCACGGGGTCGCCGTCCTTGAAGGAGATCACGATGGAAGTCGGCTTGTCCGGCGCCTTCTCCGGGGAGCACGAAAGCACGAACATGTCCTCGCTGGGCTCGTTCCACATGTCCTCCAGGATGCCTCCCTCGAAGCTGATGTGCAGCAGGTTGCGGTCCATGCTGTAGGGCTTCTTCTTGGTCACCGGCACGTCGATGCCGTGCTGCTTGGCATAGTCGATCATCTTCTCGCGGGAACGGAGCTTCCACTCGTCCATCTTCCAGGGGGCGATAATCCTGATCTCGGGGTAGAGCGCCCAGCAGCCGAGTTCGAAGCGCACCTGGTCGTTGCCCTTGCCCGTGGCGCCGTGGGCCACGGCAAAGGCCTTCTCCCTGCGCGCGATCTCCACCATGTACTTGGCGATGAGCGGCCGGGCGAGCGAGGTGCCCAGGAGGTAGGTGCCCTCGTAGGCCACGTCGGCCCGGTAGGCGGGGAACACGTAATCCCGCACGAACTCCTCGCGAAGGTCCTTGATGTAGACCTTCTTTGCGCCGGTCCTTTTCGCCTTCTCCTCCAGGCCGTCGAGCTCCTCCGCCTGGCCCACGTCCGCTGCGAAGCAGATGACCTCGTAGCCGAACTCGTCGATGAGCCACTTGAGGATCACCGAGGTGTCGAGACCTCCCGAATAAGCCAGTACAACCTTCTGTGCGCTTCTCATGCTGTCTCCTTTACTCCTGTATCAGAAAATCGACAATGGCCTCCTGAACGTACTGCCTGTTCTGTGCCTGCTCCCACACGATGGAGCGCCAGCCCTCGAGCACCTCCTCGGCGACCTCCTCGCCCCGGTGAGCGGGCAGGCAGTGCATGAACACCGCGTCCTTGCCTGCAGCATCCATGAGGGCCTCGTCCACCCGGTATCCGGCAAAGGCCTGCCTGCGCCGTTCGGCCTCTGCCTCCTGGCCCATGCTGGCCCACACGTCGGTGTTCACGGCTATGGCCCCCTTGACGGCCTCCAGCGGGTCGCGCACCACCAGGACGATGGCCCCGTCCTTCCGGGCCGCATCCAGGATGTCGCAGTCCGGCTCGAACCCCTCGGGGCACGCCAGGGTGAGGTCGAACCCAAGCACGGCCGCGGCGTTGATCCAGGAGTTGGCCATGTTGTTGCCGTCGCCGATCCACGCGATCTTCCTGCCCTTGAGGTCGCCGAAGCGTCCCGCCAGGGTGAAGCAGTCCGAGAGCACCTGGCAGGGGTGGAGCAGGTCGGTCAGCGCGTTGATCACCGGCACCCCGGCATAGGATGCCATCTCCTCGATACGGTCGTGGCCGAAGGTCCGCATGACGATGGCGTCGCAGTACCCGGACAGAATCCGGGCCGTGTCCTTGATGGGCTCGCCCCGGGCGATCTGAGAGCCCTCCACGGAGAGGATCACCGGGTGGCCGCCCAGGCGTGCGATGCCCACCTCGAAGGACACCCGGGTGCGGGTGGATGCCTTCTCGAAGAGCAGCACCACGGACTTGCCCTCCAGGCTGCGGTGGGGCAGCGCCTGGCGGAAGTGCGCCGCCCTGGTGAAGATACCTTCGATCTCGTCTGCGCTGAGATCGCGGATGGACAGAAAATCCCTGTGCTCCATCATAATCCTCTCTCCTTCAGGATCGCCCCCAGGATGTCCAGGGCCTGGTCTATCTCGGGTCTGCTCACAATGAGCGGCGGCGCGAACCTGAGGATGCGGTTCTGGATGACGTTCAGCATGATGCCGTGTTCGATCCCCGCGGCGGGCACGAAGGAGATGTCCGCATCGAACTCGGCCCCCACCATGAGCCCCCTGCCGCGCACGTTCGTAATGGCCGGGTGGTCCTTCCGGAACCCCTGCAGCCGCTCCACGAGGTACGCGCCCTGCTCGGCCGCCCTCCGGGGCATGTCGTCCCTCAGCATGACCTTGAGCGTAGCCAGGGAGGCGGCCATGGCAAGGGGGTTGCCGCCGAAGGTGGACGCATGGGACCCCGGCCCCATCACCTTCGTGACCTCGGGCCTTGCCACGACTGCGCCCACCGGGAAGCCGTTGCCCAGCGCCTTGGCCAGCGTCATGATGTCAGGGGTGATTCCCTCGTGCTGGTGGCCGAAGAGCTTACCGGTCCTTCCCATGCCTGTCTGGATCTCGTCCAGCACGAGGAGGATGCCGGTTCTGTCGCAAAGTTCCCTCACCCTGCGGAAATACCCTGCAGGGGGGACGTTGATGCCTCCCTCTCCCTGGATGGGCTCCAGCATGATGCCGCCCACCTCCGGGGTGGCGGCCTTCTCCAGGGCGTCGAAGTCCCCGAAGGGGACGGCCAGGAACCCGTCCGGGATGGGGTCGAACCCCACGCGGTGCTTCTCCTGGGCCGTGGCTGCCAGCGTGGCCAGCGTCCTGCCGTGGAACGAGCTCTGCGCCGTGATGATGAGCGGCCCCCGCACGGCGTTCAGGTTGGCGTATCTCCGCACGATCTTTATGGCGCCCTCGTTGGCCTCGGCCCCGGAGTTGCAGAAGAAGACCTCGGCCGGGAAGGCCTGCTCGGAGAGGATCCTTGCCACCTCCTCCTGCTGGGGGATCTCGTAGAGGTTTGAGCAGTGGAAGAGCCTGTCCGCCTGCTCCTTCAGGGCTGAGGCCACCTCGGGGTGGGCATGGCCGAGGTTGCACACGGCGATGCCCGAGACCATGTCCAGGTACTGTTTGCCCGCACCGTCCCACAGAAGGCAGCCCCGGCCGCGCACGACCTTCACGGGTTGCCTCGCGTATGTCTTCATCACGTGTTCCACGACTTCACTCCCTGACGATCTGGGTGCCGATGCCCGAATCCGTGAAGAGCTCCAGCATGATGGAGTACGGCACGCGCCCGTCCACGATGTGGGCCTTCATGACGCCCGCGTCCAGCGCTGTCATGCAGCACTCGAGCTTGGGGATCATGCCGCCCGTGACCACGCCCTTCCTGATGAGGCCCGGGATGTCCTCGTACTTCATGCTCGAGATGAGCTTCCCGTCCTTGTCGAGCACGCCTGTCTCGTCCGTGAGGATGATGAGCTTCTCCACCCTGAGCGTGCCTGCGATGCCCGCGGCCACGGTGTCGGCGTTGATGTTGTAGGTGAGCCCGTCGTCGCCCACGCCCGACGGCGCGATGACCGCCACGTACCCGGCCTTCTCCACGGCGTCGATGATGCCGGGGTCGATTTCCTTCACCTCGCCCACGTGCCCCATGTCCAGGTCATGGGTGACGGACCCGTCGGCATGTTTGCGCCTGGAATAGAGCTTCTTCGCCCGGATGAGGCCGCCGTCCTTGCCGGACAGACCCACGGCCCTGCCGCCCTCGGCGTTGATGAGGTGCACGATCTCCTTGTTGATGCCGCCCGCAAGCACCATCTCCACCACGTCCATGGTCTTCGCGTCCGTGACGCGCTTGCCCTCGATGAAGGTGGACTGGATGCCCATCTGGTCGAGGACCGAGCTGATCTGGGGCCCGCCTCCATGCACCACCACCACCTGGATGCCGATGTACTGGAACAGGATGATCTGCCGCGCGAAGAGCCGCTTCAGCTCGGGGTCCACCATGGCGTGGCCGCCGTACTTGACCACGATCCTCCTGCCGCGGAAGTCCCTGATGTAGGGCAGCGCCTCCACCAGGACCTTTGCCCTCTGAATGGCCTCTTTCATCCGTGCATGTCCTTTCGCTTGCGCGGCGTTATCCGCCGCTGGTCGGGAAGGCTGTTTTTTTACCCAAATCCTGCGGAAAATGGAAGGATAAAATATGGCGGCGTAAGCCCTTACAGGGGACGGCAGCGGGTTATGGCCTCGCTCGAGACGAGGATCGCCTGGTCGATGAGTTCGTGGCACGGGGCCGATGCGCGCAGGTGGTCCTGGAAATCGTCCCAGCCGGAAAAGGATCTCCTTGTGATGCGCACACATTCCAGGGAAGAGACTCTTCCATCAAAGCTCTTCAGGATCTCCCTGCCGATGGCAAAGGTCTCTCGCGTTGCGGCCTTTGTCTTTCTCAGAAGGTTGAGATGCCCCACCACGAACTCCCGGATTGTACAGGGGATGCCCATGGCCCTGATGTCCCACCCGAAGGCGAGGTTCGCCGCCATCACGGCCCCTGCCAGGGCCCCGCAGACCCCGCCGGTGAACCCCACCCCGCCGTCGAGCACGAACGCGATCTTCTCCAGCACGTCATTGCCGGTACCGCAGGCAGCATGTACACCCCTGAGCACCTCGGTGGCACAGTGGCGGGCCTGGTCCGGGAAGTCTTTCCGCTGGCTCTCCACGGGCCTGGTGAGGGCCATACGCCGTTTCAGGTGGGAGGTGGTCCTGCCGATGTGCCACATGCAGCGGGAGAACCGGTCGCCGGGCAGCAGGTATCTGAGCTGGCCCGAGAGGGTGTAAAAATCAACACCGGTGCGTTCTCGGCAGAGCGTGGTGCCGAAACTGGACCCGAACCAGTGCACGTATTCCCGGACCTCTTCCATGACCCTGCGCCTGGCGGCTTCACCATCGGCCTCGATCTCATCGATCATCGCAAGCGCAATGCCCAGGGAGCCCCCGGTGACAACCCCGCAGGTGGAACCGCGGGCCACCAGGCCGCCCTCCAGGCCTGTGGCCCCCCTCAGGGCCGGGTCCTCCCGTTTGCCCGCCATGTCCTGGACGACCTCCATGGACGCCAACGCACAGTTGAGGTCCCTCAGGAGATAGAGGCTGCCACGGATTCCCCAGAACAGGCTGTCACGTGCCATATCCCCTCCCGCTTCATCTGGAAACCGCCTGATTCTACCACGATCAGACAGGAGAAGAGAAGGGTCAACTGCCACGGGTGACAGAAGTGGTTTCAGGCATGGGCGGCTTGCAGAAAAGTCCCGGGGATCACGGAACAAGAGGGAGCCACATGGCTGTTGACACCTGCGCCGCGTGCATGCCATTATCTCCCAAGCTTTTCTGGAGTGAGGCGCATGGGACTGAAGGCCCTGGGAGACAATACGAAGCTCATCGTCATCGGTGTTGCCGTGGTGTTCGGCTTCATCTTCATCCTCCAGAACTTCGAGCAGACATCCTTCCAGTTCCTCATCTGGACGCTCTTTTCGGCTCCCAAGTGGATCGTGGTGTCGGGCACCTTCGTCCTGGGCTTCGCCTTCGGCTTCCTCATGGGCAAGAAGAAGAGCTGACACGCCGGGACTTCCCCATACTGCCCTGCAATTTTCTCCCATGCACAAATTCCTGCTTGACAGACATCCGTTCCCGGCATATGAGTGCTGCACATCTGAAATATGAATATATCTGACACGAATCTTGCCTTGCGAACGGTACCTTCGGATACACTTCTCTGAGCAATCATTCTCCTGTCGATACATTCCTCTTTCAGAAATACACACACAGGGCCCATCGCTTGCCAAGCAGGGCACCTGGAATACGAGGTTATTCATGGCAGCAGGAACAGTGAAGTGGTTCAACGAGTCCAAGGGTTTCGGGTTCATCACGTCTGATGGCGGCGGAGATGTCTTCGTGCACTATTCTTCCATCAGCCAGGAGGGGTTCAAGACCCTCGAGGAGGGTCAGCGGGTCACGTTCGACGTGACGAACGGACCGAAGGGCCCCCAGGCGTCCAACGTCAGGAAGTCCTAGAGAAGCTCTTTCAGGGGCGGACGCCAGTCCGCCCCTTGCTCTTGAATCTCAATGGTGAGGATCATGGTCATCTTCTATACACTTCCCGTCGATGCCCGGCCTCGATGATACAGACAACGAGTTCCTTGTCTCTCACCTCATAAAGAATGCGGTAATCTCCCACGCGAATCCGGTAGACATCATCCGCACCTTTCAGCTTCTCGGAACCGGACGGCCTCGGGTCATCTTTCAATGCATCAATGACCGGTGACACGCGTGTCTGGACATCCCGCGGCAGCTTGCGGAAGGCACGGGCTGCGTGCTGGGTGAACTTGATCACATAGGGCATTACAAGCCGAGTTCCTTCTTGAGGTCATCCCAGAGGACCTCTTCTTCCGGTTCGGCCTTGATCTTCCTGATGGTTTCCATGTCCGCCCTGTCTTCTATGGCCCGCAGGAGCTCATAGTCCTCCACGGAGACAATCACGGCGACATCCTTGCCCCTGCGGTGCAGGGCAATCCTGTCGCCGCCATATGCCACCCTGTTCAGGGCATCGGCCGTATCCTTCCTGAGGTCGCTCGTTGAAAGGCGGATCATGGTCTTGCTTCTTTTGTATCTTTTGTACATGATGTACTATATCGGCGGGAGAGGGAAAGATCAACAGGTTTCATCGCGATCCGACAACCAAGTGGTTATTAGGGACAGAAATATTTTATACCCATCGGCATCTATTTGTGAATATTCTTGATAAGCGTACTCGATAAAAATGATTTTGAGTACATCATCATCAGAAAACCTGCATATAGAACCGTATTCTATGCTAACACAAGCAATACCATGAGCATGAGATCCATCATCTTCGTAAAAGTATAGGCAAGGTACCCATGGATTGAGGGAACGCTCATCATGATCAATGAGAGATAGACCGCAATAGATGATCCACCGAGCATCCTTCTATACTCCGCCGGGTTAAAGGGTCGTCCATATTTGCGAATGAAGGCAACCGCAGCTCCTACCGAACTGATGATAAAGGCAATAATGTCCATGAGAAGATTAACATTCGGCCTGGGATCGTAATAACCCATTATAATTTCATAAGGAATAAATACGGTACTGAACATGAGAATATACCTCTTAACCGGGACAGCTTCATAGCGGTCGGTGTCGAACAACACACTTGTCAGCTCTTTTTCTCTGCACAAATAGCACCCAAATCTCTGGAGATACTCTCCATGGCTCTGACATACAGCAATAGCTTCAGGAGTGTATTTCGGACACTGCTTGCCACAGATATTCATATCAGGGTCAAAGCCAGCACCGTCATATGTACACTCATCCACTGATACCTTTGTCGTCGGGGAGTCATACCTCAGAACCGCTCGCGCAGAGTCTCCCTTCAGTCCCTCTGCAGAAGGAATCAGTTGGTGAGATCTTTTCAGAAATGTACAGGGTATGTTTTCAGGATCAAATTGGAATTTTCTGTGCTTATCCATGTTCATGTAATAAAAAAACCAGGACGGACATGGCCCGTCCTGCTTCTCATTTCCTACATCCTCTCGATGATCGCCCTGCCGAACTCCGAGCACCTGAGCAGGGTCGCGCCCTCCATCTGGCGCTCCAGGTCGTAGGTGACCTGTTTGTCCGCAATGGCCTTCTCCAGGCCCTTGCGCACGAGCCCTGCGGCCTCGTCCCAGCCCAGGTAGTCGAACATCATGGCGCCTGAGAGGATCAGCGAGCCCGGGTTGATCTTGTCCTGGCCCGCGTACTTGGGCGCGGTGCCGTGGGTGGCCTCGAACACGGCGAACGGGATGCCGATGTTCGCGCCCGGGGCCATGCCGAGCCCGCCCACCTGGGCTGCCAGGGCGTCCGAGATGAAGTCGCCGATGAGGTTGGGCACGGCCAGCACGTCGTACTCCGCGGGCCGCAATAACACCTGCTGGAACATGGAGTCCGCGATCCGGTCGTTGATGAGGATCTTGCCCTCGGGGAGCTTCCCGCCGAAGTTCCTGTTCAGGTCGGCCTCCGTCACGGTCACGTCGCCGAACTCCTCTTTCGCCAGCTCGTAGCCCCAGTCGCGGAACGCGCCCTCGGTGAACTTCATGATGTTGCCCTTGTGCACGAGTGTCACGGTCTTCTTTCCATGCTTGATGGCGTACTCGATGGCCATGCGCACGAGCCGCCTGGTGCCGGTGACGGAAATCGGCTTGATGCCGATGCCCGAGTCCTCCCGGATGTGCGTGCCCATCTCTTTGTTGAGGAAGTCGATGACCTTCTTCACCTCGCCGCTCCCCCGGGACCACTCGATGCCCGCGTAGAGGTCCTCGGTGTTCTCCCGGAAGACCGTGATGTCCACGAGCTCGGGCCGCTTCACCGGCGCGGGCGTTCCCGTGTAGTACTTCACGGGCCTGATGCACGCGAACAGGTCGAGGATCTGGCGCAGCGCCACGTTCAGGCTCCGCATGCCGCCTCCCACGGGCGTGGTAAGCGGGCCCTTGATGCCCACGATGTACTCCCTGAACGCGGCGATGGTCTCGTCCGGCAGGTAGGTACCGAACCTCGCGTTGGCCTTCTCGCCGGCGTAGATCTCCTTCCAGGCGATCTTCCGCTTCCCGCCGTAGGCCTTCGCCACGGCGGCGTCGAAGACGGCCTGCGCGGCCGCCCAGATGTCCGGGCCCACGCCGTCGCCCTCGATGTAGGGGATGACGGGGTCGTCGGGTATGTTCAGCGCATTGTTCACAAACGTGATCCTGGTACCTGCCATGTCGTTCCTTTCCTGCAATCGATTATTTCCCGTACTCCTGGTTCCGGTGCAGCTCCTCCCAGAGCACCCGCTGGTACTTCTGCAGGTCCGTGGGGCTCATGCTCGTGCCGCGAGCCTCGTACATGCTCTGGATGGCCTTGACCACGTCCTCGAACCGGATGTCGAGCCCCAGGACGCCCACCATGTCGAGGTCGTCGTTCAGGATGGGGGCGGACACCGTCATGATGAGCGCGCCCGTGATGCGCGAGGTGGTGACGCCGCCCACGTGGAGCTTCCCGTCGGCGCTCGTCTTGATGAACCAGTCCCGGTCCGAGCAGTCCTCGTTCTCCTTCATCTTGTGCTGGAACTGCCCCCTGAACTCGGGCTGGGTGATGTTCCGGGTGATCTTGATCCCTGTGAGGTCCGTGACGTAGGCGAACTGGATGAAGGGGTACTCCTTGATGAACTCGGTGATGACCGGCTCCTGCTTCTTCGGGTTCATGGCCTTCATGTCCCCGTTCTCCAGGAGCTTCTCGATGAGCTGGCTCGCGTACTCCCGCGCCTCGTACTTGATGAGGTCGAACCCGGACAGGAAGAGGTGCGGGATGAACCGCGAGGCGAGCTTCTCCAGCTCCTCGTCCGAGAGCGAGGTGTTGCGGCCGTCCTCGTATTCCTTCACCACCTGCTGGTACATGCGGCTGATGCCCGGGTGGCGCTTGTCGATCCTCTCCGCGTCCTTGAGCTTGAAGTGCGCGTTCACCCAGTGGGCGAGCCCGGCCTTGCCCGACTTGTCCGTGATGGCGATCTCGATGGGCCGGTTCAGGATCTTGTCCGTGTTGAAGATGTTGTAGATCTCCTCGTTCTTCACCAGCCCGTCCGCATGGATACCCGCCCGGGTCACGTTGAAGTTCCTTCCGACGAAGGGGTAGTTGGCCGGGATGTGGTACCCCATGTCCGTAGCCACGTACTCGGCCAGCTCGGTGATGGCCCGGGTGTCGATGCTCTCGTCGTCGTGGCCCCGGAGCGAGAGGTACTCGAAGACCATGGCCTCCACCGGGGTGTTGCCCGTGCGCTCGCCGAACCCGAAGATGGCGCAGTTCACCGCCGAGCACCCGTAGAGCCACGCCGTGGTGGCGTTCACCACCACCTTGTGGAAGTCGTTGTGGCCGTGCCACTCCAGCAGGGCCGGCGGCACGCCCGCGTCGTCGATGAAGGCCCTCACGAGCTTGTCCACGGACCTGGGCAGGGCGGCGCCGGGGAAGGTGACCCCGTAGCCCATGGTGTCGCAGAGCCGAACCTTCACGTCCATGCCGGACTCCTCGCGGAGCCTCATGAGCTCCCGGGCGAACGGGATGCAGAACCCGTAGATGTCGGCCCTGGTCACGTCCTCGAAGTGGCAGCGCGGGGTGATGCCCTGGGCGAGCGCCTCCTTGACGATGCCCAGGTAGTCGTCCAGCGCCTTGCGCCGAGACTGCCCCAGCTTGAGAAAGATGTGGTAGTCGGACACCGAGGTGAGGATGCCGGTCTCCTCGATGCCCATGGCCCGGACGAGCCTGAGGTCGTCCTTGTGGGCCCTGATCCACGCGGTCACCCTCGGAAAATTGTACCCCTTTTCCAGGCAGGCCTCCACGGCGGCCTTGTCCTTCCTGGTGTAGAGGAAGAACTCACTTGCCCGGATGAGGCCCGAATCGCCACCGATGCGGTGGAGGAAGTCGTAGATGCGCTCGATCTGCTCCACCGTGAAGGGCGTCATGGACTGCTGGCCGTCCCGGAAGGTGGTGTCGGTGATGAAGATGTCCTCTGCGGGCGCCATGGGGACCAGACGCAGGTCGAAGTCGATCTTGGGCACCTCGTCGTAGTTGAACAGGGCCCGGTAGTAGTTGCCCTTCTCGATTTCCTGGATGCCGGTGGCGTAGTTCCTGCCCGGGGTGTAGTAGAACACCTTCTTCTCTGGATCCCATCTGGCCATGCTATTTCTTCTTTCCCTTGGGTGTGTAGGATTCCCTGGGGATCTTGTCAGGCTCATGGGCGCCGGCCTCCCTGCGGGCATCGACGATCTCCTCCACGGACAGGTCCCGGGGGATCTTCAGCTCCTGGCCCGCGTAGAGCACCTTGGGGTCCTTGATCTGGTCGCGGTTGGCCTTGTAGATGAGCGGCCACATGAACGAGTCGTTGTAGATCTCGTTGCGGCCGGCGATACCCGGCAGGGTGTCGCCCTTCTTCACCAGGTAGACCGCGGGGTAGACGTCCAGGACGGACGGCTCCGAGCCCTTCTGGATCTCGTCGCGCTTGAGAGCGATCTCCGCGCCGATCTCCTCGAGCCGCTTCTGCTTCTCCTCGGCGGTCCTCTGCACCGCCTCCCTGTAGGCAATGCCGAACCGCTCCCCCAGGGTCCGCACCTGGGCGGTGTCGCGGTCCGCATAGGCCCTCTGCATGTCGAGGTACATCAGGAGCAGGGAAAAGGACTCCTTCCTGGCATACTCGAACCCCGAGATCTCCACGATCTTGGCGAGCTGCCCGGCGGCCTCCTGCAGCGCGGAGAGCGCCTCCCGGTCGGCCGCGTCGAACTGCCTCAGGGCGCGCACAAAGGCCTGGGCCGCGGCCTCGTCATCCTCGTCATCGAGGGCGTCCAGCCCCTTCCTCAGGTCGGCAACGCCCTGCTTCAGCGCCTCCTGCCGGGGGTCGGGCGTGCCCGCCTGTTCAGCGGGTTTGGCCGTGGCGCACCCGAACAGCACCAGCGCGGCCAGGCATGTACCGATGAACCGTTTCATTTCTCAACCTCTCCCGTCCTCAGTCCGAGCTCTGCAAGTTGCCGAGGGTCCACCTCGGACGGGGCGTCCGTCATGGTGCAGTACGCCTTCTGGGTCTTGGGGAAGGCGATGACGTCCCGGATGCTCGTGGTGCCGGCGAGCAGCATGATGAGCCGGTCGAGCCCGAAGGCGATGCCGCCGTGGGGCGGCGCGCCGTACTGCAGGGCGTCCAGGAGGAATCCGAACTTGACCCGCGCCTGCTCCTCGGTGAGCCCCAGCACCGTGAAAACCTGCTGCTGGACCTGCTGGTCATGGATCCGGATGCTGCCGCCCCCCACCTCGTAGCCGTTGATGACCATGTCGTAGGCCTGGGCCTTGACCTTGCCGGGATCGGTCCCGAGCAGGGGCAGGTCCTCGAGGACCGGGGACGTGAAGGGGTGGTGCACCGACACCAGCCTCCCCTCCTCCTCGCTCCAGTCCATGAGGGGGAAGTCGGTGACCCACAAGGCGGCGAAGGTGTCCTTGGGGATGAGGTTCAGCCGCTCGGCCAGGTGCAGGCGCAGCGCCGCCAGGCTCGCGTCCACCACCGGCTTCCGGTCCGCCACGAAGAGCGCCACGTCGCCCACGTCCATGCCGAGGCGGTGGGCGATGCCCGCGAGCTGTCCGTCCTTGAAGAACTTTGTGAGCGTGGACTTCCACCCGTCCTCGTCGAGCCTGGCCCAGAGCACGCCCTTGGCGCCGTGGTCGGCGATGGCTCCCTGGAGGGAGTCCAGGTCCTTCCTGCTCAGGTTGTGCGGGGCCTTCACCGCGATGGCCTTCACCGCACCGCCTTCGGCCACGGCCTGGGTGAACACGCGGAAGTCCGAGGTGGCCGCGATGTCCGACACATCACAGAGCAGCATGCCGAAGCGGGTATCGGGCCTGTCCGTTCCATACCCCGCCATGGCCTCTGCGTAGCTGAGCCTCGGGAAGGGCCTCTTCAGCTCGATGCCCTTTGTCTCCCTGAACAGGGTGACGATCATGCCCTCGGTGACGTCCAGCACGTCGTCCCTGGAGACGAAGGACATCTCGATATCGATCTGGGTGAACTCTGGCTGCCGGTCGGCACGCAGGTCCTCGTCGCGGAAGCACTTCACGATCTGGTAGTACCGGTCGAACCCGGAGACCATGAGGAGCTGCTTGAAGAGCTGGGGCGACTGGGGGAGGGCGTAGCACTTGCCCGGGAAGATCCTGCTCGGCACCAGGTAGTCCCGCGCGCCCTCGGGGGTGCTCTTGGTGAGCACCGGGGTCTCCACGTCGATGAACCCGTGGTCGTCCAGGTACCTGCGCACGCTGGAAGCGGCCCGGTGCCGGAGCAGGATGTTCTGCTGCAGGAACGGCCGTCTCAGGTCCAGGTAACGGTGCTTGAGTCTGAGGGTGTCGTTCACCTCCACCCCGTCCTCGATGACGAACGGCGGCGTGGCGGCCTCGTTGAAGACCACCACGTCGTGGGCCGTGACCTCCACATCGCCCGTCTTCATGGCGGGGTTGCGCATCTCCTCGGGCCGCCTTGCAAGCACACCGGTGATCCCGATGCAGAACTCGCCCCGCAGGGTATGGGCCACGGCGTGGGCCCTGGGCTGGTCCTCGGGGTTGCAGACCACCTGGGCGATTCCCGTGCGGTCGCGGATATCGATGAAGATGAGGCCCCCCAGGTCCCTCCTGCGCTGGACCCAGCCGAACAGGGTCACGCGAGTGCCCTCCGGGACATCGTTGATCTCGCCGCAGTAGTGTGTCCGCTTCAGATTCTGCACGCCGCTCGTCACGCTCTCTCTCCTTTGTTCTCAGCAAGCATGGATGTGATCTCCTGTATGACCCCGCTCCTGGTGACCTTTGCCTGGGAGGCGCTCCGCATGTCGCGGACGGTGAGCGTCCCGCTCGCGAGCTCCTCCTCGCCGATGATGGCACACAGCGGGTAGCCGGCCCTATCCGCCCGTCGCATCTGGGCCTTGAAGCTCCTGCCGAAGGCCGCCTCGGCCGGTATGCCCGCGGCGCGGAGCTCTGCGATGAGGCCGAGGGCCGCGAGCTCCACCGCAGGGTTGGCCTGGGCCACCACGAAGCAGCCACTTACCTTGTCCTGCACGTCGCCCATGAGCATGATCAGGCGCTCCATGCCGAAGGCAAAGCCGATGCCTCCCACAGGAGGCCCGCCCAGGATGCTCAGCAGATCGTCGTACCTGCCCCCGCCCGCCACGGCGTTCTGCGACCCGAGGCCAACGGCCGTGATCTCGAAGGTGGTGCGGGTGTAGTAGTCGAGGCCTCTCACCAGCCTGGGATTCCGCTCGAACCGGACGCCGAAGACCTGGAGGCCCTTGAGGACCTCGTCGAAGTGGCCCCTGCAGGCCTCGCACAGGTGCGCCTCCATGGAGGGCGCCCCCTGCACGGCCTGCCTGCACGACTCCACCTTGCAATCGAGCACCCGCAGGGGGTTCGTGTCCATGCGTCGCCTGCAGTCTGTGCAGAGCATGTCCTGCTTCGACGCGAGGAACTCCTGCAGGGCACCCTTGAAGCCGGGCCTGCATGCCTTGCACCCCAGCGAGTTCACCTCCATGAGGAGGGCATCTCTCCCCAGGACCGCGCTCGCAAGGTCATGGGCCAGGGCCAGGGTCTCCGCGTCGGCGAAGGGTCCGTCCTCGCCCAGGCGCTCGGCATTGATCTGGTGGAACTGGCGGTACCTGCCCTTCTGGGGTCGCTCGTAGCGGAACATGGGCCCGATGCTGTAGAGCTTCTGCACCGGGTCCGCGCCCAGCAGGTTGTGCTCGATGACGGACCGCAGCACGCAGGCCGTGGCCTCGGGCCGCAGCGTCACCGAGTCGCCTCCCTTGTCCGTGAAGGTGTACATCTGTTTCTCCACCACGTCGGTGTCGTCGCCGATGCCCCGGAGGAACAGCTCCGTGCGCTCCATCACGGGTGGCCTGAGCTCGCGGAAGCCGTACAGCGAGAAGATCCGGCGCGCGGTGTCCTCCACGAGACGCCACCTGGCGACCTCGGCCGGGAGGATGTCGTTCATGCCGCGGATGGCCCTGACGTCCATCAGAGCCCCCGGGCCCATTCGGGCCTGATCATCCTCGAGGACATGTCGGCAAGCGCCGTGTCGACGAGCCTGAGCATCTCCCCCTTGTCCCGGGGCAGGGTCCCGCTGATGGGCAGGTAGTTGGATGCGTGCTCGGAGCCGAACTTGCAGTCCGTGAGTTCCAGGTCCTCCACGAACCACCGCACCTCCTGGAGCGACTGGCGCTTGTCGATGAGCTTGAAGCCGCCCCCCATGATCTCCTCCTCGTAGAGCTTCTCGTAGGGACCCAGCATGAGGGTGAGCGTGGCCAGGAAGTGAGGGTCTATGGCGTTGGCCACCTTCGCCGAGTCCTTGATGTGGTCGTAGCTGCCCTCCACCCCGCCCAGGCCCAGGATGATGAAGGTGGACATGCGCAGGCCCGCGTCTATGGCCTTGCGGCACACCTCGACGATTCCGTCGGCGGTGGCGCCCTTCCTGATCTTCTTCAGGAGCCTGTCGTTGCCCGTCTCGATGCCCAGGTAGAGCACATCGAGCTTGCGGGCCCTGAATTCCTGCAGCTCGTGCAGGGTCTTGACCCTGAGGTTCGTGGGGCCTGCATAGGTGCTGATGCGCTCCAGAGCGGGGAAGCTCCGGTTCAAGAGGTCCAGGACCCTCAGGAGGTGGTCCGTGGGCGCGGCCAGCGGGTCCCCGTCGGCCAGGAAGATCTTCCGGGTGTCGGGGTAGCGCCGGGACATCTCCATGACATCGCGTTCGAGGTCTTCAAAGGGCCGCACCAGGTAGTCCTTGGTCTTGTACATGGCGCAGAACACGCACCTGTTCCACGAGCAGCCGAGCGTCACCTGGAAAATGAGCGAACGCGCCTCGGAAGGCGGCCTGAACAGGGGCATGTCGTATTCCATGGGTCGTCTCCTTTGCCTCTCATGGTGTCCGTTCCCTCTGGAGGAAAGCACCGCGGGCCCTTCACAGATGGATTCGGTTCATGCGCCGGTCCGGGATGACCCGAGGCGCACCCCGAGCGCGCGGTATCCTTACCAGGTGCAATAGAAAACCATATCATGGGGAAAATATCAACGCATATTCGGGACCGGGCATGGCCAGCCCTTGCCTCACCGGGGATAGTCCTGGGGCTTGTAGGGCTTGATGTCCAGGATGGGGGTTTCGTCGAGGAGGTCCACGTTGTGCACGTGCAGCAGGTTGCCCTCCACCGCCACGAGCCTCAGGATGGACAGTCCGATGCCGTTGGGCCGGTTCGGGGAGCACAGGCTGAACACCCCCCGCAGCTCACCCACGCGCCGGCGCTTCTGCCTGAGGTCATAGCCTTTCGCCCGGTGGAAGTGGAACAGCACCACGATGTATTCG
>CAZNGL010000025.1:0-29568 GCA_964572405.1 uncultured Bacteriovoracaceae bacterium
GGAAATACCCGCCGCCCGTGATGGGGACGTTCACCGGGCCCATCTTCAGGGTGGAGATGGGGAACTCGGCCAGGGTCCTGCCGGGTATGCGGTACGGGAACCGGGGGGCGTCCGGTATCCCGTAGTTGTCGTGGTAGATGGGGAAGATGCTCGAATCGTAGCGGAACCCGGCCTCTTCGAGGATCTCCAGTGCCCACAGGGTCCTCTCCGTGATGGAATAGGTGGGCGCCCGGTAGCCCATGACCTTCTCTCCGGTGCACTGTTCCAGGACGTCCTTTGCCCTGGCCACATCGTCTTTGAAGCGGGCATGGTCCTGCTGGTAGATGACCTGGTGCGCGTAGCCGTGGCACGCTATCTCGTGCCCCCTGGCGTGGATCAGCCGGATGAGGCCGGGGTTGCGCTCGGCTATCCAGCCGAGGCAGAAGAAGGTGCCCCTGGTGCGGTGGGTGTCGAGCATGTCCAGGATCCGTGCGGTGTTCTCCTCCACGAATGAGGGAAGTCCCTGCCAGGTATCCGCGGGGATCAGATCCGAGAGGACATGGATCTGGAAATACTCCTCAAGGTCGATGCTCAGGGCATGCTTCATGGATCACACTATAGAGAAAGTGGCTCTCTTTCGCAATCGTCCAGTGCACAGCAGGTGAATCACAGTGAAAAATATCAGTTGAAGAGTCGCAAGGTATGGGTATAGAACCATGGAGGTCCGGGCTGTCAAACCCGCGTACAGGGAAGTCCCGCTCCACCGCGGGGCATGGTTCGGTACGCTCCCCCGGAGGCACGGATCGCACGTCTGGCACGAACCACCAGGGCTGACAGTTCGGAACATGATAGCTATGATTGCGTTGCATGCACACCCCGGACATCACGAGATCCTGCATGCATCACGAAAATCCCGACAAGGAGGGACCGGACATGGCACATTCTGAACGGCACATCGCAGGCATCTTCCACAACAGGGCGGAGCGGTACCAGTACGAGACCTTTGTGCGGTACAAGAAGGACGGCAGGTACGTACCCATCAGCTGGAAAGAGATGCAGAACATGGTCTTCAAGACAGGCCTCGGGCTCATGTCCCTGGGCGTCAGGCCGGGGGACATGGTGGGCATCTTCTCGGAAAACTGCTGGCAGTGGATGCTCTGTGACCTGGCGGCTTTGTCCATCGGCGCAGCCGACGCGCCAATCTACGCCACCAACTCGGCCATGGAGGCCGCCTACATCCTCAATGACTCCATGACACAGGTCCTCTTCGTCTCGGACAAGGACCACCTGGACAGGGTCCTGTCGGCCAAGCACAGACTGGCGACATTGAAGCACATCGTCACCTTCGACAGGATCGAAACCTCGGACAAGCAGGTCATGAGCCTCGACGAACTCATGGCCCGCGGCGAAGCGGTGAAGGACAAGGCCGGGTTCGAACAGCGCCTGGCAGCCATCGGCCCGGATGACCTGGCGACGCTGATCTACACCTCGGGCACCACAGGGGCGCCCAAGGGGGTGATGCTCACCCACGGCAACTTCGTGGCCAACGTCATGCAGGCCTATGCGTCGCACCCCATCATCGACCACCGCGACGAATCGCTGGCCCTGCTCCCCTGGAGCCACTCCCTGGGCAGGACGGTATCGCTCTACCTCATGATCCAGATCGGTGCCGTGGTGAACCTCGCCGAGTCCTTCTCAACGGTCCTGGAGAACATGCAGGAGATCAGGCCCACGCTGATGGTGAGCGTCCCCAGGCTCTTCGAGAAGCTCCACTCGGGCATCTTCTCCCAGGCGGACAAGGCCCACCCCGTGAAGAAGAAACTCTTCCAGTGGGCGGTGCAGGTTGCCGACAGGGCGGTGGACTACATCGTCCAGAAGAAGGAGATGCCTGCCACCATCAACGCCCAGTACGCCCTGGCCGAGGCCCTGGTGTTCGCCAAGATCCGCAAGGCCCTGGGGCTCGAGAGGATCAGGATCTTCATCAGCGGCGGTGGGCCGCTGTCCACCGAGATAGACCGCTTCTTCAACGGCATCGGCGTCCCCGTGCACAACGGCTACGGCCTCACCGAGACGAGTCCGGTGACCAACGTGAACCGGTTCGACGTGTTCGAATTCGGCTCCGTCGGCCCGGCGCTCCCGGACACCCACGTCAAGATCGCCCCCGACGGCGAGATCCTCATCAAGGGGCCCCAGGTCATGAAGGGCTACTTCAACAAGCCCGAGGACACCAGGGCGGTGTTCACCGAGGACGGCTGGTTCATGACCGGGGATATCGGACGCATCGACAACCGCGGGTGCCTGTACATCACGGACAGGAAGAAGGACATCATCGTCACCGCAGGCGGCAAGAACATCGCTCCCCAGAACATCGAGAACAGTCTCCTGGCGGACCTGCTCATCGAGCAGGCCGTGGTCATCGGCGAGGGGAAGAAGTTCATCAGCGCACTCATCGTGCCGAACTTCAAGGAGCTCGCCGGGTACGCCAAGAAGCAGGGCATCTCCTTCAACTCCCACGAGGACCTGGTCAAGAAGCCCGAGATCGTGGCCCTGTACGATCAGCGGATCAAGGAGCTCATGAAGGACTACGCCCGGGTTGAGCAGATCCGCAGGTTCACGATCCTGCCCAGGGAGTTCACCATCGAGACCGGAGAGCTCACACCCACCCTCAAGATCAAGCGCAAGGTGGTGAGCGCGAACTACGCCGCCGAGATCAACGCCATGTACAAAGACGACAGAGACTGACCCGCACCCGTTCAGGGCACCTGCACAGAGGTGCCCTGAACCCTCCTGGAAAAATTCTCCTCATTTTCCCCTTGCAATTACGAAAAAATGCACATATAGTATCTTGGTGTCCGTGATACACTATATATAGTATGCTATAACGGGTTTTGCCCTTGGCGCATGCGGGAAAAGGCAGGGCCGTGTTCACGGTTGAGGGAGCGTGAGACGGCGGGAACGGTCAACCACACACAACCATATGATCTGTTCAGTCAAAGGGGAGGAATAGCATGTTCACCACCATCAGGAAGAGAGACGGTCGGGTCGTTTCCTTCGATGCGTCGAAGATCACGGCGGCCATCGCCAAGGCGGGCAGGGCCACGGGTGAATTCGACGATGCCACCGCACACAAGCTCATGATCAAGGTCCTTTCCATCGCGGAGCAGACCTATGCGGACGTGCCTGCCGTGGAGGCCGTTCAGGACATCGTGGAGGAGGTGCTCCTCCAGTCCATGTTCAAGAAGACGGCCAAGGCGTACATCATCTACCGCGACCAGCACGCCAAGATCCGCGAGATCAAGGCAGGCATGGGGGTGGACCTCATCGACCAGTACCTGGAGAAGCTGGACTGGCAGGTGAACGAGAACAGCAACATGGCCTTCTCCCTCCAGGGCCTCAACAACTACCTCTCCTCGGAGATCAGCAAGATCTACTGGCTCAACAAGATCTACCCGCCCGAGGTGCGGAACGCACATTCCAACGGCGATTTCCACATCCACGACCTCAACATCATCTCGGTGTACTGCGTGGGGTGGGACCTCTACGACCTCCTGCTCAAGGGATTCAAGGGCGCGGCCGGGAAGGTGGAGAGCAAGCCGGCCAAACACTTCCGAACCGCGCTCGGACAGATCGTGAACTTCTTCTACACCCTCCAGGGCGAGGCGGCAGGAGCGCAGGCCTTCTCAAACTTCGACACCCTGCTGGCCCCCTTCATCCGCTACGACCAGCTCGACTACCTCCAGGTGAAGCAGGCCCTGCAGGAGTTCATCTTCAACATCAACGTGCCCACCCGGGTGGGTTTCCAGACCCCCTTCACCAACGTGACCCTTGACCTGGACGTGCCGGCCCACTACCGGGACCAGGGCGTTGTCGTGGGCGGCCGGATCCAGGATGCCACCTACGGCGAGTTCCAGGAGGAGTTGGACATGTTCAACCGCGCCTTCGTGGAGGTCATGGCGGCCGGCGACGCCAAGGGCAGGGTGTTCACCTTCCCCATCCCCACCTACAACATCACGTCCGACTTCAACTGGGACAACCCCAACCTCACCGGCCTGTGGGAGATGACCGCCAAGTACGGGGTGCCGTACTTCTCAAACTTCATCAACTCGGACATGGACCCGGGCGACGCCCGGAGCATGTGCTGCCGGCTCAGGATCGACAACCGCGAGCTCGTCAAGAGGGGCGGCGGTCTGTTCGGCTCCAATCCGCTCACCGGCTCCATCGGCGTGGTGACCATCAACCTGCCCAGGCTCGGCTTCCTGAGCTCGAGCGAGACCGACTTCATGCGGAGGCTGGACGACCTCATAGACATCGCCAGCATGAGCCTTGACATCAAACGCAAGGTGCTCGAGAGCTTTACGGAGAGCAACCTGTACCCCTACACCAAGTTCTACCTCACGGGCATGAAGGAGAAGTTCGGCGAATACTGGAAGAACCACTTCTCCACCATCGGCATCCTGGGCATGAACGAGGCCTGCCTGAACCTCTTCGGCAAGGACATCGGCACGGACCAGGGCAAGCTCTTCGCCCTTCGGGTGGCGGACTTCATCCGGCACAAGCTGCTGGTCCTCCAGGAAAAGACCGGGAACAACTACAACTTCGAGGCCACCCCCGCGGAGGGCACGTCCTACCGCATGGCGCGCATCGACAAGAAGGCCTTCCCGGAGATCGTCTGCGCCAACGAGAAGGAGTACCGGGAAGGCCACGAGCCGTACTACACGAACTCGTCCCAGCTCCCGGTGAACTACACGGATGACATCTTCGAGGCCCTGGACCTGCAGGACGAGATCCAGTCCAAGTACACCGGCGGAACGGTCATGCACCTCTTCGCCGGTGAGCGCGTGGAGGAACCGGAGGTGATCAAGCGACTGGTCATGAAGATCTGCAATGGGTACAAGATCCCCTACTTCACCTTCAGCCCCACCTTCAGCGTCTGCCCGGGCCACGGCTACCTCGCGGGCAATCACCCGCAGTGCCCCGAATGCGGAGAGACCACCGAGGTGTACTCGCGCGTGGTGGGCTACCTGCGGCCGGTGGCACAGTGGAACAACGGCAAGAAGGAGGAGTTCCTCCAGCGGAAGTCCTTCCGGGTGGACAGGGCGGTGCCTTCCCAGGAACTCGTGCCCGGCCAGGTGTACAGGGTGCAGCCGTCCGGTGCGCATGCAGCCGTGGATGTGTCCTGCCATGCCCCGGAGGTCCGGGAGGGGGTGTCGAGGGAGGTGTGAACGTCCCCTAGGAATCGAGCACCTGGGCGAGTACGTCGCGGAGGTCTTCCATCTTGAACGGCTTCTTCACCACGCCCTTGAACCCGTACTCGGTGCAGTTGGTCATGATGGGGTCATTGGAGTATCCGCTGGACACGATGGCCCTGGCGCCCGGATCCATGGACAGGAGGTCGCGGATGACATCCTTACCGCCCCGGCCGCCGGGGATGGTGAGATCCATGATCACCGCACCGAAGGGAGAGCCGCTCTGCATGGCCGCACCGTACTTGTCCAGGGCCTCCTGGCCGTTCTTGGACAGATCCACATCATAGCCCAGGTATTCGAGCATGCTGCTGACAACATCGAGGATCAGTTCCTCATCATCCATTATGAGAACCCTCGTCTTCGCCATGATGAGTACTCCTCCCTCTCGTTCTGCCCTACATGAAATATGTAAGTCAATAGCATCGGGGTCAGGATCCGTGTTTCCGGAACCGCGCCCTCTGGTGGATACATCGTCCCTTGGCCCGGAAATCTTGAATGGAAAACCTCCAGCCGGACATCGGCGCTTTGAGTCTATTATTGGCGCTCTCCATGAACAAATCAAGCCATTTCAGACACCGTGGCCGGAAGAGGTGGGGCATGGGCGGTGTCGGCCATGAAGATCGCATACGTCCAGAAGACGTCGTTCATCGATTACCCGGGCATGATCAGCGCCATCGTCTTCACCCAGGGGTGCAATTTCCGCTGCCCCTTCTGCCACAACCCTGAGCTCGTGATTCCGGCGTTCTTCTGCGACACCATCGGCCGCGAAGAGGTGTTCTCGTACCTGGAGAAACGGCGGGGAAAGCTCGACGCCGTGGTCATCACCGGCGGAGAGCCCACCCTTCAGAACGGTCTTGAGGGCTTCATGCACAGGATCAAGACCATGGGGTACCTCCTGAAACTCGACACCAACGGATCCAGGCCGCAGGTCCTCAGGGCCATCCTTTCCCGGGGACTGGCGGACTATGTGGCCATGGACATCAAGGCACCCCTGGACAGGTATGCGCAGGTGACGGGCGCCCTGGTGAACATCACGGACATCCAGGACAGCATCGAGGCCCTCATGGGTTCGGGCATCACCCACGAATTCCGCACCACCCTGGTCAGATCCCTCATCGATTCAGAAGACGTGATGAAGATCGCCCGCATGATCGAGGGCGCACCGCTGTATGCGCTCCAGAGGTTCGTGTCGTCCAAGCATGTGGACCAGGAGTACGTTTCGGAGAGGTCTTTCTCCGAGGACGAGGTGAATCGACTCCTGGAAGGGATCCGGGGCATGGTGGGAAGGTGCATCGTCCGCTAGAAGCGGCCCATGTCCTGGGGGTCAGTCCCGGAAGACGCTGCCCACCTTGTCGATGAGATCCTTCGGCAGGAAGGGTTTCTGGAGGAAGGCGCTCCCCTTGAGCTCGTCGTCCAGCACCTCACCGCCGTACCCGGACATGAACATGACCTTGATGTGCGGCCAGATGGATTTCATCTTCATCGAGAGCATCTTCCCGTCGATCCTGCGCATGACCATGTCGGTGATGAGCAGGTCGATGTGGCCCTCGAACTGCCGGGCGATCTGGAGGGCATCTCCCCCGTTGCGCGCGGTCAGTGTCACGTGTCCATGCTGTTTGAGCACTTCGTTGACGAGGTCCCTCACCGTATCGTCATCCTCCACGATGAGGATGGTCTTCGAAGGGGCCGTGGTACCCGACTCCGGGGTCTGGGCCTTTGCCGGAGCGTCTTTGGCGGGAGCCTCCGCGGCCGTGGGAAGGAGGATGGAGAAGGTGGTGCCCGAACCCGTCCGTGAATCCACAAAGATGTACCCGTCGGCTGTGTGGACGATGTTCTGCACGGTCCACAGCCCGATCCCCTTGGCGCCCTCCCGGGTGGAGAAGAAGGGGTCGAAGATCTGGCGCACCAGCTCCGGGTCCATGCCCTCTCCCGTGTCCTTCACGGCGAGCAGCACGTATCTCCCGTGGGGGACTTGGGCATAGAGGTGCTCGTTTGCCGCATTCACCTCGCAGACGTCCGTGGTTATGGTCAGATCTCCCCCCCTGGGCATGGCGTCCCGCGCGTTGGCCGTGAGGTTGACAAGGAGCGTCGCGAAGCGGGACGGCACGATGTTCGCCTTCACCGGTTCGGGTGCCTTCATGAAGTGCAGGGTGATGTTCTCGCCCAGCACATGCCGGATGATGCCCTCCTGGTTGGAGAGCTCCATGTTCAGGTCCACGGCCCGCGCCTGGGAGGTGCTCTTCCTGCTGAACTCGAGCATCCTCCTGGTGAGGACGGATGCCTGCCTTCCGGCCTGGCAGATCTGTTCCACCTTGTGGTGCAGCGGGTCGCGTTCGCTGATGGACATCTTGAGGAGCTCGGAGTAACCGTTTATCACCGTGAGGAGGTTGTTGAAGTCATGGGCGAACCCCCCGGCTATCTGGGCGAGGACCTCGGCGCTGGCGGACTGCATGAGGTTCTGCTCCTGGACCTTGTGGTCGATGATGTCGAGGGCCTGGTAGTGGAACAGGACGACCTTGCCGTCACGGATGATGGGGGTCCCGCTGACGAGAAAGTACATCACGCGGCCCCCTCTGGCGAACATGCGCAGGTCGTAGTTCACCTCCTTGAGATCGCGTATGCTCCCCTTCCACCGTTCTATGACCTTGGGGCGGTCGTCCGGGTGGACGAACTCCAGGATGTTCTTCCCGATGACCGAATCAAGGTCCTGCTCCGGCTCGAGGAACATGTCCTTTGCCTTCTTGTTTATCTTCACGATGAGGCCGTTTGCGTCCGTGACCGTGGCGATGGCGGCGGAGTTCTCGAACAGGTCTTCATAGAACGTGGGATCGAATGGTCTGTCCTGTGGCATCATTCACTCCGGGAGACGCCCTCAAGGGAGGGTCGTTGTTTCTGCTGTCTTAAGGATAGTATCGGCAGCGCCCAAAGGGAAGATGAGCCCCCCGAGGTCGCTGTTCACCAGGGGACGATGCCTGGACCGTCTCTATGCAAGCGCCTCCTCCAGCACCTGGGAGAGCTCGTTCAGGTTGAAGGGCTTGTTGAGCCTTGCAACGATGAGGGGATTGGAGAGGAAATCGCTCTTCTCGTGCTCGAAGGAGAATCCGGAGGAGATGACCACGCGGGTGTCGATGTGGTGCTTCTCCATTTCCTTGAGGGTGTGGTAGCCGTCCAGCTCTGGCATGATCATGTCGAGGATGACCAGGTCGAAGCCCTTCTCGTCTTTCTTGAGGATCTCCATGCATTCATGGCCGTTGGACGCGGTCTCCACCGCATGGCCCAGGAGGCTGAGCATGTCCCTGCCGATCTCCCGGAGCATGTCCTCATCGTCCACGATGAGAATCCGGGCCTTGTTCTTCGATGCGGGCTGAACGGGTTTCCCCGCAGGAAACACTCCCTTTCCTTTGGTGGCGCACAGGGGGAGCATCACGTTGAAGGTGGTGCCTTTGCCCTCGGTGGAGCTGACCTGGATGCTGCCACCCGCATTCTTGACGATGTTGTACGCAATGGACAGTCCGAGCCCGGTTCCCTTGTCGGGCCCCTTCTGCTTGGTGGTGAAGAAGGGGTCAAAGATCTTGGGAAGGGTGTCGTGGCTGATGCCGCAGCCGTTGTCCGTGACCTCGATGCGCACGAATCTGCCCGTGGAACCGAGGATGTACTGCCGCATGGAACGCTTGTCCACCACCATGGGGTGCACGGAGATGGAAATGAGGCCGTTCTGGTTGTCCCCGATGGCATCCTTGGCGTTCACCATCAGGTTGAGGAGCACCTGGATCAGGTGGGTATGGTCGATGAACACGCGGTAGTCCCTGTCCGAAAGGGTGCCCTTGATCCGGATGTTCTTGGGGATGGACTTCACGGACATGTCCATCACCTCCCGGATCGCCTGGTTGATGGACATGGGTTCCGGCAGCCCCTCGTTCCGTTTGGTGAAGGCGAGCATCTGCCGGATGAGGTCTCTGGCCCTGTCGGTGATGTTCTCCAGGGTGGAGAGGTAGTGCCCCCGCTTGTGCTCGTCCGTGGTGTGCCTGAGCATGGATATGTTGCCCGTAATACCGGTGAGGATGTTGTTGAAGTCGTGGGCCACGCCGCCCGCCAGCTCGCCGATGGTCTCCATCTTCTGGGCATGGATCAGCTGCAGTTCCATGCGCTTCTTCTCGGAGATGTCCACAGCGGTGAGCACGATGCCACCCAGGCTCGTGTTCACCAGGGGATAGATGCTCACGTCGAAGACATCGTCAGAGGTGTCCGACAGGACCACCTCGTGGAGGAACTGGGGTATCCGTTTATACCGCACGTCTTCGATGTTCTTCTGGAACGATGCCAGCTTCCGGCTCAGGGAGAGCACGTCCTTGCCGATCACCGCGCTCAGGGGCTTGTGGAAGATCCGCTCCGTCACGGGGTTGGCCATGAGGATCCTGCCTGAGCTGTCGAGGCACACGATCAGGTTCGGGCTCGACTCGAAGACGCTGCTCATGAGGTTTTTCAGGTTCTCGATGGTCTGCTGGGCCTTCTTCAGGGAGGAGATCTCCTGGGCGTTGTACTGCACCTCCATGATCTTCCCGCCCTTCCTGATGACGCTGCCGCTCGCGAGGATGTATGCGGAACGGCCGTCCTTTCCCCTCGCCCTGAGCTCGAGCATGGGGGTCTCTCCCTTGAGCAGCTGCTGCCAGAACCTGATGTACAGGTCCTTGTCGTCGGGGTGGGAGATGACCAGGATGCTCTTGCCGATGAGCTCACTTCTCGAGTAACCCGAAACCTCCTCCACCTTCCTGTTCAGCCTCTTGATGTACCCCAGCGCATCGGTGGTGATGATGAGCTCGTTCGCGTTCTCGAACAGGGCCTCGAACCGTTCCCTGTTCTCTCTGAGCTGCTCCTCGAGGCGTTTGCGCCTGGTGATGTCGTTCACCAGGCCGCAGAAACCGATGATGTTGTGATGCTCGTCCCGCAGGAGGCTGATGGAATTCTCAATGATCTTGCGGGAATTGTCCCTGAGGATGATCTCGTATTCGATCCGTTGGGGGATACCTGTCTGGAACACCTTGTGAAAGGTCTTGAAGACGCGCCTGGCCGTGGCCTTGGTGGTATAGTCGGCATAGTTCAGGCCGATAATCTGGTCCTCAGTCAATTCAGCGATTTTGCAGACGATTTTATTGACGAAGGTGAAGGTTCCGGTGAGGTCTATCTCGTAATAGCCCTCTTCCATGTCCTCGAGGATCTGACGATATCTCATATCAGCCATGATGCTGCCTTCGTGTAGAGTATCGGGAACTACTGGGAAAATCTTGAGTACACATCTTCACAACCCTTTCATGCCCATTATATATGATTATGGTCAAGAAGCACATGCCGGCTCCACCCCCGGCACCGGAGGTGTTCCGTGTGCCGGGAGGGCGAAAGGAGGGAATCCGCCATGATGAACCTGGAGGTATCAAAGGAAGAACTCGCGCTCATCAAGATGCTCCTGGGGAGGGAAGAGCTTTCCACCCGTATCGAGATCCATCACGCCCGCATGTCGTTCGAGTACCGTGATTACCTGAAGGCCCGCGAGAAAGAGATCCACGACCTTCTCGAGCGGGTGAAGAGGCTGATTCCCGACGAGACGTAGCATACGGGCAGGGTATCGCCCGTCTCTTCAGCGCCAGGTGAACCTTTCCAGGAAACAGCCCCGTCCAGGGGTGAAGGAAGATTCCATATCCACGCGCCCTGTAAAGGGGACCGTTCAGGTACCAACCCTTGAAACAGCGCTCCACAATTCATACAACACAGCTATGATTGCCGATAGGATGACAAGGATGGAAGCCCCCCCCATGGACATGCACGCAAGGATCCGGGACATCATCGCCAGGTTGCACGAGGTCTATCTCGGCCAGGACGAGGTATTGAAGTGTGTCCTGTGCGCCCTGCTCTCCGGCGGCCACGTGCTCCTGGAGGGGGTCCCGGGCGTGGGCAAGACCCTCATTGCCATCACCCTGGCAAAACTCCTCCACCTGAGCTTCAAGCGCATCCAGTTCACCAACGACATGCTGCCGTCGGACGTGACCGGGTTCCATACCTTCCGGAGCGGTTCATCCTCGCTGGAGATCGTGAAGGGACCGATCTTTGCCAGCATTGTCCTTGCGGACGAGATCAACAGGACATCTCCCAAGACCCAGTCCGCCCTGCTGGAGGCCATGGAAGAGGCCCAGGTCACCATCGACGGCATCACCTACGTACTCCCTGAACCCTTCATGGTCATTGCCACGCAGAATCCCGCAGAGGTGGTGGGGACTTTCCCCCTCCCGGAGAGCCAGCTCGACCGCTTCCTCCTCAAGGTGAAGGTGGGGTATCCTCCCCTGGAGGAGGAGACCGAGATACTCAGGAAAGACATCGACCATGCCGATGCACTGAAGCTCAAGGAGGTCATGGGGCACGAAGACGTCCTGTCCCTCATCAGGGAGACCTCCGCGGTGAAGGTCCACCAGGACGTGCTGGATTATATCGCCAGGATCGTGCGCTCCACCAGGGCTCACCCGGCCATCGAGCTCGGGGTGTCACCCCGCGGGGGTCTCGCCCTGAAGAGGGCATCCCAGGCGTGGGCCTTCATCCAGGGAAGGGATTTCGTCACGCCCGGAGATGTGCAGTCCATGGCACCCTTCGTCCTGGAGCACCGGATCATTGCCAAGAACGGGGCACCCCAGGGAGCCCTGGAGAACATCCTCCATGAGGTTGCGCTCCCCTTATGACATCATCAGGCTGCTGAAGCCCCCCCGCGGGTTCAGGCTCACCGTTGCGGGCAGGATCTTCTTTGCCTTCCTGACCATCCTCATTCTCATCGCGCTGGCCACGGGCAACAACCTCCTGTATCTCGTGCTCGCCGGCATGCTCGCCTTCATGATCGTGTCAGGCATCGAGTCGGAGATGAACCTGCGCCACCTCGAGCTTGACCGGGTCCTCCCCACGGAGATCCATGCGGGCATCCCTTCGACCGTGACCTACCTCCTCAAGAATCCGCGGAACCGTTCCCACCGGCTCACCCTCAACGACATCACCCCCGTCCGGGTCATGGACCTCCAGACCGACCAGACCCATTCGGCGGGAGCGGACGTCACCTTCGGCACCCGGGGCGTGCTCCGGCTGCCTGACATCACCATATCCACCACCTACCCGTATGGCCTGTTCGAGAAGTCCATCACCTTCGACGCCGCCGGAGAAGTCGTGGTGTTTCCCCGCCCCCTGGTCTTTTCCCACAGACAGGGTGAAGGCATCCAGGATGCAGGCGCCTCCAAGGCGTCTGATTCCATCTCCCACGTTAGGCCCTACTCACCGGGCGATCCCCTGTCCTCGGTGGTGTGGAAAAAACAGCACCTGGGATCCGTCTCGAGGGTGTTCGAGGGCGGGGCCGGCATGAGTACGCTGGTGGTCCTGACACCGGGTCCTGACATGGAGACCAAGCTTTCCCAGGCCACCTACGTGATAGAAGAACTCCACCGTTCAGGGCTGGCCTTCGGCCTGGTACTGAACTCGTACCACAGCGGCATGGACCACTCCCGGGAACACAAGATACGGGTCCTCACCCGCCTCGCTCAGGCCACGGAGATCCTTCAGCCGTCGTGGCAGGACATCCCTTCCCATGGGCACGTCATATCCATCTGACCTGCCGTTCAGGCTGAAGCTCCTCACCGTGAGCACCTCCCTTGCCGGGATGCTGTGCCTCACCCTGGGGGGGCTGCTCCACTGGGCCGCGTTCATCGTGCTCACGGCCGTGCACGGCCTTGTGCTCTTCCATGCCTTCGACAGGGAGATCGTGGCTGAATGGTCCGCCCGATCTCTCATGTTCCTGCTGATCTGTTTCGAGGCGTGGCGGGTCTTCCAGTACCGCGGCGAAGCCGTGATCCCCGCGGTGAGGGACCTGATCCTGGCCCTGGCCTTGATCAGGCTCGTCATGCGTAAGACGCCGAGACAGATCTATCAGATCGTAGGCATCGCGTTCAGCCAGTGCATGCTCGCCACCATCCTCACCATCAGTCCCTGGTTTCTCGGCGGGCTCGCCCTGATGATCATCCTTGTGCCCATGACGCTGTCGGAACTGGATGCCCTCACGTTCCCCTCCCGCACACCCCGGCGTTTTCCCGGGGCCATGCACTGGGCCGCCATCTTTTCCGGCATCGTCCTGAGCGGGGCCGTGCTCTTCTACGTGCTGCCCCGACCCGCGTCGTCCATTGTCCGGCATACCCTCGCCACCCGGGAGCAGTACTCCTTCCGGGAGGATGTGGACCTCTCGAAGGCAACTGCGGCTGCGGGCAGTTCGGCCATCGTGATGAGGGTCGTCTGGACCTCGGGGAAAACCCCGGAGCAGTTCTACCTCTCCGGGGCGCGCCTGGACGGCCTCAACCCTGATGGGTTCTTCCCGCGCGAGACCCCGGATGAAAGCCCCCCGGTGTCCATGAGGTTCTCCGATAGCCTCAGGATATACCCCAGTTCCCTGCGTTCGACGAACGTGTTCTTCCCGTTCTGGTTCCACAGTCTCTCCCCCCGGTCCTACACGTACAGAGGGGAGAACATCCACTGGGCCTACGATGCCCCCCCGGTCTACGACGTGAAGGTGAACAGGTCTCCGAGCCGCTCTGCGCCTGGCAGCACGGAGGTGCCCCCTGAACTCGGTCAGGTCGTTGACCTGGGGAAGCGGGTGGCGGGCGACGGCGGGGCCGCGATGCGGGTTGAGAGGATCGTTCGGCACCTGAAGGAGGGATACGCCTACACCCTGGATCCCGGCAGCGTCCCTCCCGGACGTCACGGGATCGAATGGTTTGTGTTCACCTCGAAGAAGGGGAGCTGCGAACACTTTGCAGCGGCCCTCGCCGCCATGATCCGGGGCTGCGGAATTCCCGCCAGGGTCGTCACGGGTTTCCTGGTGACCGAGTACAACGCAACCGGCGACTACTTCATCGTCCGGGTATCGGATGCCCACGCATGGGTGGAGTACTGGGACAGGACGTGGCATACCGTGGACGCGACGCCATCTGCCAGGACCGTCCCCATCCTGCGGTTCCACCTCATCGACGAATTGCGCTTCCGGTGGATCAGGTGGGTGATCCAGTATTCCCTGGACGACCAGATCAGGATCGCCCGCAGCATCTTCACCACCGGGCCGCAGGCCGCCCGGCAGCTGGAACACCAGTGGCACTTTGCGGCATACTTCCTGTGCGCAGCAGCGGCCGTCTGGGGAGCAATCGCCCTTTTCAGGAACAGGATGCGCTCCCCCTATGAGAAGGTCCGCAGGGAGCTCCTGAAAAAGGACCTCCGGCTCACCCCGCACAGCTCCCATGAAAATCACCTCTGGGCTGTTTCAAGGCACTATCCAGCTCTGGAGTCTGAGTTCAGGGAGTATCTCGGGACATACCTCGCCTGGAGGTTCGGCGGCAGGGATACGGACATGGATGCGCACACCAGGCGTATGGTCAGGATCATCAGGACAGTACCCAGGCGTGGTACAAAAACCCAGGCCGGAGGAGGGGGCGGTCTCAGGGGGTGACCAGGATCTCCACGCGACGGTTCATCGCCCTGCCTTCCTCGCTCGTCTCGGCGGCGATGGGTCTGGTCCCGGCATGCGATGAGACGGAGAGCTTTTCCCTGCTGATGCCGAATTCCTCCAGGGCGGACAGGACCGAGATGGCCCTGGCGGCGGCGAGGTCCCACTGGGTGGGGTAGGTCCTGAGCGCCTGCCTGGGCAGGGGGGTGTCGTCCGTATGCCCGGCGATGTTCACCATGAGGGGCTTGAGCTCACCGAGTCCCGTGGCGACCTTTTTCAGCAGGGCGGACCCCCTGGGCATGAGCCAGGCGCTCGAAGGCGACGGGAACAGGGCGCGCTGGGGGATGATGATCTTCACCTGGTTTTCGGCCTTCACGATGTAGACCTGGTCGTTCATGCGCTCCGCCTTGAGAAAGGCGGAGAGGTACTCCGTGGCATTGGTGAGCCGTCTGCGGGCCTCCTTCTGTTCCTGGGAGAGCACCCTGAACTTTGCGATCTGCTTGAGCAGCACCCTGTTCTCCTCCAGGCACTCGATGTTCCTGTCCAGCAGACCCTGCCTGTCAGCACCGGCATCTGTCGTTTGTGCACCTGCCTTGTCCAGCCTCGCCAGTGCCTCGCGGAGTTCTCCCTGGAGACGTTCCTGAGACGCCCGGCAGTCCTGGTGCTGCTTCCTGGATGCGTCGAGCTCCGAGAGCACTGCGAGGTACTCATCCTCCGTGTATCGGTGTGAACACGCGGCCAGGGGATACAGCACGGCAAGGCAGACAAAAAAGATAAGTATTCTCTCCATTTGTGCTGCCACCATAGCTCCTTCTTCCCCGGGTGTCAATCACGGTCAGGCTGCAGGATCGAACCCTGCCCATGGGCCGAGGTGGACAACACGACCTACACCTGTCTATAATCACGGCCAGTATGCGGATCAGGTGGTATATCCTTTCACGCCTCCTCGAGGTGTTCGCCGGTACGATGGCCGTCCTTTTCGGGGTGATGCTCATCGTGCAGTGGATGCGGATCGGCAGGGCCCTCACCCTGCGAGATCTGGACATACTGCTCCTCACCTTTGTGCCCATGAGCTCCTTCGTCGTCCCCATGGCGCTGATCTTCAGCATCCTCATCGTGCTGGAGCGGTTCTCCGTGGAATCCGAGATCATCGCCATGAAGGCCTGCGGCGTGCGTTCCGCAACAATATTCACGCCGATCCTGTTCCTCGCCTCGTGCTGCTTCCTGGTCCATGTGGCCGTGTCCACGTATCTCGGTCCGCTCACCATGAAGAAAATCCAGACGGACCTCGCCAGGGAGGCCCCGAAGAAGGTTCTGGCCTTTCTGGAGGAGCGTGACTTCAACGACATGTTCAAGGACATCATCATCTATGTGGAGTCGGTGAACCAGAAGGAGAAACAGCTCAAGGGGATCTTCATCGAGTCTTCAGGCAAGGAGCGGGCCGTCATCACCGCCGAGAACGGCACCATCGATGCTCAGGCTGGGGCAATCACCATGAGACTGCTCCAGGGAACCGTGTTCATGGACACGCCGAGGGCGGACAGGCTCCTCTTTTTTGACGAGTATGCGTTCACCCTGGAGGCCGATCTTGCCGGCGAGCTCCGCATCAAGGGGTACGACACCGCGACGCAGCCGGAGTTCAGGCGACTCATGGAGAAGGACCGCGCCCCCAAGAGGGTCAAGGAGTACCATTCCAGGTATGCCTTCCCGATGTTCAACCTCATCCTGGGTCTGGTGGGCATCAGCTTCGGGATCCAGCGCCCCCGATCGCCCCGGCATACAGGGTTCATCATCGGGATTGCCACGATCCTGGGCTACTACCTGGTGTTCGTCCTTGCGGACCGTCTGGTCAAGTCGGGTGTCATGGACCCGGTGTTCGGGGCCTGGGCTCCCAACATGGCCTTCGGCGCCGTGCTGAGCCTGGTGTGGCTGCGGCGGGCATTTACTCGGGGGGACAGGGGATGACGGACACGCTGAGCAGGTACATCTTCAGGAGGGCGGCCATGATGAGCCTCGCCGCGTGGGCGAGCCTGACGCTGCTGGTCTTCGTCTCCGTGTTCCTCGGAAACCTGAGCCTGTTCGCCGACTACGATGCCCCGGGATCGGTGATAGCCCGGTTCATGGGGTATTCTCTGCCGCGCATCGCCCACTGGGTGCTTCCCTTCTCCGTGTGCATCGGCGTGGTGGCGGCCCAGGCGACCTTTTCCCGCCACGTGGAGACCATCGCCATGCAGGCATGCTCCGTCTCCTTCTGGCGTCTCAGCGTGCCCTACATCGCGGTGAGCCTCATCGCCGCTCTCATCATGGGTGCGCTCTCCTTCGCCGTGTACCCCATCGCCCAGCGCCAGGCGGAGAAGATCGAGAAGATCTCCATCAAGAAGAAGGGCATCGCGGGGTCCTTTTCCGTGAACGGCGGCAGGTTCAAGGTGGGGGGTGACATCTACCATATCACGATGCTGGATATCTCCTCAGGCACCATGCGGAATATCACGTGCTATCGCACCACCTCCGGGAGGCTTTCCTCCATCATCCGTGCCAGGAACGCGACCTGGGACGGCGCTGCATGGAAGACGGGCCGCATGGAGGTGATGCGCCCGACAGGCTCATCTCTGGACGTCTCTGCGGGACCTGGCGCCCTGCCGCTGGCACAGCCCCCTGCGGACCTCGTCTTTGCGAGGCCCAGGACCGACATCCTCACCCTGCAGGAGCTCTTCGAGTACCGGGCGCGCCTCCAGGCTGACCGCATAAGGTCCGTGAACCTGGATACGCAGATCCACAGCCGCATCAGTTTTGCGGCCGCACCCTTCATCATGACCCTGCTGGTGCTCCCCTTCGGCCTGCGGTTCCCCCGCGCCGGCGGTATCGCCCGCGGCATCTCCATCGGCATCGTCCTGAGCCTGTTCTACTGGGCGGTCCATTCGGCCATGACGAGCGCCGGGATGTCGGGCTACGTGCATCCCGCGCTGGCCGCGTGGTCGTCCGGCATACTGGCGCTTGCCGCCGGTTCGTATCTCATGATCACGAGGAGGTCAACCTATGGCTGACGTCATCATCGTCGGCGCGGGTCCGGCGGGAATCTTCTCCGCCCTGGAGCTTATCGGCAAGGATCCGGGCCTGGACATCGTCATGGTGGAGCAGGGCAACGACATCCATGCCCGCACCCGATCCGGGAAGGAGATGCTCATCGGATGGGGAGGCGCGGGGGCATACAGCGACGGAAAGCTCACCATCTCCACGGATGTGGGCGGCCAGCTCTCGAGCCTCATCCCCGACGAGGAGCTCATGGGGCTCCTCGAGCAGGTGGACGGCGTCTACCGGAGCTACTCCCCCGGGGGTGACCTGTTCTGCGTGGGCAGCGACGACGCACAGGCCATTGCCGCCCAGTCGCGCCTGGCAGGGCTGGTCTACGTGCCCACCAGGGTGCGCCATATCGGCACCGAGAACCTCCTCATCGTGCTGGAGCGGGTACGGCGCGATCTCGACTCGCGCGTCCGCATGATCTTCAACACCCAGGTGAGCGAGATCCTCAGGCAGGGTGACGCCACCACCGGCGTGGTGCTCTCCGACGGCGCCGTGCTCCATGCACCGTGCGTCATCGCAGCCCCGGGCAGGGTGGGGTCTGGATGGATGTCGCACCAGGCGAAAAACCTCGGCCTCCAGACGCACCCCAACCCCGTGGACCTGGGCGTCCGGGTGGAACTCCCAGCGGCGGTCCTGGACCACCTCACCAGCAAGGCTTACGAGACCAAGTTCATCCACTACTCCCGCACCTTCGACGACAAGGTGCGCACCTTCTGCATGAACCCCTACGGCGAGGTGGTCATCGAGACCCTGGGCGACATCGTCACCGTGAACGGCCACTCCTGGGCAAACAAGCGCACCGAGAACACGAACTTTGCCGTTCTCGTGAGCGCGGACTTCACCGAGCCCTTCGACGACCCCATCGGGTACGGCGAGTCCGTGGCCCGCCTGGCCAACATGCTGGGGAAGGGGGTCATCGTGCAGCGTCTGGGAGACCTCCTGGGCGGCAGGCGCACCACCGAGGATCGGCTGGCCAGATCCGCGACCCGTCCCACCCTCAGGCAGGCCACGCCCGGGGACCTGAGCTTCTGCATCCCCTACCGTATCCTCACGGACATCGTGGAGATGCTGGCCGGTCTCGACAAGGTCGCTCCCGGCGTCAATTCGGCCCACACCCTGCTGTACGGCATCGAGGTCAAGTTCTATTCCAACAGGATCCGTCTCGGGCCGGACCTGCAGTCCCAGGTCCGGGGTCTCTACGTCATCGGAGACGGTGCAGGGGTGACCAGGGGCCTCATCCAGGCGAGCTGCTCGGGCATCATCGCGGCCCGCGCCATCCTCGCCGGGAGGTGACACCGCACCGGCTCCCCAGGGGCCGCCGACGCCATTTTTCACTTGAACAGTCAAGCGCTAATATACTATCGTTTGCCAGCTTCAACCTGAGGTCTACTATCTGAGAGAGGGAGAATGTCATGGCGAAAAAGTACGTGTATCTCTTCGGTGGCAGAAGCACCAAGGCAGAGGGTAATGCGGACATGAAGGCCACCCTTGGGGGAAAGGGCGCAAACCTCGCGGAAATGACCAACCTCGGTATCCCGGTGCCCCCGGGATTCACCATCTCCACGGACATGTGCACCGTGTACTATGAGACAAAGGGTCTGCCCAAGGACCTCAAGACCCAGGTGAAAGAAGCCATCAAGAAGGTGGAACGCGCCATGGGACTGGGCTTCGGCGACCCGGAGGCACCGCTGCTCTTCTCGGTCCGGTCCGGCGCAAGGGCGTCCATGCCGGGCATGATGGACACCGTGCTGAACCTGGGCATCAATGACGAAACCGTGCACGGCCTCATCAAGATGAGCGGCAACGAGCGCTTCGCCTGGGACTGCTACCGCCGCTTCATCCAGATGTACGGCGAGGTGGTCATGGGCGCCGACTACGACGAGCTCGAGGAGGAACTGGAGAAGGCCAAGAAGAAGAAAGGCGTGAAACTCGACACGGATCTGGACGCCAGGGACCTGAAGAAGCTCGTGGCGGTCATGAAGGAGAAGGTGAAGAAGCTCACCGGGCACGACCTGCCCACCGATCCCATGGACCAGATCTGGGGCGGCATCGAGGCGGTGTTCCGGTCCTGGAACACCCCCCGGGCCATCACCTACCGCAAGCTGAATGCCATCCCCGACGACTGGGGTACCGCAGTGAACGTGCAGGCCATGGTCTTCGGCAACATGGGTGAAGGGTCCGCCACGGGCGTTGCCTTCACCCGCGACCCTGCCACCGGCGAGCACGTGTTCTACGGAGAGTACCTCAAGAACGCCCAGGGCGAGGACGTGGTGGCGGGCATCCGCACGCCCCAGCCCATCAACGTGAAGGGCAAGAGGAGCAAGGCCGATGTCTCCATGGAGGAGGCCCTGCCCGCGCAGTATGCACAGCTCGTGGAGATCTACGAGACCCTGGAGAAGCACTACCGCGACATGCAGGACATCGAGTTCACCATCCAGGAGGGCAACCTCTGGATGCTCCAGACCCGGACGGGCAAGCGCACCGCAGCGGCCGCTGTCCAGATCGCCGTGGACATGGTGAACGAGGGTCTCATCACGAAGAAGGAGGCCGTGCAGCGGGTGAGCCCGGACCAGATCGACCAGCTCCTCCACCCGCAGATCGACCCCAAGGCCAAGAAGACCATCATCGGCAAGGGGCTGCCGGCGTCCCCCGGGGCCGCCGTGGGCCGGGTGGTGTTCTCCGCCGAGGACGCGGAGGCGGAGGTGAAGAAGGGCAAGAAGGTCATCCTGGTCCGCGTGGAGACCTCCCCCGAGGATATCCATGGCATGAACGTGGCTCAGGGAATCCTCACCGCCAGGGGCGGCATGACCTCCCACGCGGCCGTGGTGGCCCGGGGCATGGGCAAGTGCTGCGTGTCCGGCGTGCCCGAGCTCGTGGTGGACTATGCAAAGCAGAAGTTCACCCTCGGCGGCGTGACGGTGAAGAAGGGCGACTTCATCTCCCTTGACGGCACGAAGGGCGAGGTGATCCTGGGCGAGTGCAAGACCACGCCGCCCTCTCTCTCCGGTGCCTTCGGCACGCTCATGAAGTGGGCGGATGACCTGCGCAGGCTCGGGGTACGCACCAACGCCGACACCCCCAAGGACGCCAGGGTGGCCCGCGAGTTCGGGGCCGAGGGCATCGGCCTGTGCCGCACCGAGCACATGTTCTTCGAGGCGGACAGGATCCTGGCCGTGCGCGAGATGATCCTGGCCAACGATGTCAAGGGCCGCAGGAAGGCCCTGGACAAGATCAAGCCCATGCAGAAGGGCGATTTCAAGGAGATCTTCCGGGTCATGGACGGTCTGCCCGTCACCATCCGGCTGCTGGACCCGCCGCTCCACGAGTTCCTGCCCCACACCGAGGCGGAGCTTGCCGAGGTTGCGAAGGCCCTGAAGCAGCCGCTTGCCGAGGTGAGGACGAAGCGCGACGCGCTCCACGAGGCCAACCCCATGCTGGGTCACCGCGGATGCAGGCTCGGCATCACCTTCCCCGAGATCTACGAGATGCAGGTGCGCGCCATCATCGAGGCCGCCTGCGAGGTGAAGAAGGAGAAGATCGACGTGGAACCCGAGATCATGATCCCGCTGGTGGGCCACGTGAACGAGCTCGCCGAGCTGAGAAAGATGACCGTGGAGGTGGCGGACGAGATCATTCAGAAATACGGCGTCAAGCTGCCGTACATGGTGGGCACCATGATCGAGCTGCCCAGGGCCGCGGTGACCGCTGACAGGATCGCCGAGCAGGCCGAGTTCTTCTCCTTCGGCACCAACGACCTGACACAGACCACCTTCGGCCTGTCCCGGGACGATGCGGGCAAGTTCCTGCCCGACTACGTGGAGAAGAAGGTCCTGCCCAAGGACCCCTTCCAGGCCCTGGATCAGGAAGGCGTCGGCGAGCTGGTGCGCATCGGCATCGAGAAGGGCAGGAAGACCCGGAAGAAACTCAAGGTGGGCATCTGCGGGGAGCACGGCGGAGAACCGTCGTCCATCGAGTTCTGCCACAGGGTGGGCATGAACTACGTGAGCTGCTCTCCGTACCGGGTGCCCATTGCCAGGCTGGCCGCAGCACACGCGGCGATGCAGGACGAGAAGAAAAAGAAGTGATCATCAGCTTCGAGGGCGGGGAGGGCGCGGGCAAGACCACCTGCGTGGAACGACTCTGCTCCCATCTGAGAGAACAAGGGCTGCCGTGGCTCTCGCTGAGAGAGCCCGGCGGCTCTCTTCTTTCCGAGGAGATCCGGGCCCTGTTCCTGCACCGGGACATGGACGTCATGACAGAACTCCTCCTGGTCCTGGCATCCCGCGCCCGGAACATCAGCAGTATCATCGAGCCGGGCCTCGCAGAAGGCAAGATCGTCGTCATGGACCGCTTCGTGGACTCGACCCTGGTCTACCAGGGCCTCATGGGCGGGCTCGGGGTGGACAGGGTAAGGGAGATCATGGAAGTCACCGGCACCTGGCTGGAGCCGTCCCTCACCTTTGTCCTGAATGTCCCGGCCGAGGTGTCCCTCGCCAGGATCCGGCCAGGTGACCGGTTCGAGAACAGGGACATGACGTACCATAGAAATCTGATGGATGCCTTCCTTGCTGTGTGCACGCGGAAACGACACCGCATCATCGATGCGGCGAGACCCGCCGATGCGGTGATGGGCGAGGTCATCCGCGCTGTCGATACCCTGCTGAGAGGACATCCCCGCCGGGAAAATCACAAAAGCAATTGAAACTTTATCTGATTCCTATTACTATTATCCATCGAACACTGCAGGAGTCTGTCCACAAAGCGACAACCCGGGTTCCCGGGTCGTGAAAGGGGGAAGGAATATGCGCAGTATCAGTTGTTTTCTCATCATCACCGTAGCGGCCATGTTCATGCTGACCTCCACCGGCTGCACCACTGATCCGTACACGGGCGAGCAGAAGATGAGCAAGACCGCCATCGGAAGCATAGTGGGAGCAGTGGGGGGTGCTGCCGTGGGCGCCGCCGTGAGCAAGGACAAGCGCAAGGGCGCCCTCATCGGCGCGGGCGTGGGCGGCCTGACCGGCGCAGGGGTGGGCTACTACATGGACCGCCAGGAGGCCAAGCTCCGGGAAAGGCTCCAGGGCTCCGGCGTGAGCGTGACCCGTCAGGGAGACAACCTCATCCTCAACATGCCCGGCAACATCACGTTCAAGACCGACAGCGCTGACATCAATGCGGGCTTCTACGACGTCCTGAACTCCGTGGGGCTGGTGCTCAAGGAGTTCGACAAGACCCTCATCGACGTGTACGGCCATACGGACAGCGTGGGCAGCGACGCCTACAACCAGACCCTTTCCGAAAGAAGGGCCGCCAGCGTGGGTCAGTACCTCATCTCCCAGGGCATCGACGGGAGGAGGGTGATCACCCAGGGCTTCGGCGAGAGCAGGCCCATTGCAGACAACAACACCGAGGCGGGACGATCGCAGAACCGCCGCGTCGAGCTGCAGCTGACACCGCTCACCCAGTGACGGGCTCAGAAAAGAAGGGCTGCGCCGGCACATCCGGCGCAGCCCATGTTTTTCCCGGGTCATTCCCGAAGTTGTGGTTGTTCAGGGTTTCTGACGTCTGTAGGTTCCGCTTCTCCCGCCGGATTTCTCCTCCAGGCGGATGTCGCTGATGGTCATGGACTTGTCCATGGCCTTCACCATGTCGTAGATGGTGAGCAGCGCCACGCTCACCGCATGCAGGGCCTCCATCTCCACACCCGTGACACCCTTCACCTTCACCACGGCCTGGACCTCGATGGTGTGGGCCTGCTCGTCGGGATGGAACTCCACGGAGACGTGGTCTATGGGCAGGGGATGGCACAGGGGGATGACCGTACCGGTCCGCTTGGCCGCCATGATGCCTGCGAGCTGCGCCGTGGTGAGCACATTGCCTTTCCTGCCCGAGTCATGGATGACTGCACGGAAGGTGTCGGGTCCGAGGCGGATGATGCCGCTTGCCCGGGCCATGCGGCGGGTGCTCCGTTTCCCGCCAACGTCCACCATGGAGACGCGGCCCTTCTGGTCGATGTGCGTCAGGGCCATGGGGCCGGCCTACTCGTCGGAGGATGACGCCTTGTCTGCGGTTGACGAAGAAGCCGGGGCGCTCTCAGAGGACGAAGAACCCTCTGAGCTCTCCTTCGGTGCCGAGCGTTTCGCGTAATCGGTCATGTACCAGCCGGAGCCCTTGAGCTGGAAGGACGAGCGGGATATGAGCCGCTTCGCCTTTCCGCCGCACGTGGGGCACTTGCTCAGGGGTGCATCGCTGAATTTCTGCATGGCCTCGAACTCAGCGTTGCATTTCAAACACCTGTATTCATAGATGGGCATTCACACTCCTCCCTGCATCCTGTACGATGTGGTCGTTATATAGTGGCGCCGCCATGATCTTGTCAAGGAGCGAGAGCACCCTGGGAAGGCCCGTGACCGGGTTCTTGGCCAGAAAGACCCTGGTCAGGGCGTCCACCAGGACCTCCTCTTCCCGGCTGTCTCCGAAGAAATCGGCCCTGCCCGTGGAAAACCGGTGGATGTGGAGCAGCTCGTGGGTCATGATGAAGGTGATGAGCGAGAGCAGGTCAATGGAGGGATTGGCCATGAGGAAGTCAAGGATCTCCCTGTCCTGCAGGCACACCCGGTAGTAGTGGTCCGCTCCGCGCACGGTCCGCTCGACGCGGATGAGCTGCGCGAAGACCCCGTCCCTGGGTTCTTCCGCATCGAACTCCCGGAGGGTCTTCACGTCGTAGACGTTCCGGGTGTCCCAGTCGAGCTCCTTGCGGACAATACCCTCGGCCAGGGTCGATCCGTACCGGACGGTCATCCTGTGCTCAGGCCTGAAGTATGCCATGATGCATAATTGTAGGGGGCAGGCCGGAAAAAGGCAAGCCCCGGTACGTCCTAGAGATCCCTCCCCACGGCCTGGGCGATGCGCCGGATACCCTCCATGACTTTCCTGAACTCAGCGGGCCGGAGCGACTGGGGTCCGTCGGACAGGGCCTCCTCGGGCCTGGGGTGCACCTCGATCATGAGCCCGTCAGCGCCCGCGGCAATGGCTGCATATGACATGGCCTCCACGTAGCGGGCATGGCCGGTGCCGTGAGACGGGTCCACGATGACCGGGAGGTGGGTCTTCTCCTTGAGCACGGGCACCGCTGAGAGGTCCAGGGTGTTGCGGGTGGCGGTCTCAAAGGTGCGGATGCCCCGCTCGCACATGATCACCTGGCTGTTTCCCCCCGCCATGACGTACTCGGCGGACATGAGGAACTCCTCGATGGTCGTGGACATGCCGCGCTTGAGCAGCACGGGCTTGTTCGTCTTGCCCACCTCCTTGAGGAGCTGGAAGTTCTGAATGTTCCTGGCACCCACCTGCAGGCAGTCGGCATTCTCCAGGATGACCTCGATGCTGGCGATGTCCATGACCTCGGTGACCACGGGTATCCTGTACTCCTCCCGGGCCATGGACAGGAGGAGCAGGCCGTCGTTCTTGAGGCCCTGGAAGGCATACGGAGAGGTCCTGGGCTTGAACGCCCCACCCCTCAGGATGTGAGCGCCGCTCTCCTTGATGGCACGGGCCACCTCCATGATCTGCTCCCTGGATTCCACGGCGCAGGGCCCCGCCATGACGGCGATGCGCCTGTTCCCTACCTTCACCCCCATGCCCAGGTCCACCACGGTGGGCTCGGTCTTTGTCTCCCGGGACGCGAGCTTGTACGGGCTCAGGATCCGGATGACCTTCTCGACCCCGGGCTGCGCCTCCAGGCACGTGAGGCGCTCCTTGCCACGCTCGTCGCCCACCGCACCCAGCAGGGTCCGCTCGGACCCCACGCTCTCGTGGACGCGGTACCCGAAGGATTCGATGAGCATCTTTACATGGTCGATCTGTTCCTGACTGGCTCCCTTTTTCATGGAAATGATCACACTGACCTCCTCGTTTTTTCGTGTCGTGTGTGTCATTCCCCGGGGCCACAAAGGAAAAGGCCGTGGGGAGGTGACCACCCACGGCCTTTGTGTTCGCGTACGAACAGCTCAGCCCACAGGCGGCCACTCCCTAAACCAGAAATAATAGCCGAAATATGCGGATGCCGATGCCGTTCTCATGGCTCGCTTATGCCAGACTTTTCTCTTCAGGGCAAGGGGATTTTTCACAGAGGCAGCCTGTTCCCTGTCAATCCAGGTCCTTGAATTCACCCGGACGATCTGGTAATAAGACATCACCCTGCTGCAGATCCAAGGGAACCCGGTGAGAATCCGGGGCGGGGCCGCCGCTGTAAACGGGTAGTCCGGCCTGAAAAGCCACTGCATGAGCGGGAAGGCAAGGCCGGGGAAGTACCGTGAGCCAGAAGACCTATCTGCGGTACGGACTACACCCGCGTGCCCGGGTGGAGACTCCAAGGGAATATTTCTCTGGAGGTGTCCACATGCACCGTTTTTCACCGGTCTTCACCTGTCTGCTCGTACCCGCTCTCCTCCTTGTTGTCCCTGTCCCTGCCCGGCCCGCTTCCGAGGTCTTCATCACCGTGACCCCCACGGTCCGGACGGAACAGCAGGGCACGGTGGCGGACAGGACGCCCACCGCGTTCATGGACATCATCACCCCTGGATCTGAAGCCTCCGGGGTCACCAACACAGGCGAGGCACTGAGAAGTTCGTCCTCGGTGGACTTCTCCGATTACGGGGGGGCGCCGGCGTCGCCTCTCACCCTGCGCGGATCAAACTACCGGGAAACCCTCATCATGCTGGACGGCATACCGCTGAACCCCGTCACCGGGGACCTGGTGGACGTAACCCGGTACCTGCTGCCGGACATCGACCGCATCGAGGTTATCAAGGGGAGCAACAGCGCATCCTTCGGCAAGTCTGCCATGGGCGGGACGGTGAATATCGTGACCAGCGATCCCTCGGAGGTGGACGAGGTCGACCTCACCGCCACCCAGGGTTCCTACGGGATGGGGCTCTACCACGGCCATGCGAGCATGAAGTTCGGCCGGACGGGCCTGCTCGCGACCATCACCCGCGCCTTCAGCGACAACGACTTCCGTTATGACCGGGATGACGGAACGCGCACCACGAGGCAGAACAACGGCGTGGAGAACACCACGGGCCTAATCAAGGCCACTTTCGAGGTCCAGGATTGGAAGACCTCGCTCATGGGCAACTTCATCGACCAGTTCGCGGGGTCCCCGGGGAGCGAGGGATCGGCAGGGTATCTCACGCCTCACGACAAGGTGGGCACGATCCAGGCCACGTATCTGGCCCAGACCTCCCGTGCGATCGGTGACAATCAGTCCATCGACCTGCGGGCGTGGATGCTCACCAGCAGGACACACACCGAGAGCCTCCCCTTCGGGGACAGCAGGACCAGGCTCGTACAGGAGAGCTGTGCCGCGTCCTATGAAAGGAAGTTCGGCATCTTCTCAGTGTCGCCCCGGGCGGAATACCTCCGGGAACGCATGAGCAGCGACGATTACGGCAGGCACACCAGGTCGACGCTGAGCGGAATCATGTCCGCCGACATGGATGCGCAGCCCTTCCTGGTGCAGCTCACCGGCAGGTGCGACGACAGCTCCGAGTTCGGCAGCCGCCTGTCCTACCACGCCGGGGCCGCCTGGAAGGCCCTCGACCACGTCCAGCTCAGGGCCAACGTCGGCACCGGGTATGTGGAGCCCACCATGGGGCAGCTCTACGCCCCCTCGAGCTGGTACACCTTCATACCGAACCCCGACCTCGAGCCGGAGAAGTCCCTGGGCTTCGATGTGGGGCCCACGGTCACCTTCACCAGCTTCGGGACCGGGGTGAACTACTTCCATACCAGATACCGCGACCTCATCAAGATGGATTTCCCCGAGGCCGAGGCCTTCACCTACGTGAACGTGGACGAGGCCAGGTCTCACGGCATGGAGGCCAGCGCGTGGTGCGCCCCCGCCAGCCAGGTCATGCTCCAGGCGAACTACACCCTGACCCGCTCCACCTACGAGAGCGGCACATACGAGGGCAACGAGATGAAGCAGAAACCAAGGCAGGTGCTGAACCTTCAGGCTGACTGGTTCCCCGAGATCGCGGGCAGGGCCGCCACCTTCAGCGTGGCCTACCAGATCAGGGCAGGGACCTATGCGGACGAGGCCAACACGGAGCGGACCCGCACCCGCTACCTCCTCCATGCAGGGGCCATCTACGACGTGGGGCCCAATACCGACATCTCCTTCAAGGTGGACAACCTCCTGGACGACCAGTCGCCCGAATACGTGGACAAGACCCCCTGGGGATCCTTCTGGTATCCCGTGGCAGGCAGGACCTACCGCTTTGCCGCAAAGGTGACCTTCTAGACAGCATGCCCTTGTTGACAAAGCGTTGCCTGATCCGTGATAATCACGGCCCAGAAGAACCTGGAATGGAGGTTTCATGCTCGTCTTCAACACGGCCGGAGAATCGCACGGCCGCGGCGTCTTCGCCTTTCTGGACGGCCTGCCCGCAGGAATCGCGGTGGACAGGGAGTCCATCGACCGCGACCTGGCGCGCCGCCAGATGGGATACGGCAGGGGCGGCCGCATGGCCATCGAGAAGGACCGGGTGGATGTGCTCTCGGGTATCCGGGGAGGCCGCACCCTGGGCAGCCCCGTGCTCCTGGCCGTGTGGAACGCCGATTTCGAGAACTGGAAGGATCACATGGACCCCTGGTCCGTGGCACCGGGCAGGGAGCTCCACACGCCCCGGCCCGGACACGCCGACCTGGCGGGCGCGGCCCGCTTCCGGCACACCGACCTGCGCAACGTCCTGGAGCGCTCCAGCGCCCGGGAAACCGCAGGCCGGGTGGCCGCGGGAGGGCTTCTGCGATGCTTTCTGGCAGCCCTGGGCGTGCACGTCCACTCCTGGGTGACGCGGATAGGGCAAACGGCATTCGAGGGACCCTATTCCAAGGAACTGAGCGACGCATCCAGCGTGTTCTGCCCGGACGCGCAGGCGACCCGGGACATGGAGCAGGCCATCGACCGGGCACGGGAGCAGGGGGACTCCCTGGGCGGAGACTTCACGGTGGTCGTGTCCGGACTCCCGGCGGGCATCGGCTCGTACACACAGTGGGACCAGCGCCTGGACGCGCTCCTCGCCATGCACCTCATGTCCATCCCTGCCATCAAGGCCGTGCAGATCGGGGCCGGCATCGCATGCGGAGGGCTGCCCGGGTCCCGGGTCCACGATCCCATCCTGCCCTCCAGACCCAGGTCCAGGCCCACCAACAATGCTGGCGGCCTGGAGGGGGGCATGTCCAACGGCGAACCCGTCGTCCTCAGGTGCACCATGAAGCCCATCCCCACGCTCACCAGGGGGCTCCCCACGATCGACCTGCGCACCGGCGGGGAAACCGCGGCACGCTACGAGCGCTCGGACGTGTGCGCCGTTCCTGCGGCCTCGGTGGTGGGCGAGGCCATGGCCATCGTCGCCGTGTCCGGGGCCATCCTGTCCGGGTTCTCCCACCCGAGCATGGCCGCCCTTGCCCAGGCCTTTGCCGAGCAGAGACGATTCTGGGAGGGCCTGTGATCTTCCTCACCGGTTTCATGGGCTCCGGCAAGAGCACGGTGGGCAGGAGACTCGCCCAGCGGCTCGACGTGCCCTTCGTCGACTTGGACGAGGTCATCGGCACCAGGGCCGGCAGCAGCATCCGCGACATCTTCACCTGCGCCGGAGAGGCCGCCTTCCGCGCACTGGAGCGCCAGGCACTCCTCGACGTGGCCCTGACCGACAGGGACGCCGTGGTGGCCACGGGCGGAGGGCTGCCCGT
>CAZNGL010000026.1:0-29546 GCA_964572405.1 uncultured Bacteriovoracaceae bacterium
ACGGGAAGATCTTCATCATGCCCGTGGACGACATCGTCCGCATCCGCACCGGAGAAACCGGCGACGTGGCCATCTGACAGGGTGCCGCCTTGTGCATGGACGGAAGAACACTCAGCCGGCAGCTCACCCACAGGACCGACTCCCTGGTGAAGGATCTCACCACGGGTCTTGCCGGTCATGGCGACCCCCGGTGGTGCATGGTCGCCGTGGGAGGGTACGGCCGGATGGAGCTCTGCCCCTTCTCCGACATAGACCTCCTGCTCCTGGTCGATACAAAGGCCCGGCAGGAAGAGATCGAGACAGCACTGCAGCGACTCCTGTATCCCCTCTGGGACAGGGGGTTTACGGTGGGATACAGCGTGCGCACGGTGAAGCAGTCCGTCAGTGACACCAGGAACGACTTCTTCTTCAGAACCTCCCTCCTCGATGCGCGGTATCTCTGCGGGAAGCGGGTGCTCTTCGATGAGCTGATGTCGGCGTGTTCTGAGGACCGGGTGCTCAGGAATACGAGGAGGTTTTTCTTCGACCTTGAGGCTCACATAGAAAAGCGGCACCATGATTACGGCGATGCATCGTACACCCTGGAGCCGGACATCAAGGAGGGCACGGGCAGTCTCAGGGACTATCACTGCCTCCTGTGGGTCACCAGGGTCGCATCCCTCGATCGGAGTGCAGGGAGGCAGGCTCTGGACCTCGCACGGGTGGATCATGACGAACTGGAGGATGCCGCGGCGAACCTCCTGTCCATCCGATATGCCCTGCATGAGCTCGCAGGGAGGAAGGTCGACCGCCTCTCGTTCGAATACCAGGAATCCCTTGCAGAACGACTGGGATTCAAGGGAAACGGCAACGAGACAGCCGCAGAGCTGCTCATGCGGAGCTTCCACTGCTCAGCCCTGGCCGTCAAGTCCATCACCGGCTCGTTCCGTGCCCAGCTCGGGGTGGAATTCAGGGCACGCTGGAAGAGAAGGCCCCGTCCCATGGGGAAGGACTTCATCGTGTCCGCGAACCTCATCTCCTTTTCCGATCCGGACCAGGTCAGACGCAGGCCCGGCCTCGTCATGGACGCCTTCGTGCTCATGGCTGACCAGGGGGTCTCCCTGTCTCACCACGCACGGAACACGGTGAGAAAATCGCTCGAGAATACCGACTTCCTGCGACAGGATAATTGCGTAAAACAGGGATTCCTCAGGATACTCAGTGCCCGACACTCCCTGGAGGCACTCACCTCCATGCTGGAGACAGGGGTTCTCGAGCGGTTCCTGCCCGAGTTTGCTGCCCTGAAGGGCAGGACACAGGTGGATGTGTACCACACCTTCACCACGGACCTGCACAGCATCCGCACGGTCCACGAGCTGAATGCCCTGAGGGAGGAGAAGCCCGAGGTCTTCACCCTCATCAAGGATCTTGAAGCCCTGTTCCTCGCCGCCCTCCTCCACGACATCGGCAAGGGCTACGGCAGGCCGCATGCCGTCATCGGCGCTTCCATGGTGCGCGACATCGCAACATGGCTCGGTTTTTCCGGAGAGTCGGCCGATCTCGCCGCGTTCCTGGTGCACCACCACCTCCTCCTGCCGGACATCGCCTACCGCAGGGACCTGTCCGAGGAGAAGGTCGCCCTGGAGTGTGCCCGCAGTGCCCGGGACTCTCAGGCATTGGCCATGCTCTACCTTCTCAGCATCGCAGATTCGCGGGCCACCGGCCCCCGGGCGTGGGACGACTGGAAGGCCCGGCTCCTGCAGGAACTCTTCCAGAAGGCCATGAACTGCCTCCAGCGCGGCGTGCTCCGGGATCCGCAGACCATGATCGTGCTGAATGAGCGCTGGGGAGAACTCATTCGCGAGACACCCTCTGATGCACGCTCTCCCGGGAGCGGCAGGCTCTGGGCCCTCCCCCAGGCATACGTCATCCATACGGAGACTGGCCAGATCAGGCGCCACCTCTCGCTGAGCTCATCGCTGCAGGGACCCGACGACATCGCCCTTGACGTCATGGACAACGGCGACCACACGAGGGTCACCATGATAGCCAGGGACCGTCCCGGGCTCTTTGCACTGCTCGCCGGGATCCTCACGCTAAACCACCTCGACATCCTTTCGTCACAGGTATTCACCTGGCTCGACAAGGTTGCGGTGGACACCTTCCACGTCCTCACGCCGTGGGAGGATTATTCTGGATGGGACAGGATCAGGGGCCAGTTCAGGGCCGCGTGCTCGGGCTCCATGGATGTGGGCGCCGCGGTCGATGAAACGAGACCGTTGAGGACAGGACCTGCCATACGGTCCACATCCCGCCCCAGGGTGTCGTTGGACAACGTCTTTTCCGACTTCTTCACCCTCGTCGAGGTGCATGCTCCGAGACGCTTCGGGCTCCTCTACCGCATGGCCCGGTGCATCACAGACCTGAAGCTGGATATCCACAGGGCCTTCCTCTCACACACCGGCGACCCGTGCACGGATGTCTTCTATGTTGTGGATGAGTTCGGGGAAAAGATCGTGGATCCGGGTGTCATGCAAACGGTGGAAGAGGAGCTCTTCAGGGCGATCGGGCAACCCTGATCGACCCGGTCCAAAGTGAAGGCGGCGATTTTTCTATCGCCGCCTTCATGAAGGAGGGTATTCAAATCCGGGGATTCCTCAACTGATGAAGAGCATCTCCCAGTACTTTGGCATTGGCCACAGCTCGTTGTCCACGCAGTGCTCCAGCGTGTCCACCGTTTCCCTGACCGCGAGCATGACCCCTTTGATCTCGTCGCAGAAGTATGCGGCCTTCTTCTCCTCCGACTCGATGGACTTCGCCTTTTCGAGCCTTTCCGTGAGATCGCCGACAAGCTTCTGCGCCTCGCCGATCAGGGAACTCACCGTCTTCAGCAGTTCCTTCTGGGGCTTGAGGGCCTTGGTGTCGCCGAGGACGTCGACCACGGCCCTGACGGACGAGGCGAGTGTCCTCTGGTACTGCACCGAGGCCGGGATGACCTGGCTCTGCACCATGTTGGCAAGGGTCGCAGCCTCGATATCGATCTCCTTGATGTACCGCTCCAGGCGGATATGGTAGCGAGACTTCAGCTCCGTGGCCGTAAGTACGCCGTACTTCTCGAAGAGCTTGAGTGCCTTTTCGGTCTTGAGGTCCTTCAGCGCCTCTGCGCTGGTCTTCTTGTTGGGCAGCCCCCTCTTTGCCGCTTCCTTTTCCCACTCCCGGGTGTAGTTGTCTCCCATGAACAGGATCGCCTTGTTGGCCTTCACCTCTTCCCTGATCACGTCCAGCGCGGCCTGGTTCACGTTTCCGCCCCTGGACTTGATCTTCGCAGCAATGAGGTCGAGGCTCTCGGCCACGATGGTGTTGAGCACGGTGGCCGGGAAGGAGATGGACTGGGAAGAACCCACCGCCCGGAACTCGAACTTGTTGCCCGTAAAGGCGAAGGGCGAGGTCCTGTTGCGGTCGGTGCTGTCCTTGCTGAGCACCGGCAGCTTGGACACCCCGAGGTCTATGATGGCATCGTCGGTCGCCTTGGTGATCTTCCCCTTCTCGATGTCGTCCAGAATCCGGGTGAGCTGCTCTCCGAGGAAGACCGAGATTATTGCGGGAGGTGCCTCGTTGGCCCCGAGCCGGTGGTCGTTGCCGGCGGATGCCACGGACGCCCTGAGCAGGTCCGCGTGCATGTGTACGGCCTTGATGGTGGCCGTGAGGAACACCAGGAACTGGATGTTGTCGTGGGGGGTCCTGCCCGGGTTGAGCATGTTGTTGCCCCTGTCGTCCGAGAGCGACCAGTTCAGGTGCTTGCCCGAGCCGTTGATGCCCGCAAAGGGCTTCTCGTGGAGCAGCAGCCTGAGCTTGTGCAGCGGCGCGATGCGCTTCATGGTCTCCATGACGAGCTGGTTGTGGTCGGCCGCCAGGTTGGCCTCCTCGAAGATGGGGGCGATCTCGAACTGGCTGGGCGCAACCTCGTTGTGCCTGGTCTTTGCCGGAATGCCGAGCTTGTAGAGTTCCTCCTCGACGTCGTGCATGAAGGACAGTATCCTCTCCTTGATGCTGCCGAAGTACTGGTCCTCCAACTGCTGGCCTTTGGGCGGGGTGGCGCCGAGAAGGCTCCTGCCGGCCATGACCAGGTCCTGCCTCCTGTAGTAGTAGTCCTGGTCTATGAGGAAATACTCCTGCTCAGGACCGAGTGTGGCGAAGACCTTCTTCGCCTCGTTGTTGCCGAGAAGGCGCAGCAGGCCAAGCGCGCTCCTGTTGATGGCCTCGATGGAGCGCAGCAGCGGCGTCTTCTTGTCCAGTGCCTCGCCGGTGTACGAGATGAAGATGGTCGGGATGCACAACGTGGTGCCGAGCCCGCTCTTGATGATGAAGGCCGGGCTGGTGGGGTCCCATGCCGTGTAGCCCCTGGCCTCGAAGGTGGACCTGAGACCGCCGCTGGGGAAGCTCGAAGCGTCGGGCTCTCCCTGGATGAGCTGCTTGCCGGAGAAGCGCTCGATGATACCGCCCTCGTCGGTGAACTCCATGAACGAGTCGTGCTTTTCCGCCGTGGCCCCGGTCATGGGCTGGAACCAGTGGCAGTAGTGCGTGGCGCCCTTTTCGATGGCCCACTCCTTGATGGCGTGGGCTACGGCGTTGGCGGTATCGAGATCCAGCTTCCGCCCTTCGTGGATGATCTCTCTGACGCGCTTGTAAACATCCTTGGGAAGCCTCTCCATCATGACCTGTGCGCCGAAGATGTCCTCTCCGAAATACTTCGACACCTGCATCTCCTTCTCCTTCATGATGGAATAGCTTCTCTCGTACGGTGCGATCGAATTGCCGGCCTTCATGCCTTCCTCCATAAACAGGTATGGTTGTGCACCCTGCGGTGCTGGATCCGTTTACTGGCGTAATCACCCGCAACCCTCTTAGATCAATCAGGATATCTATTCAATACGAAATCAGGTCACCGGTTGCAGGGCCACCTTTCGTCTCCATCTGCCACATCCTACAGCAAGGAAGGTGCCAGGGTTCATTTCATTTCATATTCCCAATATTATTGGTTAATTAACCTTACACCTCCCCTCATCCCGCGACAATATTGGTTCATTCTGATCGTATTGGGTCTTTTTTGTTACATTTAACGTGACCCTGGGTTCCCCGCCATGGGGCGCTCGTGGAAAACTCTCTGTGTATCCTGTGTTTTTCCATGCCCCTTCGGCAGATTCAACTTGAAGTGACAGCGTCATTTCTTTTAAGTAGTGTGCATGAAAAGACAATTCAGCCCTTTCAGCACCGGCATCTCAGGCCTCGATGAGACCCTGAACGGCCTGAGACCAGGAGATAACGTCGTATTCCAGGTGGACAGCATCGAGGACTATGCGGCCTTCGTCCACCCCTTCTGCATCCGCGCGAACAAGGAGAACCGCGTACTCATCTACTTCCGCTTCGCCAGGCACGAGCCGCTCCTGCCCGAAGGCGTGAAGGCGCAGATCTTCCACCTGCACCCGGAACAGGGGTTCTCCAACTTCGTGTCCGACATCTTCGATGTCATAGAACAGGTCGGCCTGGAGGCATACTACGTCTTCGACTGTCTCTCCGAGCTGGCCGTGGACTGGTATTCCGACCGCATGCTGGGCAACTTCTTCATGCTCACCTGCCCCTACCTCTACATCTACGAGACCATCGCCTACTTTGCCCTTTTGAGGAACCGCAACACCGCCCAGGCCGTGGATGCCATCCATACCACCGCCCAGGTGGTGATGGACGTCTACCGCAACAGGGGCACCCTGTACCTGCAGCCCCTGAAGGTCTACAAGCGCAACTCGGAGACCATGTACATGCTCCATGCGTGGGAGGGGGACCGCTTCGTGCCGGTGAGAAAGAGCGTCGTGAATGCGGAGATCCTCTCCAGTGCACCCCAGCGCTGGCTCGACTTCACCTTCCAGCGGGACGTGTGGTCGCGCATGTTCATGCTGGCCCAGGACCTCCTGCACAGAGCCCGCCGGGGCAAGCCAAGGCCGCGGGCCGAGAAGTACGTGCTGCGGCGCCTGCTGCGCATGATGGTCACCCGTGACGAGCGCCTGATGCAGCTTGCAGAGAGAAACCTCGAACTCGCAGACCTCATCGAGATCGGGAAACGCATGATCGGCACGGGCATGATCGGTGGCAAGTCAGCCGGCATGGTGATCTCCCGGGCCGTTCTCAGCAAGGCATCGCCACACTGGAAGGATGTCCTGGAATCCCACGACTCGTTCTACGTCGGCTCTCACGTCTTCTACACCTATCTCATCCGCAACGGCTGCTGGGCAGCCTACCGCGAGACGAAGAAACCCGGCATGAACAGCGACAGCCTGCGCGAGGCGCGCCACCGCATGCTGAACGGCACCTTCCCGGAGGACATCCAGGAGCAGTTCAAGGAGATGCTCAACTACTTCGGCCAGACGCCCATCATCGTGCGCTCGTCCAGTCTCCTCGAAGACGCCTACGGCAACGCCTTCTCCGGCAAGTACAACAGCTACTTCCTGGCCAATCAGGGCACGCCCGAGGAGCGCCTGGAGGTCTTCATCGAGGCGGTGCGCAAGGTGTACACGAGCACCATGAACAAGGACGCCCTCATGTACCGCGAGCACTGGAACCTGCTGGACAAGGAAGAGCAGATGGCCCTGCTGGTGCAGCGCGTCTCCGGAGAGGACTTCGGCAATTTCTATTACCCCCATGTTGCGGGCGTGGGATTCTCCTTCAACCCCTTTGCATGGAGCGCTGACATCGACCCCAAGAGCGGCTTCCTCCGCATGGTATTCGGACTGGGCACCCGCGCGGTGGACCGCACCGATGACGACTACACCCGCATCATCGCGCTGAACGCGCCGCAGAAACGACCCGAGTCTTCGTACTCGGAAATGCGCAGGCACACCCAGCGCCGCATCGACGTGCTGGACCTGAAGCAGAACCAGCACATCGCGCAGCCCTTCGAGGACGTGGTGATGAATTCGGAAGGCCTGCCCATCGACCTCTTCGCCTCGCAGGACATCGAGGCACGGCAGCGGGCCGCTGAAATGGGACACGAGGACGCCTTCACCTACTACCTGTCCTTTGACGAACTTCTGGCCAGGACCACCTTCGTGAGCACCATGCAATCCATGCTCGAGACCCTGGACAGGGCCTACGACTACCCGGTGGATATCGAATTCACCGCAAACTTCATCAACGAGCGTGATTACCGCATCAACCTGCTGCAGTGCCGCCCCTTCCAGGTCAAGAGCCCCACCGGAAAGGCAGAGGTTCCCGAGGGCATCGCAGAGGAGAACGTGGTGCTCTACACCGAGGGCACGGTGGTGGGCAACAGCCGCGTGCTCCCGCTGGACCGCATCATCTACGTGGTGCCCGAGGCCTACAAGGGTCTCAGCCAGCAGGAGCGTTACACCATTGCGCGCATGGTGGGCAGGATCGCCCATGCGGGCGAACCGCGCAAGCCCCTGTCCATCATGATCGTCGGCCCGGGACGCTGGGGCACCACCACCCCCTCCCTGGGCGTGCCGGTGAGCTTTGCGGACATCAATACGGTCTCTGTCCTGTGCGAGCTCGGGGTCATGCACGAGGGGCTGGTTCCCGAGGTTTCCCTGGGGACGCATTTCTTCAACGACCTGGTGGAGATGGACATGCTCTACCTCGCCGTGTATCCGGATCGGGACCGCCATGTCTACAACAGGGTCTTCCTGAGCAATGCCCCCAACCGGCTCATCGAGGTGATGCCCCAGGCCGCGTCCTGGGAACATGCCATCCGCGTCATCGATTCCGGCGTGAACGAGAAGGGGCTCAGGCTTTTCCTGAATGCGGATGCCATCCAGCAGAAGGCCATGTGCTACCTTGCCGAGGAAGAGAAGTGAGTCGACTCACCGTTGCGTGATGCCGCGGGAGAACAGTTCTGACATCATTCCGCGTGGGGGAGGGAAGCCGTCATGCAGGCCATGAATGCCGACAGGATCGCCATTATCGGGCCCGGGCGGCTGGGAACCGCCTTTGCCTACAAGTGGGGGCGCGACGGCAGGCAGGTCACCATCTACTACCACGACGAGTCCCTGTGCCATGCCATCAACACCACCCGCCTGAACCCGAAGCACCTCACCGGAGACCTGGGAAGGATCTTCGGCGGCATGGACAAGGTGCCGAGGCTCTCCCCGCGAGTCAGGGCCACCAACGACCTGGACGAGGTCATCTCGGAACACGACTTCATCCTGCTCGCCATCAACATGAAGGGGCTCCCGGACTTCCTGGGCCACCTGAAGCCCCGCATCGCGAGAAAAAAGGGCAGGACCTGCATCATTTCCCCCATCAAGAGCCTCGCCTCCGTGGGCAGGAAGAACGAACTCATCACTCCCTCACAGATGATCAACACCCACCTCTTCGACCTCCAGCGCCGCTACGACATCGTCTGCATCGGCGGGCCCTTCTTCGACGTGGACATTGCATCCGGCAACCCGGTCTGCGTCGCCGTGGCCGGCAACACTCGGGTCGTGTCAATGGTGAGGCGCGAGTTCTTCGCGCGGAACAGGGAAGAGCTGAGCTCCTACTACAACTGCGACACCGTGGGTGTGGAGGCCTGCGGCGCGCTGAAGAACATCGTGGCGAACATCAAGGGTATCGCAGACTGCTGCGGCCTCGGAAGCTCGTTTCCCGGAACCATCTTCGCCCGGGCCGGCGTGGAGATGCGGGCCATATCGAAGATCCTCGGCGGCCACTTCCTTACCTTTCTCGGTCAGGCAGGCGTGGGAGACATGTATGTGACACTGTCCTCGAACGCCAGCAAGAACTACCGGTACGGGAGGGATTTCTACGGCTGCTACACCGGGAACACCATCGAGACCCACCGCCGCGTCGTGGCGGGCATAGACGGTACACCCGAGGGCCCCGGCACCCTGAAGAACGTGTACCGCTATCTGGAGGGCAAGAACATGTACAGCCCCATCTTCCGCAGCGCCTACAGGATATTCAACGAGTCCGGCACGAAAGAGGAGATCCGGGAGCAGATCATCCATGCCTGCCAGTTCGACCGCAGGAGCACCGAGTACATCGGCCCGCTCTCGGGTCTGGTCTACAACCTGTTCCCGCACCTCTGGTACCGGCGTCAGAAGGGGTGGCTGCGCTGAGCGTCAAAGCAGTGCCCGTCGCTTCCGCTGTCCTCAGCCGTCAAGCCCCGACAACCTCCCCGGTGTTTCCCGAACCTAGAACAGGAAGATCGGGTACGTGTCCGGGTTCTTGCCGAAGCACGTGATGTCGTCGATCTTCTCGATCCTGGGGCCCTTGAGCAGCGCGTAGAGGGACCTTTCCACGCCGATGCCGGCACCCATGGTCTCGGGAAAATAGGGTCTGCCCTGCTCGTCCTTCATGTGCACCGCGGTGATGAACGGGCCGTAGCCGTCCAGGGTGGCTATGTTCTCCAGCATGCCGCCCTCGAAGCGCGGGGCCTCGGGGAGGATCCTGTTGTCGATGAGGCGGTAGATGATCGGCTCGTAGAGCCATTCCCGGATGGCGCCGGAGAGGATCTCCAGGGCAGGGGTGAATTTAGCGGTCTGACGGATGATGGACTTGGCACAGATGTCGTAGTTGTAAATCATGTCCGAGGTGAACGAAGAGATGGGGAGCCGCGTGCCGTCGGGCCTCACGTAGGGATAGATGAGGTCGTAGTTCTCCCGCATGAGGCCCGTGACCCAGAAGAACTGGCCCTTGACGTCCTCACCCGCCTTGGCGTCCAGGTCCACCTTGCCGTGCCTCTTCAGGGCATCGTCGTGCCGTATCCTCGGGAAGGGCTGCTTCGGAACCTCCAGGGCCACACCCAGATCCCTGAGGTTGTCTTCGTTCCTCTCCACGATGGATGTCGCGGCCGCGACGATCATGCGCTCGAAGAAGTCGATGATCTTCTCGTAGTCCTCCTTCAGCACGGCCTTCACCTTTTCGGGCTCGTTCAGGTACTGCCCGTAGTCGATGCCGCGGTTCCTCCGGAGCTCCACGTCGATCTGGGAGAAGTCGATGAGGTACTTGCCCCTCTGCTTGCGCTGGGGACTTTCGATCTCAAGGCGGATGTTGGGCGAGTCGATGAAGATGCCCTTGAGCCTGGGGTTGAAGCATGCCAGGAACTTCATGTAGATCATGGAGTGGGTCGCCACGTAGGGCATGCCCTTGTAGTGGATGGTGGGCACGTGCTCCACGTCGTGGGCCAGGGGGTCGGTCACCGGGCTCATCTCCACCCGCTCAAGGTTCAGCAGGCCTTCATTCACGAGGAAGTTGTTGATGGCGGTCACGAAGGTGGTGCGGATGCTCATGGCGTTGTAGATGTCGTCGTTCACCCACTTGCTCACATAGTTTTCGCGCACGAACTCCTCGAAGGTGGATCCGGACTGGCCGATGCTGGCCTGGAAATGGAACAGGTCTTCGCCAATGAAACCCATGGTGTTACCTCCTCGTGTATGGTTGCCCTTGCAGGGTCTTCCCGTGAATGTTCACCTATAAGCAACCCTTATGCCACGGAGGTACCGGTGATTGCAAGGACGGGCACGTGTCCGCTTCAGATGCAGTACTTGTCGAAGGCGGCGGGAACCGGGGTGCGGTACTCTCCGCTGAAGCAGGCGGTGCAGTAGTCCTGCGGGTTGTCCACGGTGCTGAGCATGCCCTCTATGGTGAGGTAGCCCAGGGAATCCGCGCCCAGGTAGTCCCGTATCTCCTCGATGGATTTCTCGCTGGCTATGAGCTCGGAGTGCCTGGAGATGTCGATGCCGTAGTAGCAGGGGTGCTTGATGGGGGGCGAACTGATGCGGACGTGCACCTCACGGGCGCCCTTGTCGCGCAGGATCTGCACGATCTGGCGCATGGTGGTACCCCGCACGATGGAGTCGTCCACGAGCACCACGCGGCGGTCGTCCAGCACGCCGGTCACCGGGTTGAGCTTCACCTTGACGTCGAGCTTGCGCTTGTCCTGGTGTGGCGCGATGAAGGTGCGGCCCACGTAGTGGTTCCTGATGAGCCCGATCTCGTAGCGCAGCCCCGAGACCCTCGCATATCCCAGGGCAGCGGTGTTTCCCGAGTCGGGCACCGCGATGACGATGTCGGCGTCGGCGGGCGAGTCCTCGGCAAGCCTCTTGCCGAGCCTCCTGCGGATCTTGTCCACCTTTTCCGAGAAGATGAGGCTGTCAGGCCTGGAGAAGTAGATGTGCTCGAAGATACAGAGGCTCTTCTGCGGCGCCTCGGGGAGCCTGTACGACCTCAGGCCGCTGCTGTCGATGATGACGACCTCGCCCGGCTCCACGGACCTCACATACTCGGCGCCCATGATGTCGAAGGCGCAGGACTCGGATGCAACCAGCCAGGCATCGCCGTGCCTGCCGAGGTTCAGCGGCCTGAAGCCCTGCGGGTCCCGGACCGCGATGAGCATGTCCCTGGCGAGGAACACGAAGCAGTAGGCGCCCACGAGCTGCTTCAGGGCGTCCATGACAGCCTCCGCCACATCGGTCTTCCGCGAGCGCGCGACGAGGTGCAGCACGATCTCGCTGTCGGAGGTGGTCTGGAAGATGGACCCGGTGTCCTGCATCTCCTTCCTGAGCTGGGACGCGTTGGTGATGGTCCCGTTGTGCGCCACCGCGATGGTGCCGGTCCTGCACTCTATCACGATGGGCTGGGCATTGACCAGGGTGCTGCCGCCCCGGGTGGAGTAGCGGTTGTGGCCGATGGCTGCATGTCCCTTGAGCCTGGGCATGACGGACGGGTCGGCAAAGACCGACCACACTAGCCCCATGCCCTTGTGGTGCTCCACGCAGGCGCCGTCGGTTGCGGCAATGCCGGCGCTCTCCTGTCCCCTGTGCTGGAGGGCATAGAGCCCCAGGTATGTGAGCTCGGCGGCCCGGGGATCGCCGTAGATTCCCACGATGCCGCATTCCTCGCGCCAGTGGTCGTCCTGGTGTTCGTGCATGCCTGTTACCATTTGCAAACCGGGGGCCATGTCGGTCGCATCCTGCAATGCCTGTGAGGAGGCGCGATTCCTCGATCCGGGTCGCAGTGTCCAGGCCTTACGGCAGACATTTTCGTTCATTGCCGACCGTTTGATGCAATTTTGTATCAATGCATTCCGACTTACTTGTAGCTGTCCTTATGAACGTCTTTCACCGCCCTGCCGGAGGGATCGATCATCTTCGCGAACGTCTCGTCCCACTTGATGGCCGTGGGCGTGGAGCACGCCACGGAGGGGCCCTCGGGAACGCACCGGGCCGCGCTGTCCAGGGGGAAGAACTCCTGGAAGACGGCTCGGTAGTAGTATGCCTCCTTGGTGACGGGCGTGTTGATGGGAAACCGGTACCGGGCGTTGTTCATCTGGGTGTCGCTCACCTCCCTCTCGGCAACCTCGCGCAGGGTGTCGATCCAGTCGTACCCGACGCCGTCGGAGAACTGCTCCTTCTGGCGCCAGGTCACCTCGGGGGGCAGGTAGTCCTCGAAGGCCTTCCTGAGGATGTGTTTCTCCATCCTGCCGTCCGTGCACATCTTGTCCGCAGGGTTCAGCCGCATGGCCGTGTCCAGGAACTCCTTGTCGAGGAACGGCACGCGTCCCTCCACGCCCCAGGCGGCCAGAGACTTGTTGGCGCGCAGGCAGTCGTACTTGCTGAGCATCATGAGCTTGCGCACGGTCTCCTCGTGGAACTCCCGCGCGTCCGGGGCCTTGTGAAAGTACAGGTAGCCACCGAAGACCTCGTCGGCGCCTTCGCCCGAGAGCACCATCTTGACGCCCATGGACTTGATCTTGCGGGCCATGAGGTACATGGGCGTGGAGGCCCGAATGGTGGTCACGTCATAGGTCTCGATGTGGTAGATCACGTCCCGGACAGCGTCGAGGCCCTCCTGGATGGTGAAGGTGAAGTTGTGGTGTATGGAACCGATGTGGTCCGCCACCTTCTGGGCCGCGGCGAGGTCGGGGGAACCTTCGAGGCCGATGGCAAACGAGTGCAGCTGCGGCCACCAGGCGTCCTTGAGCCCGCCGGACTCGATGCGCTTGGCAGAGTACTTCTTGGCCACCGCCGAGATGATGGAACTGTCGAGTCCTCCCGACAGGAGCACCCCGTAGGGCACGTCGCTCATGAGCTGGCGCTCCACCGCGTCCTCCAGGGCGTGCCTGAGGTCCCTGATGCTGCTTGCATTCTCCCTCACGGCGTCGTATTTCATCCAGTCCCGCTCGTAGTATCGCCGGGGAACGCCCTCAACGCTCAGGAGCAGGTGGCCGGGGGGAAACTCCTCAACATGGTTGCACACCCCCATGAGGGCCTTCATTTCGGAGGCGACGTAGAAGTTGCCGTGCTCGTCGTGGCCCGTGTACAGGGGGCAGATGCCGATGTGGTCCCTGCCCACGAGGTAGACGTCGTTCACGCTGTCGTACAGGGCAAAGGCGAAGATGCCGTTGAGATCCTCGAGGAAATCCGGACCCTTCTGGCAATACAGGGCCAGGATGATCTCGCAGTCGGACTCGGTGAGAAAATGGTACGGCTCGCGGAGGGTCTTCCTGAGCTCCTTGTGGTTGTAGATCTCGCCGTTGACCGCGAGCGCCACCTTCTGGTCCTCCGTGTAGAGCGGCTGGGCGCCGGAGTTCAACCCCACGATGGAGAGCCGCTCGTGGGCCAGGATAGCCCGGTCGTGGACGTAAATGCCGCTCCAGTCCGGCCCCCGATGGCGTTGTATCCGGCTCATGGCAAGCGCCTGGGCGCGGAGTTCCTTGAGGTCTGTCTTGATGTCGAAGATGCCGAGTATGGAGCACATGTCTTCCCCCTGATGGTGCAGAGCTTCGCTGGCAAACATTGCAAATATCCTGCCAGCAGGGAGCCCTCATACCTCGAATCCCCGATGAATGCACCCTCGATATCAATGACCGGATCCGGCAAGGCGACGAAGCACTCCATCGCCAGCCGGCTCACAGTTCTGATGACATCGTCCTCTCATCACCGCTGTGTGCAGAGGGGCCGTTCAAAGAGAACCCGGTCTCCGCCCTCGCCGTCATAGTTCGCATGAACGGGAATGCCTTCGATGAGGTTTTCACCTGGTACGACATGAAAACCTGCACGAAGGTGGAATGCAATGGAGACCTTGTTCACCGGAGAAGTCACGCACCGGACGACCCTGCACCCACGGTCTCTGACGGATTCGTCGAATCTGCCGTAGAGACGACGGGCCAGTCCCTTTCTGCGATGCTCGGGATGAACCCCCACAAAATGGACATATGCCTCGTCCGGAAAGGTCTGCGACGTGAAACCGATGATGAAGCCGACAATCTGCCCCTGGTACTCGGCAACGAAGCTCGTATCCCGGAAGTGAACGAAGAAGAGTCTGGGGAGCATGTCTGTCATGCTCCGGCCTCCCCACCAGTCGTTCAGCACGGAGATAACGGGCTGATAGTCGGTGGGTTCGACGGGCCTGATAACTGCATCATCCATGGACGTTCACCCGGAACCTGTCGATTCTACCCCTGCGTGAACAGCTCAGGCACCCGGCACTGCTTCACCTCGATATCCTGCCACACCTTGCCCTGCACGTACGGCTCGGCCTGGAGGTACTGGTCGAACTCCTGCCTGGACTCGAAATTCAAGATGAGCACCGACCCCCTCATGGCACCGTCCTCGTCGATGAGGGCTGCCCCGTACAGGGCCTTGCCCTCGGCCTTGAGCCTGGTGATGGAAGCGAGGTGCCGCTCGCGGCTTGCGAGCCTGCGCTCCAGGGCCTTTTCGTCGGTGCCGTCTTTGGCGATGAGGAGAAAATGCATCACGGTCCTCCCTGCGAGGTGTTTCATGCAGCAATACCACCTGCGCGCGCGGATGAACAGTGCCTGAAGAAAACACCGGCTTGACTCAGGTCAAGTACGGCCTATCTTGTTCCCGGTATTCCGTTGTCATACAAAAAAGACAAGGAGGAGGAACGTCATGTTCTGTTTTCAGTGCCAGGAAACGGTAAAAAACCAGGGATGCACAGTGAGGGGCGTGTGCGGAAAGAACGAGGAGACCGCCAACCTCATGGACCTGCTCATCCACGTGCTCAAGGGGGTTTCCCTGTACGGGGAGGCGGTCATGGCCGGAGGGTCCCTCGACCACTCCTACGGCAGGTACCTCACGGACGCCCTGTTCGCGACCCTGACCAATACCAACTTCGACGCGGCACGGATCATCGCGTACATCAACGAGGGGTTCACACTCCGCGACCAACTCAAGGCAAAAGCCGGGGACGCCGCAAGGACAATCACCCATGACGCTGCGCTCTGGAAGGGTTCCGAGGCGGACTTCGCGGCAAAGGCAAAGGAGGTGGGCGTCCTCGCCACGGCACATGAGGATATCAGGTCGCTCCGCGAGCTCCTCGTCTACGGCCTGAAAGGCATCTCCGCCTATGCCCACCACGCCATGGTGCTGGGCTACGAGGACGAGGACATCTACCGCTTCATCATCGAGGGCCTGGCGGCCACCACGAAGGACAAGGGCACAGACGAGCTCGTGGGCCTGGTCATGAAGGCCGGCGAGACCGCGGTGAAGACCATGGCCCTGCTGGACAAGGCCAACACCACCACCTACGGCACCCCGCAGATCACCACGGTGAACATCGGGGTCAGGGCCAATCCCGGCATCCTCGTCTCGGGCCACGACCTCAAGGACCTCGAGGAGCTCCTGGAGCAGACGAAAGGCACCGGCGTCGACGTGTATACCCACGGCGAGATGCTGCCCGCCCACTTCTACCCCTTCTTCAGGAAGTACGACAACCTCGTGGGCAACTACGGCGGCTCGTGGTGGCACCAGCGCGAGGAATTCGAGGCCTTCGGCGGGCCCATCCTCATGACCACAAACTGCATCATCCCGGTCAAGGAGACCTACGCGAACCGCATCTTCACCACCGGCACCACGGGCTATCCCGGCGTGCAGCACATACCCGGCCGATTACGGGGCAAGGCCAAGGACTTCTCCGCCCTCGTCGCGCTTGCAAAGACCTGCCCGCCGCCCAGGCAACTGGAGACCGGCGTGATCGTGGGCGGGTTCGGCCACGGTCAGGTGCTGGCCCTGGCGGACAAGGTGGTGGACGCGGTGAAGTCGGGCGCCATCAGGCGCTTCGTGGTCATGGCCGGGTGCGACGGCCGCCACAAGGAGCGGGACTACTTCACAAGGGTGGCCGAGCAGCTGCCCGCCGACACGGTCATCCTCACCGCCGGCTGCGCCAAGTACCGCTACAACAAACTGAACCTCGGCGACATCGGGGGCATCCCCAGAGTGCTGGACGCGGGCCAGTGCAACGATTCCTACTCGCTGGCCGTCATCGCGCTCAAGCTCAGGGAGGTCTTCGGGCTGGACGACATCAACAAGCTGCCCATCTCCTTCGACATCGCCTGGTACGAGCAGAAGGCCGTGGCCGTGCTGCTCGCCCTGCTCTATCTCGGCGTCAAGGGCATCCGGCTCGGTCCCACGCTCCCGGCCTTCCTCTCGCCGAACGTGGCCAAGGTGCTGGTGGAGAAGTTCAACATCAGGCCCATTTCCACGCCGGAAGCGGACGTCGCCGCCATAATGGCGGGGAATTAGCGCACACAGGGGGAGGGGCGCCCGTAAGCCCCCCTCCCCTCTCCTTTCCGTCAACAAAGCACCTTGACCCGGTGTTCAGGGCCTGCTACCACTCAGTTCACCGGCATCAGGAACACCTCACAATCCAAGAAGGGAGAACCGTCATGAAAAAGGTCTTCGTACTCACTGCCCTGTGCTGCATGCTCCTCGCAGCGGGCCCCGCCCTTGCGGCCAGGCCCCTCTACCTGGGCATCCAGCTCGGACCCGAGTTCATCACCGACGACGACAGCGGCCTCGACGACGCAGTGGCCTTCGGGGTCTACGGCGGGTACCGCCTCGACGAGCTGCTGAGCCTGGAGATGTCTCTTACCAGCGCGGGCCACGACGCGGAGCATCACAGCGACGTGGAACTCGACAACACGGCCCTGCTCTTCGGGCCCCGCCTGAACGCCAGCGTGGGCAGGGGCGCCACCCTGTATGCCGGCGCCGGGCTCGGGATATATTTCTTCGAACTTGACACACCCGTGGGAGACGACGACGAGACCGAGACCGGTCTCTACCTGGGTGCGGGCATGGAATTCCCCCTCCAGAGCAACGTGAAGCTCGGGCTGGACTTCAAGTATCACGCCATGTTCGACAGCGACGATTCCATCGACTCGGATCTTCTCACCCTGATGTTCCGGGTGGGATTCGACATATAGATACCTCCGGCGGCGTCCGGCGCCGTGCCGGACGCCCCGTTCACCCCCCGTTCCCGGTATCGCTCACCGAGATGAGAAAGAACGGGAAATGGTCCTGGACGACGTCACTGTTCCCGGTCTCCAGGCACCAGGCATAGGCTTCCTCCACGCTGATTGTCCTGACGTACCTGCCGCCGAACCATGACTCCACCCCCGGCAGGTCGTGGAACCCCGCGGTGAGCCCCCCCTCGTACACGAGGTAGTACTCGCCCTGTTCGTTGAGGTAGAGTGTCTCCGAGTCGTTCCTGAGGCTGCCCGAGTGGTCTGCGCTGGTCCATTCGGCGAGCCTTCGCGACTTGTCCGGGTTGAGCTTTTTCTCCACGAGCCGCTGCTCGACCTTTTCGTAGAGGATGTCCTTGAGCATTCACGCCCCCTGGCATGCGGATGATAGCGCGCATGCCGTGTCGTGTGCAAGCCCCCTCAGACGATCTGCTCCATGGGCAGGACAAAGGCCTTGATGCCCGAGCGTGGATGCTCCTGTTTGATGGTCCTGATGACCTCGAGGACCGGGGGCATCTCCTCGTCCAGCAGGGCGAGGAAGAGCACGCAGTTCTCGCCCGGCCAGGTGTGGGTCTGCAGCTTCGGCTCGGTCTCCACCCCCTCGCCGCAGGCCTTTTCCACCTTGGTGTACCCCTTGATGCCCGATCTCCTGATGGCGTCCATCACGTCATAGTCGGCGGCGCGTGAATAGACCACGAAAACCATTTTCATGCCTTGCCCCCTCCTTGCATGTTCGATAGTGCATCGCCCCTCCCCTTCATCCTGTTCCAGAGCCACTCCTTCCAGCTGTCAAAGGTGTCGTAGGCCGCGGGCACCACGGCCAGGGTGAGGAACAGCGAGGTGATAAGCCCGCCGATGACGATGATGCCCATGGGGGACCGGATGTCCGAGCCCTCTCCGATGCCGAGCGCCACGGGGAGCATGCCGAAGATCATGGCGAAGGTGGTCATGAGGATGGGCCGCAGCCGCACCGGGCCGGCCTGCAGGATGGCCTCGCGCCGGGACATGCCGCGTTCCCGCAGGGTGTTCGTGTAGTCCACCAGCAGGATGGAGTTCTTCTTCACCAGGCCCATGAGCAGGATCAGGCCGATGAAGCTCACGATGCTGATGGTCTTGCCCGTGATGAGCAGGGCCCCGAAGGCGCCGATGAAGGAGAGCGGCATGGCCAGCAGGACCGTGACGGGGTGCATGAAGCTCTCGAACTGGGACGCCAGGACCATGTAGGCAAGGATGATGCCCAGGAGCAGGGCCAGCATGAGGAAACCGAACGATTCCTTCATGGTCTCTGCCTGCCCTACGTAGGCGGTGCTGTAATCCGGCGGCAGGATCCTCGCCGAGATGGCGTCAAGGTTGTCCATGGCCTCGGCCAGCGGCTTGTTCTCGAGGTTCGCGAAGACCCAGATGGAGCGCTGCCGGTTGTAGCGGCTGATGCTGGTGGGCCCGCCGCCTTCCTCGATATGGACGAGGTTTGAGAGCTCCACCATGCTCCCGGTCCGCGACCGCACGCTGATGCGTCCGAGGTCGTCCGGGTTCATCCGGTCTTCGGGATCGAGGCGCATCCGCACGTCGTAACGCCTGGAGCGTGTCTCGTCCTTGAACTTGGTGATCTCCACCTCTCCGCTGATGAGGAGATTCACGGCATCCGCGATGGACGCCACGCTCACGCCGAGGTCTGCGGCCTTGTCCCGGTCGATGTAGACCTTGAGCTCCGGCTTGCCGGCCTCGAAGGAGGTGTCCACGTCCACGACGCCCGGCACCCTGGCGAGCTCCTTCATGACCAGACGGGTGTTCTTCTGCAGGTTCTCCATGTCGCCGCTGCTGATGATGTATTGTATGGGAACTTCCCGGATGCCTCCGCCCAGCATGGATACCATCTCGGTGGTGGCCTTGATTCCGGGAATGACGTTCAGGGAGGTTCGCAGCTCGGCCATGATCTCGTGCTGTTTCAGCTCACGCTGGTTCCTCGGCACGAGCCGGGTGAACACGATGGCCTTGTTGACCTGGCCGGAGCCCCCCTGGCCCATCCCCTGGGCGAAGAAAGCACCCACGACCTCGGGCCGGTCACGCACGATCTTCTCTGCCTGCATGAACATGGCCCTGGCCTGGTCGAAGGAGTAGTCGATGGGCGCCTCCAGTCTCACGATGAACTGTGCCTGGTCCTCGGGCGGCACGAACTCCTTGCCGATGTGCCTCACCATGTACATGCTGAACACGAAGATGACCAGGGAGCCGATGAGCACGAAAGAGCGGTGATCGAGGGAGAACGCGAGGATGGGACGGTACGCCGCCTCGATTTTCCGGTACCACCGTTCCAGAACATCGCCCAGGCGCTTCAGGATCCCGGTTGCGCCAGCCTCGTGCTGATGCCTGGGCTTGAGGAAGATGGACGAGAGCATGGGCGTGAGCGTCAGCGAGACCAGCAGCGAGACCCCCACCGAGAAGACCACGGTGAGCGCGAACTGCATGAAGAACCTGCCGATGATGCCCTTCATGAAGGCAACCGGCAGGAAGATCACCATGATGGCGAGCGTGGTGGCCATGACCGCGAGACCGATCTCCGCGGTGGCGAAGGACGCCGCCTCCCGGGGCGCCATGCCCTCCTCGATGTGCCGGTAGATGTTCTCGATGACGATGATGGCGTCGTCGATGAGGATGCCCACGGAGAGCGTCAGCGCCAGCATGGTGAGGTTGTTGAAGGTGAAGTCGAAGGCCCGGATCAGGGTGAAGGTGGAGATGATGGACACGGGCAAGGCCACAGCGCTGATGAGCGTGGTCCTGATGTTCCTGAGGAAGATGAATACAGCCACCACGGCCAGGATGGAGCCGATGACGAGGTGGTGCCGCACCTGGTCGATGGAGTCCTGAATGAAGATGGACTGGTCAAAGGCGGTGTTGATTTTCATGCCGGGTGGCAGGGTCCTGTTGATGCGGTCCAGTTCCTTTTTCACTCTCCTGATGACCTGCACGGTGTTGGTGCCGGTCTGCTTCCTGATGCCGATGCCCACCGAGGGCATGCCGTTGTACTGGGTGAAGGACCGCTGTTCCTGCACCCCGTCCTCGGCCCGGCCGATGTCCCTGATCCGCACCAGAGTCCCGTTCCGGTTCGCCACCACCAGGTCGTTGAACTCGGCGGCGTTCCTGAGGTTGCCCTTGACCTTGACGGAATACTCCTTGGTCCCGCTCTCGATGCGTCCTCCCGGCAGCTCGATGTTCTCGTGCCCGATGACTGCCGCCACCTCGCCGGGAGTGATGTCGTGGGCCTTGAGCTTGTCAAGGTCGAGCCAGACGCGGATCTGCCTGCGCTGCAGCCCCCCCATCCAGAGGGAGCCCACGCCCTCGATGCGCTGGAGCTGCTCCTTGAGGATCTCGTCCGCATAGGTGGACAGCTCGGGAATTGATTTCTCACCGGTGAGGTTCAGCCACAGGATGGGTGTGGAGTCGGGGTTCACCTTCTGGATCACCGGCTCGTCGATGTCGTCGGGCAGCGACCTGCGGACCGCCGCGATCTGCTCTCGCACGTCCTGCACGGCCAAGTCGATGTCGCGCTCCAGCTGGAACTCCACGATCATGCTGGACACGCCCTCGGAGCTCGTGGACGTGATGGTCTTCACGCCGTTGATGGTGTTGATGGCCTCCTCGATCCTGTCCGTGACGTCGATGTCCACCACCTCCGGGCTGGCGCCCTTGAGGACCGTGGTGACGCTCACGATGGGGAAGTCCACCTTGGGGAAGAGGTCGACGCCGATCTCCGGGTAACTCACGAGACCCAGCACCACCAGGGCCAGGAGGACCATGGTGGCGAAGACCGGCCGCTTGATGGAGGTATCAGAGATCCACACGGATGTTCATCCTTTCATGTACGGACACGGGACAGCCTTCATTTCACCACATTGACCCGCACCCCGTCCGTCAGGGTGTTCTGCCCCACCACGATGAGCTGCTCCGAGACCTGCAGGCCCTCAAGCACCTCCATCACCTCCCCGTACTTCCCTCCGAGCCTGACCGAGCGTTCCCGCGCAACCTCCTTCTCCAGGACAAAAACCCTGGTCCTGGTGCCCTCATAGAGAACGGAGGTGATGGGAATGACGATGGTGTCACGTGCCGGGCCCGTGTAGAGCCTGACCCGGGAAAAGATGCCCGGCTTGAGCTCCAGGGAGCGGTTGGGCACCGTCGCCTCTGCCTTGAGCATGCGGCTGCGCTCATCGAGGCTCGGGTAGATGATGCTCAGGGTGCCGGTGAACTCTCTCCTCGGATAGGGGTCCACGGTGAAGACCACGTCCTGATTGACCTTGAGCCGGGAGATGTCCTTTTCCGGCACGGAGAACACGAGCTTCAGTGGGTCGCTGACGATGACGACCACCATGGGCTGGCCCGCCTTGATGAAATCACCCGCGTTCACGAGGCGCTGCTTCACCACCCCGGTCAGGGGTGCCCGGACGGCGGTCTTGCCGAGTCGTTCCCGCGCCAGGTCCAGGGAGGCCCGTGCCCGCTCCATATCTTCTTTCGCCACGTCCAGGCGGGTCTTCGTATTGTCGTACTCCTGCCTGGAGACCGCCTGCTTTCCGTACAGGGCCTCCATGCGGCCGTACAGGGTGCCCGCGTTATCCAGGTTCGCCCTGGCCTGGCCCAGCGCGGCCTCCGCTGCCTGCACCGCGAGCCGGTAGTCGATGTCACTGATCCTCCCCAGGACCGAACCGCCGGCCACGGACGAGCCCTCGTCCACGAGGATCTCCCTCAGTGCGCCGTCCACCTCGGAGCTCACGATGACCTGCTCAGAGGGCTCCAGGCTGCCCACGGCCTCGATGTAGGGCCTCAGGGACTGCTTCTGCACCGCCATGGTCTTCACGTTGAAGATCTTCTCTTCCTTGGCGGCTGTTTTTTTCTCACACCCGGTGAGAAGGCAGGAGCCTGCAATGAAGAAGACCGCGAGGAGGGCCGTCAACGCCCGCTTCAGGGGATTTCCGTTGCCTTGCGCACGCCCGTAACGCATTCCTTGCCGATCCATCAGAACCTTCCCCTTTCATGCGTCATGCATCGAGTACATTCTCTCATCCATCGCCTGTGGCACGCGTGCATAAGAACTTCCGAACAGATGTTTTTCCCGTTCATTGTCATGCCCCCTCCCGCGGTGTCAAATGAAATGTCCGAAGGAGCAAGGTACAGGTTCAGGGCTCGTCCTGATTATTTCCATTGATCTTGATCCACCGAAAGTATATTTATACTGATACAGTCCATTCAGTATAATAATATAGAATGAAATCATCCAATGATACCATCCGAGACAGGGTAGTCCGTACCGCGCGCGAACTTCTGCGCAGGCACGGTCTCAAGGGCTGGAACATGGACGACCTGGCCCGGGAAACAGGACTTGCCAAGAACACCCTGTACAAGATCATCGGGTCCAAGGAAAACCTCCTGGAGCAGGCCATCCTGTCCAAGATGAGGGAGGATCATGCCCACATCGAGGCCATCATCCAGGAGGAGAAGGACTACATGACGGCGGTGGCCAGGATGACCGAGTGCTTTGCCGACCTGGTGAAGAACAACTTCGACTATGTCATACCCAGCATCTTCCTGGAGTACCCGGAAATAGAAAAGAAGATCAGAACGTCGCGGAAGGCAATTCTCGCTGCATTGAGCACCTTCATCGAACGGGGAGTCGAGATCGGTATGGTGCGCGACGACATGTCACCGGACTTCATCCTCGACCTGGTGGAGGGCATAGTCCTGCACTACTACCGAACCGGCCTCACCGGAGACCGGTTCGAGATGTCCTTCCAGTGTGCCATGGACTGCCTGGTGCACGGTTTGAAGAAAAGGGAAAACGGGCCCAGGTGAGTGATCGGCCCGGTTCCGGGCGCATGATCCATCATCCACCGCGCGGCCCGATGCAATGAGATAACGAGGTGCATATGGCGAACACGAGGAGGTTTCTCAAGCGGGGTGTCCTGGTCTTCGGGCTGCTGGCCCTCATCGCGGTGCTGGCGTTCCACATCGCCTCAGACAGGGGCAAGCGGGGTCTTGCGCAGGGCTTTACCAAGGGTAACGGCCGCATGGAGGCCACCGAGGTGGACATCGCCACCAAGATCCCGGGCCGTCTGGCCGAGGTCCTGGTGGAGGAGGGCGACTTGGTGGAAAAGGACCAGGTGGTTGCCAGAATGGACACGTCCACCCTGGATGCACAGCTCAGGCAGGCCGAGGCCGAGGTGGCAAGACTGAAACAGGCCCGTCTCACGGCCCTTTCCCGGGTGGAAAGCATACGGCTGAGGATGGTCCTCGCGGGCAAGGAACTGGAGCGTTCGAAACAGCTCCATGCCCAGGGCATCGTGGCCCAGCAGCAGTATGACCGCGACCTCACGGCGAGGCAGACCCTGGAGGCCGACCACGTGGCTGCCCGGTCCGCAGTGGCCGAGGTGGACGCCGCCATCACGGCGGCCCAGGCCCAGGCGGAACGGCTGCAGGCCGAAATCAGCGACTGCATGCTGAAGAGCCCCATCTCGGGCCCGGTGCTCACCCGCCTGGCAGAACCGGGCGAGGTCCTGCCAGCAGGCGGCAAGGTGCTCACCATCGTGGACCCCACGGACATCTACATGAACGTCTACCTGTCTGACAACCTCGCCGGCGTCGTCCCGCTGGGCGCGGATGCCAGGGTGGTTCTGGACGCCATTCCCGACAGGCCCTTCGGCGCAAGGGTGGCCTATGTCTCGGAAAAGGCCCAGTTCACACCCAAGGAGGTCGAGACGGTGGAGGAGCGGCAGAAGCTCGTGTTCAGGATCACCGTGAGCTTCACTGAATACGGCGATCCCCGGCTGAAGCCGGGCATGCCCGGAACGGCCTACATCCGCTTCGACCCGGCCGCGCAGTGGCCGGAAAACCTGAAATGAACGGCCACGCGCCTGCACGCGAACCCATCGCCACCCTCAGGGGGCTGGGCCACCGCTACGGGAAGAAGACCGCCCTGGGCCCGGTGGACCTCGACATACCGGCCGGGTGCGAGGTGGGGTTCATCGGACCCGACGGTGTGGGGAAATCCACCATCCTGGGACTCATCGCGGGACAGAAGAAGATCCAGCAGGGCTCGGTGACGGTGCTGGGCGGTGACATGCGCTCCGGCATCCACCGCCACAACGTGTGCTCCGAGATCGCCTACATCCCCCAGGGTCTGGGGCAGAACCTGTATGCCACCCTGTCGGTGTTCGAGAACGTTGATTTCTTCGGCCGTCTCTTCGGGTTCACACGCTCCGAACGCGAGGAGCGGATCAGCAGGCTCCTGCAGGCCACCAACCTCTCTCATTTTGCCGACAGGCCCGCCGGGCAGCTCTCGGGAGGCATGAAGCAGAAGCTCGGCCTGTGCTGCGCTCTGATCCACAACCCTGAGCTGCTCATCATGGACGAGCCCACCACGGGCGTGGACCCCCTGTCACGCCGCCAGTTCTGGGAGCTCGTGAAGGAAATGGGCACCCACCACGGCGGCATGAGCATCCTCGTCGCCACGGCCTATATGGAGGAGGCCGAGCACCTGGACTGGCTCGTCATGATGGAGGGCGGCCACGTGCTTGCCACCGGCACGCCGGCAGAGCTGAAGGCGCTCACCGGCACCACCACCATCGAGGGCGCCTACATAGCCCTGCTCCCCGAGGAGATGCGCGCGGGACACCGCACCTTCGTGGCCGTGGAACGCGTCGGCCACCACGAGGGCTCCGCCATCGAGGCGCACCACCTCACCAAGCGTTTCGGCGACTTCACGGCAGTGGACGACGTTTCCTTCATCATCCCCAAGGGCGAGATCTTCGGGTTCGTGGGCTCCAACGGATGCGGCAAGACCACCACCATGAAGATGCTCACCGGCCTGCTCCACCCCACCCACGGGGAGGCACTCATTTTCGGGAGCACGGTGGAGACCGGCAGCATCGAGCTCAAGAAGCGCATCGGTTACATGTCACAGACCTTTTCACTCTACGGCGAGCTCACGGTGCGGCAGAACCTGGACATGCACGCCCACCTCTTCGACCTGAGCGCCGACGAGGTGCCGGCGCGGGTGGATGAGATGGCCCGAACCTTCGAGCTCGCCCAGGTCATGGAGGACCGCACGGAAAGCCTGCCCCTGGGGATCCGGCAGCGCCTCTCGCTCGCCGTGGCGGCCATACACTCCCCCGAGATCCTCATCCTCGACGAGCCGACCTCCGGGGTCGACCCGGTGGCCAGAGACCACTTCTGGGAGCTGCTCGTCAAGCTCTCCAGGGAGAACGGCGTCACCATCTTCGTGACCACCCACTACATGAACGAGGCCTTCCGCTGCGACCGGGTGGCCCTCATGAGCATGGGACGGGTGCTCGCCTGCGCCCCCCCTGACGAACTCATCAGCATGCGCGGGTGCTCCACCCTGGAGCAGGCCTTCATCGCCTTCATGAAGGACGATATCATGATGCACGGCGGCATGCTTGAAGCGGACGAAGAGAAGCAGAGCATGCCCTTCATGCTTGCCCCTGAGCGGGAACACAGCCAGGGACGGATCTTCGACATCCATCGCCTTGCCGCCCTCGCCCGGAGGGAGACCGTGGAGCTGTTCCGGGACCCGGTGCGACTCGTCACCTCCTTCATCGTCACCCCATTCCTCCTCATCGTGTTCGGGTTCGGCATCTCCACGGACATCGAGAAGATCTCCTTCAGCACCCTGGACAACGACCAGAAGCCCTGGGGCCGGGAATACCTGGAATACTATGCCGGGTCCCGCCTCTTCAGCGAGACGCCTGCCATCGACTCGCCGTCTTTGATCGACAAGGGGTTCCAGAAGAGCGAGTTCAAGTTCGTCGTGGAGCTGCCGCCCGGGTTCGAGGAGGACATCAAGCGCGGCAGGTGCCCCACGGTGGGCATCTGGATCGACGGGACCATGCCGTTTCGGGCAGAGACCACCAAGAACTACGTGGACGCGGTGCACCTGTCATACCTCATGGACCTTGCCAAGTACACGGGTTCCGCCGTGTCATACGCAACCGCCGACGTGGAGCCCAGATACTGGTACAACCCCATGGTGCGCAGCCGCTTCTCCATCGTCCCCGGGCTCATGGCCGTGGTCCTCATGCTGGTCCCGTCCATGCTCACGGCCATCGGCGTGGTGAGGGAAAAGGAGCTGGGCTCCATCACGAACTTCTACTCCAGCCCCATGACCCGGTTGGAATTCCTCTGGGGAAAACAGATCCCCTACGTCGTGCTGAATTCCATCAGCTTCCTCATCCTGGTGGCCACCATCATGTTCCTGTTCCAGCTCCCCTTCCGGGGAAGCTGGACAGCCCTGTGCCTCGGCGCGTTCCTGTACATCGTGACCAGCACCGGCGTCGGGCTCCTCATCTCCACCTTCACCCAGACGCAGATCGCCGCGCTGGTGGCCGCCTTCGTCATCACCATCGTGCCGTCCTTCGAGTTCTCCGGGCTCACCACCCCGGTTTCTGCACTGGTGGGAGGGGCCGAGGTCATGTCGTGGATCTTCCCTGCGCGCTATTTCCTGAGCATCAGCGTGGGCACCTTCACCAAGGGCATCGGCTTCGCCGAGCTCGGCATGAACTTCGTCCACCTCCTGGCGGCCTATATCCTCATCCAAACCATGACGGTATTCCTCCTGAAGAAACAGGGTGCGTAGGATGAAGAGAAAGCTCTGGCACATCTACCGTCTCGGATTGAAAGAGCTCATCAGCTTCCGGTACGACTACGTGCTGGTTGTCCTGGTGGCCTATTCCTTCACGGTCATGGTCATCGTGCCGTCCAAGGGGACGGGGCTGCAGGTGCGCAACTCGTCCGTGGCCTATGTGGACGAGGACCGCTCCGCCCTGTCGGCGCGCATCATCGATGCCGTGCAGGAGCCCTACTTCATGAAGCCGCGGGCCATCGAGTACCACGAGATCGACCGCGTCCTTGACCGCGCGGAGTATATCTTCGTCCTCCACATACCGGCCGGGTTCCAGCGGGACGTCCTGGCGGGCAAGGTCCCACAGGTGCGCATCGACGTGGACGGCACCGCCATCGGCCATGCAAAGCTCGGGACGAGCTACCTCACCCGCATCATCAACGACGAGATCACCTCCTTCGTCCTGGGCAACCAGGCATCCCCCGAGCCGCCCATCCGCCTGGTCACGAGGGTCCTGTACAACCAGAACCGGGAGAGCGCCTGGTTCATGAGCATGGTGTTCCTCACCCACATGATCACCCTGCTGTCCATCATCCTGCCCGCAGCGGCACTGATCAAGGAAAAGGAGCGGGGCACCGTGGAACACCTTCTCGTCATGCCCCTCATACCCGTGGAGATCACCCTGGCCAAGGTCTGGGCCAACAGCTTCATCGTGGTGGCGGGCGCCATGTTTTCCCTGTTCTTCTCCGTGAAGTGGGTCGTCGGCGCTCCCATCCACGGCTCCATAGCGCTCTTTCTCCTGGGCACCGTCGTGTTCCTCTACGCCACCACCGAACTAGGCGTCTTCCTGGCCACCATCGCCAGGAACCAGCCCCAGGCCGGCCTCCTGAGCATGCCCATCATCGTGCCCATCTCCATGCTTTCAGGGGGCACCACGCCGCTGGAGTCCATGCCGGCCTTCCTCCAGACCGTCATGCAGTTCGCTCCCACCACGCACTATGTGGAGTTCTGCGCCCGGGTGCTCTTCAGGAACGCCGGGCTCGATGTGGTCTGGCCACAGCTCGCAGCCATGACCGCCATCGGCACGGTCCTGTTCATCGGCGCCATGATCCGGTTCAGGGCAACCTTCCGCTGACAGGGCTCCCGAGTTCGCCGCGCCATGCGAGTTTTGCTGTTAATTGCATCGCAGACAGAGGATTTCTTTGTCCATAATAGGTAATTTATTTCCACTATACGCCTGATTGCCTGTTAATTGACTCGTTGATATTCATGTTATTCATTATAATCAATATGTTCTGTGATCATGGGATTCTGGCATGACCCGTGAATAGAGAGCTCGGGTGTGCTGTATATTTTATGGTTGCGGAGAGTGACATGGCATCATTGAGAGAGAATGCACCACCAGAGGACCCTTCACGGCAACCTGTGGTCGCTGCCACATACCCATCGTTCGGGATCCGGCCGGACACCCCGTTGCCCCCGACAGAACGGGCCCCTTCCGTCCTGGAACACCTGCTTTCCCTGCGGGAGCCCATGAGCGGCCTCACCCACTTCGTGGGCGGGTTGATGGCCCTGGCAGGCCTTCCCGTGCTGCTGGCCACGGCCGTGAACCCCTTCAGGCCGTGGCACTTCGTATCCTTTGCCGTGTTCGGCGCGGCCCTGATACTGCTCTATGCGGCGAGCACCCTGTTCCACTGGCTGCCCGCGTCCCGGGAGGGCATCGTCCGGCTGCGAAAGCTCGACCACATCATGATCTTCATTTTCATCGCCGCCACCTACACCCCCTTCTGCCTGGTCCCCTTCAGGGGACCCTTCGGGTGGACCATGCTGGGCTGCATATGGACCATCGCCCTGTGCGGGTCCGTGTTCAAGCTCTACTGGATCCACGTACCCAAGTGGCTGTGCCTCTCCCTGTATTTCTTTGCAGGCTGGTTCTCCCTGGCCGGGACAGGCCAGATCCTCAGGACCCTGCAGCCCGGGGCCATCTTCTGTCTGCTGGCGGGTGGGATATCATACTGCCTCGGTGCGCTGTTCTATGCCCTGGAGAAGGCAGACGATCCGCCGGTGCTCTTCGGGTACCACGAGGTGTTCCACCTCTTCGTCATCCTGGGGAGCTGCGCCCATTTCTGGGTCATGTACCGGTACATCCCCGCGTTTCCCTGACGGAACCCGTACGGGACCGTCCGGCCCTGCATCCCTAGAGCCTCTTCTCCTGTCTCAGCCTGGCCATGATCTTCTGGATCTCGGGCAGGGCAGCAAAGGCTGCCTTCTCCCCCTCGAGGATGGCCTGGTGGCGCTTCTCCATCTCCGTGGAGCCGATGTTTCTCACATTGGGCCTGATGACCACGTCCGCTTTCCTGAGCTGGTGCTCGGCGATCCTGGAATACATGACATCAACGGATTTCAGGATGGTGTCCATGGCCCCCTCGGGGACCTCGCCGTCGATGCCCCCGGATATGTCCACCGCGATGACCACGTCGGCATCGTACCTCCGGGCCACCTCCACCGCCACCGGGCTGACCACCCCGCCGTCCACATAGGTTTTGCCGGACATCTTCACCGGCTGGAACACCCCGGGCACCGAGCAGCTCGACCGCACCGCCTTGCCCGTGTTGCCGGACACGAAGACGGCCTCCTGTCCTGTGGCGATGTCCGTGGCAACGGCATAGAACC
>CAZNGL010000027.1:0-28025 GCA_964572405.1 uncultured Bacteriovoracaceae bacterium
CGTGAAGCCGATGGGACCCGTGATGCCGGGCACGCCGTTCACCTTGTCACGCAGGTAGGAAGCCAGCTTGTCCGAATCCGTGGACTTTGTCTTGTCCACGGCGTATGCGATGATGTTCACCGCGTCGGCCGCATAGATGGGCCACGGGCTCGAGGGGATGTCGCCGAACTTGGCCTTGTACGCGGCGAGGAACTCCTTGGCCTCCTTGTAAGGCAGGTCGCCGGGCAGGGGCTCGTTGGTCATGTAGCAGCCCTTGGCCACCTTGAGACCGGCGATCTTCACGAACTCGTCGTTGATGGCTGCATTGCCGCCCACGAAGGGGCACTTGACCCCGATGTCCCGGGCCTGGGTCACAAGCAGTGCCGCCTCTGCGTAGTATCCGGTGAAGTACCAGACGTCGGGATTGCTCTCGCGCAGGTTGGTGAGCGACACCTTGTAGTCCTTCTCGCCCGGGGTGATGGCGTCGAAGTACACGAGCTCCACCTTCTTCGCCTTGATCATGGGCTCCAGGGCCTTCTTGGTGTCCTCGGCGAGGCCTTTCCCGAAGGCGGTGTTGTCGTGCATGATGGCGATGCGCTTTGCCTTGAACTTGGCAGGGACGGCGTCCGCGAAGAACTTGCCCTGGGAGTCGTCGCGCCCGCAGGTGCGGAAGAAGTACTTGAAGTTCCGCTCGGTGAGGCGCACCGCGGTGACGCCGTAGCCGATGTTCACCTTCTTGAACTTCTCGTAGATGTTGGACGCAGGTTCGCACACCGAGGAGCCGTAGGTGGACACGCTCGCCACCACGTCCTTCTGACCCACGAGCTTCTGGGCCGCCAGGGCACCGGTCTTGGGCTCGCCCGCGTCGTCCTCAACCTTTACGACCACCTTGCGGCCGCCTAAAATGCCGCCCTTCTTGTTGATGAGGTCTGCCGCGATCTCGCAGGACTGTTTGGCCATCTGGCCCTCGTAGGCCCAGGCGCCCGTGATGGGTCCCTGCAGGCCGATGACCACGGGGGCCTTGTCGGCAGCCATAAGCGCGGGAGCAGCCATGAACAGCAGTGCGCTTGCCATGAGAACATACTTCATGAACTTCATCTCTCTTCCCCCTCATGTAAAGGATTTTTAAAACCGTTTCCGACGCGTCACACCCGGAGTTTGCAGCCTTCCGAGCGGGATCTCTTCAGTCTGTACAAGCCTCCCTGTGAGGAATCACCTGATGCGGTGTGGGAAAAACAGTATATGAGGGTGTGCCGGAGGGTGTCAATGGCAAACTCCGGGGATATCGTGATAAGGGGAGGTGTTCCCTGGACAGGATCATGAAGATACACGCTTCAAATGAATACGCAGAATGGTCATGATCAAGTATGCAGATCGTGAGGGAGTAGTTTCTCATGGCGGACAAAAAGACTCAGCATGGAGAAATCAACTGCTTCAAGTGCACGTATTTCTATATCACGTACGACGGCCGTTTCCCGTATGGCTGCAGGGCGGTGGGGTTCAAGTCGCACTCGATACCCTCCAAGGAGATGTATGCGAACTCGGGTATGGATTGTCAGTTGTTCCAGAAAAAGGACGAGAAACGATAATCCTTATATATAAGCGGATTTTTTCCTATGCAGTCCTCCCGGACCTGATGGCCTCGGGCGAACGCGCATCGTGCTCCCGGTCCCACTGGAGCAGGACAATGGCCGCGATGACCGAGGCGCCCCCGGCGAGCTGGAGGGGGGAGAGCACTTCTCCCAGGAGGAAGAAGGCCATGAAGGCCGCGGCGATGGGCTCCAGGGTCGCCGTGATGATGGTGCGGGTGGACCGGATGTAGTTGACGCCCAAGAGATACAGCCCGAAGGGGATGAGCGTGCCGAACACCACGATGTACAAGATGGCTGCCCACTGCTCCGGCGTGTAGGACAGGGTCATGATCTGCAGGGGCCTCTGCACGACGTTCAGGCTCAGGGCCGAAAAGAGGAGGGCATACGTCAGAGAGGTCCAGGGGTTGTGGCGCTGCATGCCCTTCTCCCCGAGCAGCGTGGTGGAGGCGAAGGCCAGGGCCGAGAGCAGGGCCCAGAGGATACCCTCCCGGTTCATGCTGAGGAGCTCAAGGCTGTACCCGCCCACCACGAGGTAGCAGCCCGCGATGGACAGGACCAGGGCAATGAGCTTCCGCGCGCTGGCCCGTTCGTGCCAGAAGACCATGGAATACGCTGCCACGAGCACGGGCGCCAGGTACTGGACCAGGATGGCCGCCGCCACCTGGATCCTGCTGATGGCCTGGAAGTACGAGAGCTGCATGAGGGCCATGAACACGCTCCCGAACACGACGAAGAAGCCGATGTCACGGGCCCTGATCCTGAGCAGGGAGGGCTTCCGCGCAGCCAGGAGAACCAGCATGATGAGAGTGGCAAGGCTCACGCGGGTCTGGACCAGGACAAAGGGGGGCATGCCCGCGTTGAACAGGGCCTTGCCCGCGGTCCCGCACGAGGCCCACAGGAGGGCGGCGACGATGACCGAGGCATAGCCTTTCGCGGCGTGGGTCTTCACGGCATTGCTCACAGCTGCGAGGCGATGACCATCCTCTGGACATTGGCGGTCCCGTCGATGGCCTGCATGAGCCGGGCGTTGTGGAAGATGCGCTCCATCTGAGTCTTTGTGCTCACGGCGCTAGAGCCGAGCATGTCCATGCCGAAGGAGGCCGCGGCGCTCAGCGTGTCGGCGGCATGGAACTTGGCCATGGACGCCCCCATGGTGAACGGTCGGCCCTCATCGATACGCATGAGCGCATCCTGGTAGAGGAGACGGGATGCGTGCACCCGGGTGGCCAGCTCGGCCAGCGTGAAGGACACGGCCTGGAAGTCCTTGAGCTGCCTGCCGAACTGGCTGCGCTTCCTGGTGTGCTCCAGGGCCAGGTCCAGGGCCCGTTGGGCCTCCCCCACGCAGCTCGCCGCCACCAGGGGCCTGCCCCGGTCCAGGGTCTCCATGAAGAGGAGATAGCCGCTGCCCTGCTCGCCCAGCAGGCACTCCTGCGGGACGCGGACGTTCTCGAAGCGCACGCTCCCCATGACCCCGCCGGGAAACCCCAGGGTGTCGTACGGTTCGCCCACAATGATGCCCGGCAGGCCCGCATCCACCACAAAGGCGTTCAGGGCTGCCCTGCCTCTGGCGGGGGGCATGGCGGCGAATACGATGAAGGTGCGTGCAATGGCATGGTTGATGACGATGCTCTTCGTGCCCGAGATCACGAAGGAGCGCCCCTGTTTCCTGGCCGTGGTGCCGATGGACGCGATGTCCGAGCCCGCGGACTCCTCGGTGAGGCAGAACGCCGCCGGTGAGCGTTTCCCCGTCAGGGCCTTCAGGGTCTTCTCGTGCACGGCGTTCTGCATGCCGCTTATGACCATGAAGGCGCAGTGGGTCGTGGTCAGGGGTCCGGCCAGGGTGCCGGGGGCGCCGTAGCTCAGGGTCTCGTAGACCATGCCCGCGCTCAGGGCGTCAAGGCCTCTGCCGCCGCATCCCGCAGGGATGAGCAGGGCATGGTAGCCTTTGCGCGCAAAGGCGCGGTAGAGGGTGAGCGCTCCTTCGACCCTGTCCGCCGATGTGTCGGGCAGTCCCTGCAGCACCCGGGCAAAGGCCCTGGCCTGCTCGATCATCCTGTGCCGCGACGTGCTCAGCTCAGCCATGGTGTTTCCTCCATGCGAGGAAATCGAGGTATGCCGAGAGGTCCCGGAGGTCCTCGTCGGCCAGTTCCCTGATGCGCCCCAGGATCCGATCGCGGTCCGGATCGCCCCGGTGGATCGCCCCGGATGGTTCCGCCTCCGGGGTCCCGATGAAGTACTCGAGGTCCCTGCCGAGGATCTGCGAGATCTTCTCGATCTGGTGGAAATAGAGCCTGCGCTTGCCCAGTTCGTAGTTGGAAAGAGCCGCCTGGGTGAGCCCCAGGGCCAGGGCGAGGTCCGACTGGGTGAGGCCCTTCTCCTCCCGCGCCTGCTGGATCCTCCTGCCGATCTCCTTGAATCCCATGCCGGTCTCTTCCCCCTTTCTGCCGGCTTATCCCTGCAGTTCAGAGAGGTTGAGGAGAAACCGCCATATCGGCACCACCTCGATAACCCGGTCTCTATAAGGTATCTGCTCGTCCTCGATCCTCGTCACGAGGGTGCCGGAGGCGAGACCGAGCTCTCCCATGGCTTCGCCGAGAGCCGTTATCTCCCGCTTCCTGGTCTGGGCATCGGCCAGTGATTCGCACACCTGGACGAGCATGCGGGAGCGGTCATGTCTCTGGACCACGAAGTCCACCTCGCGGCCGGCAGCTGTCTTGTAGTAGAAGATCTCAGGACAGATCCGTCTCAGGGCGATGAACACCATGTTTTCCAGGAGATGCCCCTGGTTGACGAGGATTCCGGATGAAATAGAGGCCACCAGCGCATGGTCGATGCAGTAGACCTTTTTCGGGTTTGTATTGCTTCGGGCCGGCGATGCGTCGTAGATCCGAGCGGTGAACAGGAAGTACGCGTCCTCGAACCATTGCAGGTAGTCCGATACTGCCGCCTTTGGCGCCTTGTGGCCAAGCGCCTTCAGATAACCCGTGAGGCTGTTGACGGTGTACATCGATGCAGTGTTGTCCACGAGCCTGTATGCGAGGTCCGACAGGGCCTTGGGGTGGGGGATGTCATGCCGTTCCACAAGGTCGCGGAACAGGATTGCATGGAAGTACTCCTGAAGGATCCTGATCCGCAGGTCCCTGCCGAGCCCCAGGACCTCCGGGAATCCGCCTGTCTCCCAGTATTCCTCAAAAGCCTGCATTATCAGGAGCCGCGCCTTCGTTGAAAAGGGGCCATCGCCCTCGATACCCTTGAAGTCAAGGAACTCCCTGAAGGAAAAGGGAAACAGCTCCCATGACAGCGCGCGACCGCGCATCTGGGTGGAGATCTCCTTCGAGAGCAGCCGGGCGGATGATCCTGAGAGATACACCTCGCAGCGCTCTGTGCGCATGAGGCGGTCCACGAACGATTCCCACCCCGGTACCGTCTGGATCTCGTCGAAAAAGCAGTGGACCGGTTCTGCGTTTTTCTTCTCCGGAAAGAGAGAGTAGTATGCCTCCAGGATCAGGCCCAGTCCCTGCTGGCGGAGGGTGTGGAGGCGGTCGTCGAAAAAATTCAGGTACAGGATGTTCTGTCGGGATACTCCGCTGTCCAGAAGCCGTTGGATGATCTGAAACAGGTAGGTCGATTTCCCGCAGCGGCGCACCCCGATGCACACGGTGGCCTTGCCCGGAAGATGCTCCATGCTCAGGCGTCTGGGTACCCCGGTATGGAAGGGAGTCTCCTGGAAGTCCAAGATAATGGACTTGATCGTGTCAAGGATGGAGCTGCTTCTGGTCATAAATTTTCCCACTACAAGCCTTTTCTGGTAAATTTTATTGCCAGTTAGCCCTTTTCCCGTCAAGGGGTATTGTGGGTCTCTTAACTTCCCTGGTCCTTGCCGAACACGGTTCTCTTGACAGGATTATAACAGAATGGGATAGTATTACAACATAACGTTATAATCGTGGAGGGACCCATGTTCGACTATATCATGACCGATGCGCAGAAGAAGCTCCGGGACGAGGCGCGGGCCTTCACCAAGTGGGTGCCCAGGCAGCTCATCCTGGACATGGATGCGGAGAAGATCCAGTTCCCCCGCGAGTATCTGCAGGAGGCGGGCAGGAGGAACCTGCTGGGCATCCGGCTGCCGAAAGAGCTTGGCGGCAGGGGACTGTCCTGGGTGGACGACGCCATCGTGGCCGAGGAAGTCGGTGTGGCGAGCTACTCCCTCGCCTGCCTGTGGGGGGTGGGTGCAGACATCGTGTGCGAGGCGATCTCGCTCTTCGGCAACGACGAGCTCAGGCAGGCCGTGGTGATCCCGCTGCTCAAGGGCGAGACCTTTGCGGCCGAGGGCCTCACCGAGCCCAGGGGGGGCTCCGACTTCTTCGGTGCCACCACGTACGCGAAGAAGGACGGCGACGACTGGGTCATCAACGGCCAGAAGCGCTTCATCGTGGGAGCCGAGGGCGCGGACTGGTTCCTGGTCTACGCGGTCACCGACCCGGACGCGCCGCCCCACAAGCGCATGACCGCCTTCATGGTGCCGAGGACCACGGGGGTCGAATCCAAGTACATCTATGGACTCATGGGGGTCCGCGGCGGCGGCGCGGGCAGGCTCGTGCTCAGGGACGTGCGCGTGCCCGAACGCTATGCACTCAACGGCATCAACGGCGGGTTCGACGTGTTCGTGCGCATGATGATCCCCGAGCGGCTCGGCACGGCCGCCATGACGCTGGGCTCGGTGCGGCCCGCCATCGAGATCGCCACGCGCTACACGAGCAAGCGCAAGGCCTTCGGTCTTCCCATCCAGATGTTCGAGGCCGTGGGTTTCAAGGTGGCGGACTCGGTGATGCTGCTGGATGCCGCCAGGTCCATGGTCTACTCCACGTGCCTGGCCGTGGACTCGGGGAAGGCGCACCCGAACCGGGTGCGGCGCCTGGTCTCCGAGTCCAAGAAGTTCGTGACCGAGGCCGCCTGGGAGATCGCCAACAAGTGCATGCAGACCGTGGGCGGCATCGGCTATACCAATGTCTACCCGCTGGAGCGCATCGTGCGGGACATCAGGCTCTCCATGATCTGGGTGGGCAGCAACGAGATCATGCAGCTCATCGTGCAGAACGAGTGGTACAAGGAGTACTTCAAGACCCTCTCCAAGGAGGATGTCCGCGACGTGGAGGCCGACGCCGTGAACGCGGACGCCGAGGGGGAGAAGATTTACGAGTAGCTCCCGCACGAAAATGCCCCGAAGAAGCTGAAAGCCGATTCCTGGCTCGCAGCCACGAGCGCCGGGCACCCTGATCTTGCAATGCCTTCCTTTACAGACCGTCAGGGTGCCCGGCGCAACTTTCCCCCGGCGTCATTTCCCTTTTAAAATACCCTCTTGATTTGTCATCGGGAATGATGCATATATTAGTATTGTAATACAAACATACATATAGCCGGAGGTCGTAGCCATGATGGATTTCCCCCTGTTGCTGAGGACGTTCCTGTTGCGGTCCGCCAAGTACTTCCCCAAGAAGGAGATCGTGTCGGTGTTCCCCGAGTTCGTGCACCGCTACACCTATGCCGACTACTACAAGCGGGTGTGCCAGCTGGCGCACGCGCTGAAGTCGCTCGGCATCAAGCGGGGCGACAAGGTGGCCAGCGTGGCGCTCAACGACCACCGGCACCTGGAGCTCTACTTCGGCGTGCCCTGCTACGGCGCAGTGCTCCACACCGCGAACTTCCGGCTGCCCCAGCACCACCTGAGCTACATCATCAACCACGCCGAGGACAGGGTGATCTTCGTGGACGAGGACCTGCTCTTCTTCGTGGAGCTCGTCCGGGACCAGCTCAAGACCGTGGAGCACATCGTGGTGCTCTCCCACACGGGAAAGAAGCCGGCATCGAACCTGCAGAACCTCATCATGTACGACGAGCTCCTTGCCCAGTTCCCCGAGGAGTACGACTTCCCCGTCGACCTCTCCGAATGGGACCCGGCCATGATCTGCTACACCTCGGCCACCACGGGGGACCCCAAGGGCGTGGTATACTCCCACCGGGCCCTGGTGCTCCATACCTATGCCGTGGCTGTCACCTTCGGCGCAAGCGAGGCCGACTGCGTCCTGCACATCGTGCCCATGTTCCACGCGAACGCCTGGTGCGGACCCTTTGCCGCGGTGGGCGCGGGGTGCAAGCAGGTCCTTCCCGGCAGGGAGGTCATCAACATGGAGAAGCTCTGCCGGACCATCGCCGAGGAGAAGGTCACCTTCACCGCGGGCGTGCCCACCATCTGGATGCTCCTGTACGACTACCTGGAGAAGGGCGGGTGGCACGACTTCAGCTCCCTCAAGACCATCGCCAGCGGCGGGGCGGCCATTCCCCGGCAGCTCTACATAGACATGAACGAGAAGTACAAGTTCCCCATCAAGCAGGCCTACGGCTCCACCGAGACCACCCCGCTCGCCACGGCCGCCATCCCCAAGAGCTACATGGCCGACTGGCCTGCCGAGACGCTCTACGACTACAAGACAAGCATCGGCATCATCGCCATGGGCCTCGAGATGAAGATCGTGAACGACGCCGGGGCCGAAGTGAAGATGGACGGCAAGGAGTGGGGGGAGATCTGCCTGCGAGGCCCCTGGATCGCGAACGAGTACTACAAGGACCCTCAGCGCTCGAAGGAGACCTTCGGGGACGGCTGGTACCACACGGGCGACGTGGGCACCATCGACGAGGAGGGGTACGTCCGGCTCGTGGACCGGAAGAAGGACCTGGTGAAAAGCGCGGGCGAGTGGATCTCCTCCGTGGACCTGGAGAACCTCATCATGGCGCACCCCAAGGTCATGGAGGCGGCCATCATCGGCGTGCCGCACCCCAAGTGGCAGGAGCGGCCGTTGGCCTGTGTGACCTGCGCGCCCGGCACGAGCCTCACCGCGGACGAGATCAAGGACTTTCTCAAGGACAAGGTCAAGGCCTCCTGGTGGATACCGGACGAGATCATCCTGCTCGCCGAGCTCCCCAAGACCAGCGTGGGCAAGTTCAACAAGCGCGAGCTCAGGCGGCTTTACGCCGACGGCCAGCTGAAGTCGCTCTAGCAGGGGAGAGGGAGGCGATATGTCACTGCTCGACAAATATTTCACCGAGGAACACCAGATCTTCCGGGAGTCCGTGCGGCGCTACTTCGAGAAGGAGGTGACGCCGAACGCGGAGAAGTGGGAGAAGGACGGCATTGTGCCGAAGGAGGCGTGGAGGAAGTTCGGGGCCCAGGGCTTCCTCTGCCCGTGGCTGCCCGAGGAGTACGGCGGCTCGGGCGCGGACTTCCTCTATTCCTTCATCCTCACCGAGGAGCTGGCCCGGACCCACTGCGGCGGGTTCTTCTTCCCGCTCCACTCGGACATCATCGTGCCCTACCTCTACACCTACGGGAACGACGAACAGAAGAGGAAGTGGCTGCCCGGGTGCGTGACGGGCGAGTGCATCACGGCGCTCGCCATGACCGAGCCCGGGACGGGCTCGGACCTGGCTGCCATCCGCACCACCGCGGTGAAGGACGGCGACTCCTTCATCATCAACGGCCAGAAGACCTTCATCAGTAACGGCATCAACTGCGACCTGGTCATCGTGGCGGCCAGGACCAACCCGAACGCGGCCTCCCCCTACGAAGGCATGTCGCTCATCGTGGTGGAGGACGGCACGCCTGGGTTCGAGAAGGGCCGCAAGCTCGAGAAGATCGGCCTGCACTCCCAGGACACCGCCGAGATGGCCTTCGTGGACTGCCGCGTCCCGGTGACGAACCTCCTGGGCCCGGAGGGTCACGGGTTCTATTTCCTCATGGAAAAACTCCAGCAGGAGCGCCTCGTCTGCGCCATGGGGTCCCAGGTGGGGGCAGAGGAGGCGCTGCGCCTGACCCTCGAGTTCACCAGGACCAGGGAGGCCTTCGGCAGGCCCATCAGCCGGTTCCAGTACATCTCCTTCGAGCTCGCCAAGATGGCGACAGAAGTGGAGGTGGGCCGCGCCTTCCTGGAGAGCCTGCTCATCGACCACCTGGAGGGCAGGAAGGACGTGAAGAAGGCGTCCATGGCCAAGTACTGGATCTGCGAAATGCTCAACCGGGTGGTGGCCCAGTGCGTGCAGTTTCACGGCGGCTACGGGTACATGGAGGAATACCCCATTGCCCGCATCTTCCGGGACGCGAGGGTGCAGACCATCTACGCGGGCACGTCCGAGATCATGCTGCTCATCATTGCCCGGCAGCTCGGACTCTAGAGGAAGACAGGTGTGGCGGGTCCCTCGCCGCGAGGGGTCCGCGAAGCGATGCGGCTCCGGCCGGATGCCCGACAGCGTGCATGGGGCGGGCGTCCGGGCCGAGGTCCTTCGATGCAATGCCGGTCATGGAGGGTGGAACACCGAGATCATGAGACAGTGGAGGGAGTATGGCAAAGAAAACGGTTAAGGCTGCGCAAGGCAGAAGGGTAGCCATCATCGATGGGTGCCGCGTCCCGTTCCAGCGGTCCGGGACGGGCTACTACGACATCATGGCCTGGGAGCTGGGCCGGTACGCGGTGAAGGGGCTCCTGGCGAAGACCGGCGTTTCGCCGGACGCCATTGACCATGTCCTCATGGGGTGCGTGGCCACGGACATCGCCACCACGAACGTGGCCCGGGAGGTGGCCCTGGGCGCAGGCATCCCCAAGGATGTGCCGGCGCACACCTGCACCATCGCGTGCGTGTCCGCGAACGCCGCCTTCATCAACGGAGCCAACCTCATCGCCACGGGCAATGCCGACATCGTCATCGCAGGCGGCGTGGAGAGCTTCTCGGATGCGGACATCAAGGTTTCCAAGCGGTTCCGCCGCTTCATCCTTGACATGACCATGTACCACAAGCCCAAGAGCTTCAAGGACACCCTCAGGCACCTCAGGGGCATGAAGCCCCTGGACTTCGTGCTGCCGGAGCGGCCCGCCGTGTCCGAGTACTCCACGGGCCTGCTCATGGGCCAGACAGCGGAACTCCTGGCCAAGCGCCTGGGTATCTCCCGGCAGGAGCAGGACGAGTACGCGGTCATGTCACACCAGCGGGCTCTCAGAGCCCAGGCCGACGGTACCTTCAGGAAAGAGATCGTGCCTGTGGTGGTGCCCGGCAAGGACAAGGCCATCACCATGGACAACGGGCCCAAGCAGGAGACCACCATGGTCAATGTCTCCAGGCTGAAAGGCTCCTTTGACAAGAAGTACGGCACCGTCACGGCCGCCAACTCCTCCTTCCTCACCGATGGCGGGGCAGCCGTGCTCGTCATGAGCGAGGAAAAGGCGAAGGAGCTGGGACTCACGCCCAAGGCATACCTCGTGTCCTATGCCTATACCGGCCAGGACCTGGTGGACGAGCTCCTCCTGGGTCCTGCCTTTTCCATCCCCAAGGCCCTGGACAAGGCAGGACTGAAGCTGAACGATATCGGGGTGTTCGAGATCCACGAGGCCTTTGCATCCCAGATGATCGGCAACGTGAAGTGCCTGGCATCCAGGGAGTTCGCAAAAGACAAGCTCGGCCTTGACGAGGCGGTGGGCGAGATCGACTTCGACCGCATCAACCGCTACGGCGGGTCGCTCTCGCTGGGACACCCCTTCGGCGCCACGGGCGGCAGGCTCATCACCACCTGCGTGAACCGCATGGTCGATGAGGGGCAGCACTACGGCGTGGTGGCGGGGTGCGGCGCCGGCGCTTTAGGGAATGCCATCATCCTTGAGAACGCTACGGCATGAGATGAGGAGACAGAACGCCATGAAGAATCTCACGGTGGAAAAGACAAAGGACGGCGTGGCAGTGGTCACCATCGACTGCCCGGATTCCAAGGTGAACAAGGTATCGAGCGGCCTGCTCGCAGAGATCTCCGGGCTGCTCGACTGCATGGAGAAGGACAAGGACATCAGGGCCATGGTCATCCTGAGCGGCAAGGACGACAACTTCGTGGTGGGCGCGGACGTTGACGAGCTGAACGCCATGAAGGGCAAGGAAGAGGTCATCACCTACATCAGCAAGGCCCACGACGTGCTCAGGCGCATCGAGTCGCTGCCGTTTCCGGTGGTGTGCGGCATCAACGGCAACTGCCTGGGCGGCGGCCTCGAGCTGGCCCTCGTCGCCGACTACCGCATCGCCAGCGACTCGGCCAGGACCATGCTCGGCCTGCCCGAGGTGCAGCTCGGCCTCATCCCTGCGGCGGGCGGCACCCAGCGTCTGCCCCGGCTCATCGGGCTGCAGAACGCACTGCCGCTCATGCTCACGGGCAGGAACCTCAGGCCGAAGAAGGCAATGAAGATCGGGCTCGTGGACGAGGTTGTCATGGCCCAAGGCATGAGGGACATCGCCCTCCGGAAGGCCGTTGACCTGGCAGGGGGAAAGGCAGCGCAGCGGAGGAAAAAGAAGCAGCCGCTACAGGCCAGGATCATGGATGCCACACTCAAGCGCTTCCTCGAAGAAACGCCCATGGGCCGGCGCATCGTGTTCTCCCAGGCCCGCTCCCAGGTGCTCCGGCAGACCATGGGCCTGTATCCCGCCGCGCTCGCCATCATCTCGTCCGTGGAGTTCGGGCTCGCCCACGGGTTGAAAAAGGGCCTCGAGAACGACATCCGGATCTTCGGCGAGCTGGTCATGGACCAGAAGTCCAAGGGCCTGCGGAGCCTGTTCGACGGCATGACCGCGCTCAAGAAGAACCCGCTCAAGGACAGGGCGAGACCGGTGAAGAAGCTCGCCGTGCTGGGCGCCGGCCTCATGGGCCACGGCATCGTGTCGGTGTCCACCGGTGTGACCGAGACCATCCTGTTCAAGGACGTGACGCTCGATGCCGTGGCCAGGGGCATGAAGGAGGTCTACAGGGGCCTCGACAAGCGGGCCCGCTCCGGGGCCATCACGCGCTTCGACCGTGACGTCCAGTACGGCCGGGTCATGGCCTGCGACGACTACAGCCTGTTCGGCTCCACCGACCTCGTCATCGAGGCCGTGTTCGAGGACCTGGACCTCAAACGGAGGGTCCTCGCCGAGGTGGAGGCATCCACCGGCGAGGGCACCATCTTCGCATCCAACACCTCGGCGCTGCCTATCACGCTCATCGCCAAAGGCTGCAGACGGCCCGGAAACGTCATCGGCATGCACTACTTCTCGCCGGTGCCCAAGATGCCGCTCCTGGAGATCATCACCACGGACGCCACCGAGGAATGGGTCAAGGCAACGGCCCTGGAGTTCGGCCTGCAGCAGGGCAAGACCTGCATCGTGGTCAGGGACTGCCCCGGATTCTACACCACGCGCATCCTCATCCCCATGCTGAACGAGTCCATGAGGCTCATCGAGGAAGGGGCGGAGGTCAAGGCCATCGACACGGCCATGAAGCAGTTCGGCTACCCGGTGGGCCCGGTCACCCTGGTGGACGAGCTCGGCATCGACGTGGCGGCCCACGTGGCCAAGGGTGAGGTGAAGAAGCTCTTCGAGGCGCGCGGGCTCAAGGCATCAGACGGGTACACGAAGCTCTTCGAGAAGGGCTACAAGGGCAGGAAGAACAGAAAGGGCTTCTACCTCTACGAGGAGCCCAGGAAGAAGGGCATCCTCCCGTTCGGGAAGAAGAAGGGCGGCAAGCCGGTGAACCCGGAGGTGTACGAGATCCTGGGCGGGCAGCGCAGGCCTTTTGCCGCCGAGGAGATCCAGGACCGGCTGGCGCTCGCCATGATCAACGAGGCCGCGCTCTGTCTGGAGGAGGGCATCCTCTCCTGCGCCCGGGACGGCGACATCGGTGCGGTGTTCGGCCTGGGGTTCCCGCCGTTTACCGGCGGCCCCTTCCGCTACATCGACGCCGTGGGAGCCGGGGTCATCGTTGACAGGATGAAGGCCCTGGAGCAGAAATTCGGCCCCCTGTACACGCCCGCGGGCATCCTCGTGGACATGGCCGCCAGGGGGAGGAAGTTCCACGGTTCATAAGGAGTTCTCTGCACGGGCCCATAAACAAGGGCCGCAGCGACAGTCGTCGCTGCGGCCCTTTGTACAGGAGGGCTGAGGGCTCAGGAGACCGTAAGAGCCCGCTTCAGAGATTTCTTCAGGTAGTCGATGTGCTCCACGATGGCCGAGCTGGCCCTGTCCGCATCCCTGGACTCGATGGCCCGGTAGATGGCGAGGAGCTGGCTCACGATGGTCCGCGAGCTCCCCTCGATGGTGGACAGCTTCTTCCGGCTGTAGGGCAGCGCCCCGGTGAGGATGGAGTTCATGGACTTGCGGATGTGCACGAACAGGGAATTCTTCGTGGAGGCGAGCAGGGCGTTGAAGAATTCGGTATAGAGCTTTCCGCCCTCCTGTACATCGTGCAGCACCCTGTCCTCGCCCACGGCGATCGCCCGGTCGTAGACGCGCCGCAGCCGGTCGAGGTCCTTTTTCGTGGCATGTGCGCAGGCGAGGCGGCCTGCCTCTGCATCCAGGATCCGCCGAACGCACAGAAGCTCCCAGATCTTTGAGTGGTCCACCTGGACGATGTCTTCGATGGACGATTTCATGGCAGAGGCCGGGCCGGTGACGTACTTGCCCTTGCGGTGTCTCGATTCCACATACCCCTTTGCCTCGAGGAGCTTCATGGCCTCCCGCAGCGAGATCCGGCTGATGCGGAAACGCCTCGTCATCTCGTGCTCGGAAGGCAGTTTTTCCCCGGGCTTGAGCCTGCCCTTGGCGATGAGGTCGATCACCTGCTCCGCCACCAGGGTGGGGATCGCTGGTGATTTCTTGATGGGAGAGATGAACCTGTTCCCTGTCTCCATGAACGGACCGGCCTCTATCGTATGATTGACTTACTATTATACATAGAGAGAAAAAACACAAGACAAAATAAGCGCCCGGCCTCCAGAAACAGGCGATCGTCGTTCACGTCGAGAAATTGCCCTTGTGGGCGCTGGAGCGCATGGTGTATCTCCTATATCCAGGTTGGTGAAATACCGGACAGTTCGTGCATACGGGGGTACCATGGCATCAGGGATCGGCTTTGACAACGAGCGTTATCTGCAGGAACAGACCCGCTGCATCCTCGACCGGGTCCAGCGGTTCGACAACAAGCTGTACCTCGAATTCGGGGGAAAGCTCATGTACGACTACCATGCCGCCCGGGTCCTGCCGGGCTATGACCCCAACGTGAAGATGCGGCTCCTGCACGGACTGAGGGACAAGGCCAACATCATCCTGTGCATCTTTGCCGGCGACATCGAGCGCAAGAAGATCCGGGCCGACTTCGGCATCACCTACGATTCGGACGCCATGAAGCTCATCGACGACCTGAAGGGCTGGGGAATCGAGGTGGTGGGCGTGGTGATCACCCGGTTCGAGGGGCAGCCCTCGGCGGTCCTGTTCAAGAACAAGCTCGAGCGAAGAGGCATCCGCGTCTACACCCACCGCTACACCAAGGGTTACCCCACGGACGTGGACCTCATCGTGAGCGAGGAGGGCTACGGCGCCAACGAGTACGTCGAGACTGACAAGCCGCTGGTCATCGTCACCGGGCCGGGTCCGGGCAGCGGCAAGCTCGCCACCTGCCTGTCGCAATTCTACCACGACCACAGGCGGGGCGTGCACTCCGGTTATGCCAAGTTCGAGACCTTTCCCATCTGGAACCTGCCCCTGAAGCACCCGGTGAACGTGGCCTACGAGGCGGCCACGGCCGACATCGGCGACTTCAACCTCATCGACCCGTTCCACCTGGATGCCTACGGCGAGAAGGCGGTGAACTACAACCGTGACGTGGAGGCCTTTCCCGTGCTTCGGCGCATCCTGGAGCGGATCACGGGCATGGAGGCCTTCTACCGGTCGCCCACCGACATGGGGGTGAACCGGGCAGGGTTCGCCGTGGTGGATGACGCCGTGGTCCAGGAGGCGGCCAAGCAGGAGATCATCCGGCGCTACTTCCGCTACCAGTGCGAATATGCCCTGGGATTCGCGGACAAGGGGACGCTCCAGCGCGTGGATCTCCTCGTGCGGGAGTTCGATCTCAGGCCCGAGGACCGCAGCGTGGTGGGGCCTGCCCGGGAGGCGGCCACAAAGGCCGTGGACAACCCGGAAAAGGGCAACGAGGGCATCTACTGCGGCGCATCCCTTATGCTCAGGGACGGCACCATCATCACCGGCTGTAACTCGCCCTTCATGCACGCCGCCTCCAGCCTTGTCCTGAAGGCGGCGAAGAAGCTCGCCGAGATCCCGGCCAAGCTCGACCTGCTGCCTCCGGTCATCACCGAGTCGGTGCGCAACTTCAAGACCGAGATCCTCAACGAGAAGAGCGTGAGCCTGGACCTGGAGGAGACCCTGGTGGCGCTGAGCATCTCCGCCACCACCAACCCGGCGGCCCGCCTGGCCATGGAAAAGATCAAGGAGCTGCGCGGCTGCGAGGTGCACATCACCCACATCCCCACCCCGGGCGATGAGGCGGGCCTCCGCAAGCTGGGTCTGAACGTCACCAGCGACCCGAACTTCGCCACCAAGGACCTGTTCATCTCCTGATCATGCCCTGTGCAGGCGATCTTGAGCCTGCGGGGAAGAGATACGGATCGCAGCGATGCACACGATGCATCGGCTGACACCATGCCGCTGAAGGAGGATGGGAGGTACCATGGCAAGGACAGTGCTGAGGACGAAGCTGTGTGACATGCTGGGCATCGAGTACCCCATCCTGTGCGCGGGCATGGGGCCGGTGCTCATCGGGGAGCAGGCCGGATCCCCGGTGGAGCTGGTTGTGGCCGTGTCCGAGGCCGGGGGGCTCGGTGTGCTGGGCGGCAGCGGGTTCACCGTGGATGAGCTGCGGCAGGCCATCCGCGAGATCCGGTCGCGGACCGCAAAACCCTTCGGGGTGGACCTCCTGCTCCCCAGGGATGTGGTGCAGGGCAAGCCCGTGGATTACGGGGGCATCACCGAGGTGCCGCTCAGCGCCGCGGTGATGACGCTCCCCAAGCCTTACCAGGACTGGATCAGAAAGGTGAAGGACGAGCTGGGCCTCCCCGATGCGGAGCTCACGGTGCGGCTGAACACCACCACCATGCGCCCCATGGAGGCGGTGCAGGTCTGCATTGAGGAGAAGGTGCCCCTGTTCTGCGCGGGGCTCGGGAACCCGGGGTTCATGGTTGACGAGGCCCATGCCGGCGGGATCAAGGTGCTCGGCATCACGGGGAATGTGAAGAACGCCGGTCGCATGGTGGAATCCGGCGTGGACCTCATCGTCGCCCAGGGCTTCGAGGGTGGCGGGCACACGGGAAGGGTGGGGACCATGGCCCTGCTCCCGGGTGTGCTCGATGCGGCAGGAGACGTGCCGGTGCTGGCCGCAGGGGGTATCGGGGACGGCAGGGGCCTCGCCGCTGCCCTTGCCATGGGGTGCGCCGGAGTCTGGGTCGGCACCCGGTTCCTCGCCACCAAGGAGGGAGGGGCCCTGGAGGTGAACAAGCAGCGCATCCTCTCGTCCACCGACGAGGACACCCGGGTGAGCTACGCCATAACCGGCAAGACCTCCCGGACGAGCTACAGCAGATTCCACGACCTCTGGAACGCCTCGGGCCTCGACCCGCTGCCCTTCCCCATGCAGGTCCTCGTCTCGTCAGCCCTGATGGGGAGCTTCGTGGAGGCCCGCAGGGACGAATATGTGGGCGGGTTTGCAGGACAGATCTCGGGCATCATCCGTGAGATCAAGCCTGCGGCGCAGGTGGTGGAGGAGATGGTGGCCGAGGCCAGGGACATCCTGGCCCGAAGGCTCCCCGGCGCGGTGAGGCTGCAGTAAGCGAGTTGTCTGAAGACCCTCACGAATCGCCTGAGGCAAGCCTTTTACCAAGGGCCTCGGCGGACTGCATGAGCGATTCGTTCGCCCTGATCTCGCCCGCCTTCATGGCGCTCCCGTAGACCATGCCCACCATCTCGGACCCCACATAGGAGAATGCATCCTGGAAGGTCCTCAGGGCATTCACGCACCCCGAATCGAAGGGGTCGTCCCCGCCGTAGCTCATGGCCACGGCGATCTTCTTCCCCGTGAAGGCGTCCTTCGCGTAGGTCGTAAAGGCCAGAGACCGGTCCATCCAGGTCTTGATCTGTGCCGACATGGTGAACCAGTACACCGGGCTCGCGATCACCCATGCGCCCGCATCGTGCATGGCCTTGTAGACCGACTGCATGTCATCCCTGATGACGCATCCCCGTGCCCCCTGGCGCTGGCACTTGAGGCAGCCGGTGCAGGGTCTGATGTCAAGGCCATGGAGGTACACCGTCTCCACCGTGGCCCCCGCCGACCGGGCGCCCCTGGCGATCATCCCGGCAAGGATGGCGCTGTTTCCCTTTTTCCGGGGGCTGCCCAGCAGGACAAGTACCTTCTGGATCTTCTTCATGGTCGGCGTGCTCCTTTTCCATGGATGTGCCGGGTGATTGTACCATCGCTGGCGGCCGGATGCACCTCCCATTCGACATTCTGTCGAGCGGGCTTCGACGTTTGTTTCAACAGGGAACGCCCGACCGCACCCTGAGAAAGGGAGAGCGCGCATGGATAATTCATTTATCATCTAGTTATTTCATCCGGTTGAAGGCCTTATCGGAAAACCCGCCGCCGTTGGCACGCTTTCTGCCTAGAGGGAGGTATCACACGCTGAACTCAAGGGAGGATACGAGAATGAAAAGGACAATCCAGACCGTGATCGTGGCATTCTTCGTGGTGCTCATCACCTCCACCTTCGCCTTTGCCGCGGCGGCCACCGCGGGGGGGAACAGCTTCCCGTACTTCCACCTGGGCTGCCTCATCATGGGCGGGCTCACCATCGTGTCCCTGAAGCACCGCTACCCGAGGCTGTACCTCAGCGAGGCGGTGGGGTCCTTCGCCCTGTACGCAGTGCTCGTTGCCCTGTTCACCGCTCCGGTGATCGAGGCTGTGAAGACTCTTGTGAGCTGAGGAGAGGAGATATATCGGACAAGGCCCTGCCCTCTCAGACAAGGAGGGCGGGGTTTTTTATCCGGAGGAGAGGACTTCATGAAGAGGCCGGCAAGAACCAGGATCGGGACCAGGAACCTGAACCGGATCATCCTCATGAGCGCCTGGGGCTTCACCCTGGTCATCTCCTCATTCCTGTTCCTGTTCGTTGGCCGCTGGATCGATGTGCGGCTTCACACCGAACCGGCCTTCATGCTGGGACTCTTCGTGCTGGCCATCGGGCTCTGCATCGCCAGGATGTACACGGACTTCACGCGGACCAGGGAGGATCTCCGCGACCGCAGGATGCGTTGCCAGCACTGAGGTAGAATCCGGCCGAACCGGGACACCCCCGCAATCCCCTTGAGATGAGATACGGGCCGCCGTGGAGGCGGTCCGTGGTTTCATGAGGCTCCGTCACTCCTCGTCCTGGTAGCTGCGCGTGTAGAGGTGGCGGTTGTACACGCTGGAGAAGGCGGAGAAGGTCTCGTCCTCGGGCGTGGCCTCGATGATGGAGCAGATGCCCGTGAGCTTGGCGTCCAGGTCGTCCATCATGTGGAGGAAGATGGCCTCCTTGGTCATGGGCAGCTTGGGCGAACCGAATTCCAGCTGGCCGTGGTGCCCCAGGACCATGTGGAGGAGTTGGAGCTTGAGCTCTTCCGGGAAGCCCTCGATGGCCCCCGCCTCCTGGTCCACCATGTGGGCCGAGAGGTAGATGTGGCCCAAGAGCCTGCCCACCGGGGTGATCTCGATGACCTTGTCGCAGGAGTATTCGTAGATCTTGCCCAGGTCGTGGAGGATGGCGCCGGCCACGAGCATGTCCCGGTTGAATCCCACGTGGACGTACACGGGCAGGAGCGCATCGATGGACTTGATCACGAACAGGGTGTGCTCCAGCAGGCCCCCGATGTAGTTGTGGTGGATGCCCTTGGCCGCAGGGGCCTTCAAGAACCCGTCCCTCACCCCTTCCCGGGAGAAGATCCGCTCGATGAGCGTCCTCAGGTAGGTGCTCCTGATGCCGGAGATGGCCTGGTCGAACTCTTCCATCATGCCGGCCATGTCCCGGGAAGTGGTGGGGATAAGGCCCGACATCTCCACGTCCTTCTCGGAGAGCTTGGTGATCTTCTCGATCCTCAACTGCAGTCTGTTCTCGTAGGATTCGGCGGTGGCTCGGACGCCCACCACGTCTCCGGGGGAGATGGAGGCGATCTGTTCCGGCGCGTCGTCCCAGACGAGACCGAGCATCTCGCCGGTCTTGTCCGACAGGATCACCTTGCCGTAGGGTTTGCCGTTGCGTGCAGTGAGCAGCCTCCGCTCGGAGATGAGGAACACCGCCTTGATACGGTCGCCGTCCCCGATCTCGCTGACATATCGTCCCTTGGGAATCATGACTGTCCTTTCCGTGCAGGCGAGCCTGCTTCCGGCTCTGACTGCACAGTGCATATTCCGGTTCTTCCGGACCCACTGGATGCCCGGATCCGCCGAGGTCCACGGGTACCTAGAGGATGTACCTGCTCAGGTCCTCCCGGCGCATGAGCGGCTCCAGCCGCTCCTTCACGTAGGCCCCGTCCACGGTGAGTTCCCCCGAGAGTTCGTCCGATGCGAACGAGATGTCCTCCAGGAGTTTTTCCAGCACGGTGTGGAGCCGGCGGGCCCCGATGTTCTCGGTGTGCTCGTTGATGTACTCGGCAATGGACGCGATCTCGGCCACGGCATCGTCCGTGATGGCGAGCGTAATGCCCTCGGTGGCGAGCAGGGCCTGGTACTGCTTGATCAGGGCGTTCTTCGGCTCCTGCAGGATCCTGATGAAGTCCTCGTTGTTCAGGGGGTTCAGCTCCTCCCGTATGGGAAACCGGCCCTGCAGCTCCGGGATGAGGTCTGCGGGCTTGCTCACGTGGAAGGCGCCGGCACCGATGAACAGGATGTGGTCCGTGTTCACCGGGCCGAACTTGGTGTTCACCGTGGTGCCCTCCACGATGGGCAGCAGGTCGCGCTGCACTCCCTCCCGGGACACGTCGGGCCCTCGACCACCCTCCCTGCCCGCGACCTTGTCGAGCTCGTCGATGAAGACGATGCCGGCATTCTCCACCCGGCTCCGCGCCTCCTGGGTCACCTTGTCCATGTCGATGAGGCGCGAGATCTCCTGGTTCGTGAGGAACACCAGGGCCTCCTTCACGCTCATGCGGCGGCGCCTCGTCCGCTTCGGCAGGAGAGACGAGAACATCTCCTTGAAGTCGATCCCCATCTCCTCGAGGCCCTGGCCCGAGAAGATCTCCACGGTGGGCATCTGGGTCTCGCGGAACTCCACCTCGATGGCCCGCTCGTCCAGGGCACCCTCATCGAGCATCCTCCGGAGCTTCTCCCTGCTCTCCACGTGGAGCTCGGCGTCCTTCTGGGGGGGCAGGAGGTGGTCGAGCACCCGCTCCTTGGCGAGCTCCGTGGCCTTGTCCTTCACCTTTTCGCTCTCCTCTGCCTGGACCAGCTGGATGCCGGTGCGCATGAGATCGCGGATGATGGACTCCACGTCCCTGCCCACATAGCCCACCTCGGTGAACTTGGACGCCTCCACCTTGATGAACGGGGCTCCGGCGAGTTTTGCCAGGCGTCTGGCGATCTCGGTCTTGCCCACGCCCGTGGGGCCGATGAGGATGATGTTCTTCGGGTAGATGTCGTCGCGCAGCTCAGGGTCGACCTGCTGCCGCCGCCACCGGTTCCGCATGGCAATGGCCACGGCGCGCTTGGCCTTGTCCTGTCCCACGATGTACCGGTCGAGCTCGGCCACGATCTGCCGGGGGGTGAGGCTGCTCATGCCAGCTCCTCGTAGACGAAGGATTTGTTGGTGTAGATGCAGATGTCCGAGGCGATCTCCATGGCGATCCCGGCGATCTCCCGGGCGCCCAGGTCCGTGTGCCTGAGCAGTGCCGTGGCGGCCGCCATGGCATAGGTGCCCCCCGATCCGATGCCGCAGACATCCTCGTCCGGTTCCACCACGTCGCCCGTGCCCGAGAGGATGAAGGTCTTGGTGGCGTCCGCCACGATCATGAGGGCCTCGAGCCTCCTGAGGACCCGGTCGGTCCGCCAGTCCTTGCCCATCTCCACGGCTGCCCGGGTGAGGTTGCCCCGGTACTCCTTGAGCTTTTCCTCGAACCGCTCGAAGAGGGTGAAGGCGTCCGAGGTGGAGCCGGCGAACCCGGCCAGGACCCTGTCGTCGTGGAGCTTGCGCACCTTCTTCGCGGTTGCCTTGAGGATGACGTTGCTCATGGTCACCTGCCCGTCGCCCGCCAGGACGACCGTTCCGCCCCTGCGCACGCACAGTATCGTGGTCCCGTGGATCTCCATCACCCCTCCTTTGCCCTCGGATGAGCTTTATCGTACACATCCATGAGTTTGTCCACATGCAAATGGGTGTAGCGCTGCGTGGTGGACAGGCTTGCGTGTCCCAGCATCTCCTGGATGGACCTCAGGTCCGCCCCGGCATCCAGCATGTGGCTCGCAAAGGAGTGCCTGATCACGTGGGGGCTCACCTGCCTCCCCAGGGCGGCCTGGAGCGACCACTGGTAGATGACCCGCCGCATGCCCCGGGAGCCCAGGGGGCCTCCCCTCCTGCCCAGGAACAGCGGTTCGGTGCAGTAGATGGGGTCGGTGATGCCCCGGGTGGCCAGGTAGGCCCCGATGGCCTGGAGACACCTCCTGCCCACGGGCACGGTGCGCTGCTTGGACCCCTTGCCCGTGACCAGGATGAATCCCCGGTGCATGTCCACGTCGCAGCACTGCATGGCCTCGGCCTCGCCCACCCGGATGCCCGAGGAGTAGAGCAGTTCGAGGAACGCCCTGTCCCTCGGGTCGTTCACCGCCTCGATGAGGTCGAACACCTCGTCCGGGTTGAGGAATTTCGGCAGGTGTTCCCGGTGCCTCAGCGAGCGGACGTGGCCGAAGGGGTTCGCGCTGCAGCAGCCCTGGCGCATCAGGTAGTCGAAGAAGCCCTTGATGGCGCTGAGTTTCCGGTTCACCGAGGCGCGGTCATAGCGCGAGGCCAGCCTGAGCATGTAGGCGCGCACGCTGCGGCGGTCAGGGATCTCCTCGCCGCGCTCCCTTATGAACACGACGAGGTCCCTGAGGTCGCCCATGTATGCCCGGTATGTCTCCCGGGACAACCCTTTTGTGTCGAGCAGGACCAGGGAATAACGGTTCAGGAGCCCTTCGTAGTCCGGATGCATGCTGGGGTTGTACACCGGGGGGTGTGTTTTTTCAAGGCCCCTATGCGCCGTCCAGGCCCGTGGAATCCATTCTTGCCAAGGGGGGTGTTGTATGGAATAGTGTCCCGGTACCCTGCGCATACAACCCTAACTGGAGGTGGCAATATGGCGAACGTGGTCATCGTCGACGGTGTCCGGACAGCCGTGGGGAGCTTCGGGGGATCCCTGAAGGATGTCCCTGCCAAGGATCTCGGCGCCCTCGTGATTCGAGAGGTCCTGCTCAGGAACGGTCTCGCCCCGGACGTATCCTCGGCGATCAGGCAGGATGCGCCGGACCCATTCAAGGATGCCGGGCTGAGCGTCATCGAGGAGAAGTATGCGGACTGGCCCAAGGACCTCAGGAAGGTCATGGTGGACGAGGTCATCATGGGCAACGTGCTCACGTCGGGGCAGGGGCAGAACCCGGGAAGGCAGGCCATGATCAGGGCGGGGCTTCCCAAGGAGACCCCTGCCATCACCGTCAACAAGGTGTGCGCCTCGGGCATGAAGGCCATCGCCCTGGCCGCGGCGTCCATCGTCGCGGGCGACAACGAGGTGGTCATCGCCGGCGGCATGGAGAACATGAGCGATGCGCCCATCGCGCTGCCCAAGGCGCGCTGGGGCCACCGCATGGACATGCCCTTCGGCAAGACCGCTGACCTCATGGTCTTTGACGGCCTGTACGAGATCTTCTACGGCTACCACATGGGCATCACGGCGGAAAACATCGCCGAGAAATACGGGATCACCCGGGCCGAGCAGGACAAGCTCGGCCTCGAGAGCCACAACCGGGCCCGTGCAGCCATCAGATCTGGCGTGCTCAAGGCCGAGATCGTCCCGGTGAAGATCCCGCAGAAGAAGGGCGACCCGATCCTGTTCGACACCGACGAGCGGCCCATGGACACCACCCTGGAGAAGATGGGCAAGCTGGCCACCGTGTTCAAGAAGGACGGCACGGTGACGGCGGGCAACGCGTCGGGCATCAACGACGCGGCCGCCGCGCTGCTCGTCATGAGCGAGGAAAAGGCCAGGGAACTCGGGCTGAAGCCCCTTGCACGGATCAAGGGTTATGCCTCTGGCGGTGTGGACCCCTCCTACATGGGCCTCGGCCCGATCCCGGCGGTGCGGAAGCTCCTGCGGCTCACCAGAACGTCGGTGAAGGATTACGGGCTCTTCGAGGTGAACGAGGCATTTGCATCCCAGGCCATAGCCTGCCTGCGCGAGCTGAACATGGACTGGTCAATCACCAACGTGAACGGGTCGGGCATCTCCATCGGTCACCCCATCGGCTGCACGGGCGCTCGCATCGTCCTGGCCCTGGCCAAGGAGATGCAGCGGCGCGGCGTGAGCCTCGGCATGGCATCGCTCTGCATCGGCGGTGGCATGGGCATGGCCATGGCCATCGAGGCCGTCTAGGATTACTATTCCACCGTTCCCTTGTGAACCGGGGAGAACAGGCAAGGGGCCCTGTACGTGGTGCAGGGCCCCTTTTCTTTTGTGGGGAGCCCCCCCGTTGCCGGGGGGGCTGGGGGTATAGGCTATTCCAGATCCTTCCTCCGATGGACCCGGAACAAGACTATCGAGAGCATGAACAGGACTGCCGGCAGCGAGGAGGCCGGCGCCTGGGCCGTCTGGATGAGGCAGCCTCCGCCCACCGATCCACCTGAAGCCGCGGCAGCGGCGGTGGTATCCTGGGCGGGCGTGTCCGTCTCCTGGGGGTCTTTCGTCGAGGGGTCATACCCCTCTCCGGTGACGAGGGCCTGGTATGCGTTCACGCACCCGCCGCTCGCCACTGCGCTGGACCCTGCGCTCGGGGTCTGGCTGGCGGAGAGCACGAGGATGTTCCGCAGGGAGCTGCAGTCGAGGTCAGGGAACTGGGAGAGCACCATGGCCGCGATGCCCGTTACGAAGGGCGTGGCAAAGGAGGTGCCCGAGGCCCAGGCAACGTACCCGCCGTTTATCGTGGTCGTGGTGATCCCCACGCCCGGTGCGGCGACGTCCACCGTGGTTGTGCCGTAGTTGGAGAACGAGGCCAGGGTGCCGTCCTCGCCCATGGCGGCCACCGCGGTGATGTTGTCCAGGGGGTAGTTCGAAGGGTAGTGTTCCTTCACGTCGTTGTTCTGGCCCTTGTTGCCCGCCGATGCCACCACGAGGACGCCCCTGGCCTGGGCATAGGCGAGGGCATCCTGAAGAGCGCGGGAATACTCGTAGAAGCCCCAGCTCGCATTGATGATCCGGGCGCCGTGGTCCACTGCGAAGTAGATGGCGTCGATGGCGTCGGAAAGGGTTCCGGTGGTCTTCCCGTCGGTGCCTTTGTCCATGAACTTCACGGGCATGATGGTGATGTCCACGTCCCATGCCACGCCGGCGATCCCGGTGCCGTTGTCGCCTGCAGCGCCGAGGATGCCGCACACCTTGGTGCCGTGGCCGGAATTGTCCTCCGGCCTCGCATCGTTGTTGGGGAAATCGTATCCCGGAACGATGATGCCCTGGAGCTCCGGATGGGAGAGGTCCACGCCGGAATCGACGACCGCGATGAGCACCTCGGCCCCGAGGTCCCGCCGGGCGAGCAGGGTCCATGCATCCTCCAGGCCGAGCTGGCTCCACTGGCCCTCATAGGGCCAGTCATCCGGCACGTTTTCCGCCTCGATGATGTAGTTGGGTTCCGCATATTCCACCTCGCCGCTGTCCTCGAGGTCCCTGATGGCGGCAGCGGCGTCGTCCACGGCGATGACCATGGGGCGCTCTTCCGGCACGGACAGGGCGGAGGAGGACTGGATACCCTTTGTCTTGAACTTCACGATGAGCTCGCCTGAACGGTACTCTGCCGCATGCAGGGTGATGCCTGTCAGGACGAGAACGAGAACCGCTGTGCAGATTGTTCTGAAGTCTTTCACCTTATACCCCCCACAGATCTTTCGATCTGGGGGTACTAAGGCAAGCCTGGTGCCAACGGATTGGCGTTGCCGGAAAAGACTAATAAAGACGTAATAACAATAAGATGAGAGGTTTTGATGCGCAACCGAAGAGGCTTTTGACGGTTACACCCGATACGGCATGGTAATCCTGATTACAAGGTCTTGTAATCGGATTGTAATCGTCCCCTGCTATGTAGATCAGGCGGGCGGAGGCAGTATACGCGCCTCGGCATAGCGCCTGCTGAAGAGGTGGAAGACCTCGGGAGTGATGTCCTGGGGCCTGGCGCCGAGATCCAGCGGCGTCTCGGAGGCGAGCCTCTGGAGCAGGTCCCTATCCATGCCGCTCAGGTGTGACAGGGAGTTCCTGAGCACCTTCCTCCTCTGGCCGAAGGCGCAGGTGACCACGGCCCGGAACAGGTCGAGGTCTTCGAGGGGAATGGGTACTGCCTTGGGGACCAGCCTGATGACCTGCGAGACCACCCTGGGCCGCGGCGAGAAGTTGGCCGGGTCAACGATGAACCCCGGCGAGGCGTCGAAGCCTGCACAGATGAGGACGCTCAGGGCCGAGTAGTCGTGCTCGCCGGGCTTGGCGCAGATCCTCTGGGCCACCTCCTTCTGGAGCATGACCACCACGGCGGCGATGCGGCGGGCATGCTCCACCAGGCGCCCCAGCAGCGGGGTGGCGATGTTGTAGGGCAGGTTGGCCACGATCTTTGCGCCGTCCGGGATCAGCCGGGAAAGGTCGCTCTCCAGGATGTCCTGGTGGAGCAGGCGCAGTCCCTCCCTGTCATGCAGGGAGCTCTGGAGGTGCTCGTGGAGGGCGTCGTCCTTTTCCACGGCAATGACGCACCTGGCACGATCCAGGAGCACCCGCGTGAGCATGCCCCTGCCCGGGCCGATCTCCACCACCGTGTCCTCGGCGGAGACGGCGGCCATGGACACCATCTTGTGGGCGATGCCGATGTTCTTCAGGAAGTTCTGGCCGAGGGAACGTTTTGCCCGCATGTATCCTGTGTACCTCATTAGGCCTTTCAGTTCCACCCCCAGAGAGGCCGGGGCAACTTGAATTGAGCTATGTGTGTCGATTGCTGCGAAACTGTGGATGTGGCGAAATCTTTATAAAGAAAGATTATGTTTGCAGATATTCAGAGTGGGATATATGTATGGGATAGCAGATAACCTTTAGTTTTCGTGGCAATACATAACCGACGATTCTTTTGTGAAATCAATGGTTGTTTAGCCGATCGGAGCAGTACACAGTTATCGCAGTAATCAACAGGCTGTTTCTCGAGTCATGATGGGGCTTTTTTATCACGAACCCTTTTAAGAATCTGCTGATATATCTTTTTCCGGTGTATGATCCCAAGAACCAGAACAGTATCACCCTTGACCTTGAATACAATCCTATACTCGCCCACCCTAAGACGCCAGTATCCCTTGAGAGATCTTTGCAGCGGTTTGGCGAACTTTTCAGGTTGGAATGCCAGGCGTTCTTCTATGGCCTTTTTTATGATTGCCTTGTTTCTTTCATCTATTTCTTTCAGGTCACTCTTCTTTACGTCGGCATGATATACAAGGGAATATGCCATCAGAGTAGATCAGGACCACACATCTTCATGAGAAAGGGTTGGAGCATCATCAAGGGACTTTTCCCTGTTGCTGGCAAAATCTGCGAGGATGAGGTCTTCCTCAATCTCGAGGGCCTCTTTGATAAGGTCGCTTGCCTTATTCGATATGGATACACCGTCTTTTTCGGCGAGAAAGCGTACTTCCTTATACATCTGCTCATTCAGTAGGACATTGATCCTCGGATTTCTTGCAGGCATGATATCGCCCCCTTTAATCATTCTCTCGATAAGTGTTGCACAAGTGATGCACTTTGTCAATGAGGTTTGTCCAGCCATGGTAGAGTAATGATGACATGCCAACATCACGTAATAGGCTTGAGTGATCTCCTCTGTTGATACTAACTCATATGATTGACTTGCCTGGACCGATGATTCATTTGAAATCGTGACGGTTTTATTGCCGTGGTAATTAAATATAGAAAGCCAGCATGATCTGTGGTATGATCATGACATGGAGAAGAGAGACACACGGAGGCTGAAGCCTGAGGTACAAGAGGAATTGAGGAAGCAGGCGATCAGGTTGAGGAAGAATGGGATGACCTATCGAGAGATAGGGGAAGCTCTTGGGGTACATCACACCAGCGCCTGCACATGGTATACTGCCTACGTCCGAGACGGGATGAAAGCGATCAGCATGAGAAGGCGGGGCCGGAGGGTTGGAGCATGCCGATCGTTGAATTCTGAGCAGGAGAAGGAGCTGAAGAATCTTGTTATCGACAAGACGCCGGACCAGCTCAAGCTTCCCTTTGCGCTGTGGACGAGGGAGG
>CAZNGL010000028.1:0-27263 GCA_964572405.1 uncultured Bacteriovoracaceae bacterium
AGCCAACCCGCAGGGAGACTCCCATGACGAAGCCAAGTCCCAAGGCGCTCCGCAGGGAGCGGATCATCGAGTCCGCGCTGGCCATCTTTGCGGAAAAGGGGTTCCAGGAGGCCACCATATCCGAGATCAGCAGGGCCGCCGGCGTTTCCGACGCCACGGTGTACGAGTACTTCAAGAGCAAGGAGGAGCTGCTCTTCGCCATCCCCGAGGAGATCACCGAGATCTCCATCAGGGAGACCGAAAAAGTGCTGCCCTACCTCAGGGGCGCGGAGTCCAAGCTCAGGGCCATCGTCCAGAGCTACGTCACCACCTACGAGAACAACCCCGAGTACGCGAACCTCATCATGCTCCACCTGAAGACCAACCGGAACTTCCTCAAGACTAGGGCCTTCGAGGTGGTGCGCGACGCGGCCCGCATGCTCCTTGAATGTATAAAGGAAGGCATCGAGGCAGGAACGTTCCGTAAAAACACCGATCCCTACCTGGTGCGGTCCATCATCCTGGGCACCATCGAGCACCTCTGCACCCGCAAGCACCTGCAGGGCCAGCCAGAGAACATGCTCTCCCAGGTGGACCCCATGGTGGACCTGATCCTGGGCGGCATCAGGGCACCCCAGGAACAGCAGAACATCTCCATACACCTGCATCTCACAGGCGACGCAAAGACGCCGGAAACCATCACCATCGTCCCGGAGGAACGAAAACCATGAAGACGAAAACTGAAAAGAGCGGGAGCAAGCCCAAGGCGTGCATGCGGACCAGGGAGCAGTACATCGAGGGGCTGCGTACAATGCGCAGGAACCTCTACTACCGGGGCAGGCTCATCGACCGGGACGACGAGCTGCAGATGCCCACGCTCAACGTGATGGGCACCACCTTCGACGCGGCCTTCGACCCGGAGCTCAAGGACCTCTGCACTGCGACCTCCCACCTCACGGGCAACACCATCAACCGGTTCTGCCACATCCACCAGAACACCGACGACCTGCACAAGAAGCAGAACATGACCCGGGCCCTGTGCCGCAAGGTGGGGTTCTGCATCCAGCGCTGCATGGGCATCGACGCCACCAATGCCGTCAACGCGGCGTCCTATGAGGCGGACAAGCTGAATAACGGCAACACCGAGTACCACAAGAACTTCCTGAAATGGCTCACGAACTTCCAGAACAACGACCTGGTGGGGTGCTGCGCCCAGACCGACATCAAGGGCGAGCGGCTGAAGAGGCCCATCGAGCAGACCGACCCGGACATGTACCTCCACGTGGTGGAGAAGAAGAAGGACGGCATCGTGGTCAGAGGCTGCAAGCTCCACATCTCGGAAGCCTCCATCGCGGACGAGATCCTGGTGGTGCCCACCCGGGCCCTGGGCCCGGACGAGAAGGACTACGCGGTGGCCTTCGCCGTTCCGGCGGACCACGAGGGCGTCAAGCAGGTGCTGTCCATCCACAACTTCCGGCCGCGCGAGCATTTCAAGAAGGGCTTCAGCGGCGGGTACACCGACTCGTACCTCATCTTCGACGACGTGTTCGTGCCCTGGGACCGCGTGTTCCTCTGCGGCGAGAACGACCACGGCGGCATGTGCGCACTGCTCTTCGCCCTGTTCCACCGCCACAGCTACTCGGGCTGCAAGCCCGCCATCGGCGACGTCATGACCGGGCTCGCTTCCCTGGCGGCCAGGCACAACGGCATCCGCAGGACCGGCCACATCCGCGAGATGCTCGCCGAGTTCATCAAGATCACCGAGCTCGGCTACGCGGCGGGGTTCACGGCGTCGGCCATGGGCAAGCCCGAGGTCTACGTGCCGGGCCTGGGCTCTGTTCCCTACGGCCCGGGCAGCTGCATCCCCAACTCCATCTACGCCAACGTGGGCCGCTGCCTCACCGGCGAGGCGGTGTTCGAGGAGCAGGAGATGCTCTGCAGCATCGCGGGCGGCCTGCCGGCCACCTTCCCCAACGAGGCGGACATCATGAACCCGGAGCTGAAACCGCTCCTGGAGAAGTACCTCAACCGCAACCCCGGCGCCTCGGTGGAGGACCAGATCAAGTTCTGGATGCTCTACATCGACTACTCGTGCTCGGGCTTCACCGGACCCATGAACTACGGTAACTACCACGGCGGCGGATCGCCCATCATGGAGCAGATCGCCATCACGTCGCAGTACGACATCAAGCTGCGGGAAAACCTCGTGAACTACATCGCAGGGGTGGAAGAGCTGAAGCCGGGGACTCTCACCAAGATCTAGACGGCTTGCCTCTTTGTCTCCAGAAAGGGTGCGCCCCGCAAGGGGCGCACCCGGTTTTTTTCAAGCCCGGGTATTCCTGTGCGCCGACAGGGACAGACCTTCGTGCACAATGGGGGAATCCCGCTCAGACTGACTGCGCGCTCTGGATATTCTTCTTGATCCAGGCAAGGGCGTCGTCCGGGCTGTCGAAGCCCTTGCCGTTGGTCTCCTCCTGTCCGTTCCTGTCGATGACCGCGATGTACGTATCGCCGCTAGTCCCCCTGTGCCTTCTGATGTGCCCCAGGAGCGTGTCACCGTCATAGACCCGGAACGAGGAGCCATCGCTCGTCGAGGATCTCAATGCGATCATGGAAGCCTCTCTTTCATGACTGAGGAGATGATTCATAGCCGATTGCCCGGAGGATGACAACACCTTCCTTGAAAAAGTACGTCTTTCCCCTCTTTTTAAACCTGTTTCAATGTGACAGGGCCTCACATCATGCGGCGTTTCTCGACCGCACTTCTTTCTCGATCCGAGGTCCCAGCTCTTTCCGGGCGATCTTCAAGTCATAGGCTACCTGCAGGTTGAGCCAGAACTCCGGCGTGGTCCCGAAGTAGTGGGCAAGGCGCAAGGCTGTGTCGGGGGTGACTGCACGTTCCTCGTTCATGATGGCATACAGACGAGGGGCAGGAACCTTGAGCTCAAGCGCCAGGGCATGTGCGCTCATTCCAAGAGGGACAAGGAATTCCTCCCGAAGGATTTCCCCTGGGTGAACCGGCCGCATGTTATTTTTGATTGTCATCTCCCGCTCCTCAGTGATAGTCCACTATCCCCACGTCGAAAGCCTCTCCCGCTTCAAATCTGAAGCATACCCGCCATTGATCGTTGATCCTGATGCTCCATTGTCCTTTCCGGTCACCCTTGAGGGCCTCAAGCCTGTTCCCGGGTGGGCTCTTCAAATCCTCCAGGGACGTGGACGAGTCAAGCATCTGCAATTTTCGTTCGGCAGCTGCAGAGAACGCCTTGAACCGTCTCGGCGATCTTCCCTCGAAGAGGCCTTGCGTGTCCTTGCAGCGGAACGTTTTTATCATGGAGGATATGTATAACGTTTATCGTTATACGTCAAGCGATTAACGTTGGGCGGACAAACGGGGATGAAGAATCTCCCTTGAAAGATGTGTCCTGCCGTCAAGGTTCACGGAAACGTGTTGGCACGCTGCCGGTAACAAAAAAATGAGGCTTCTCCCTACCAGGAACTGGTGGAGGTGGAGGGATTTGAACCCTCGACCCTCGCATTGCGAACGCGATGCTCTCCCACTGAGCTACACCCCCACAAAGTCTCCTCTGTGTACCCCATGGCCGGCCCTTCGTCAAGACTCTGATTCCACCGCATTCTCCTGCTCCTCGAAGAGCCTCCGGGCGAACTTCATGGCGTCCTTGAAGTCCTTGATCTCGCCGTTGAGGCCCCTGTCCCGGATGAGCCGGAGCGCATTGCCCAGCCTCCTGCCCTTTTTAAACCCGAAGGCGATGAGGTCCTTGCCCGTGACCGGCGGCTTGTAGAAGCGCCAGGTGGTGATGTACGAGGAGATCGCCTCCTTCATGTCCCGGCTCCTGGTCTTGGACATGGCGTAGAGCACCTCCTCGAGCCCGGACTTCTCCAGGGCACTGACCACGACGGCGGGCGTCTTCCGCTCCGCGGTGGCCAGGTCGCGGAGCATGGCGTTCACCCGGGACCTGGCCGCGAGGATGCCCCGGATGTTCCCGTCGTTCAGCCCCAGGCGCTGGCATACCGCGATGATCTTCTTCGGTTTCATGGAATCCACCAGGGCCAGCAGGTAGATGAACCACGCCCGGTACTGCTCGTGGGTGTAGAGGAGGTCGAACCAGGAGATGGTCTGCTTCACCCGGCCGAAGTCCTCCCTGAGTGCGGCATTGAACACGAGATCGGGATGGATCGCCCCGAGCACATCCAGCTCCTGGAGCCGCTCCAGTCCGGGCAGGGGGTCTTCCTCGGAGAGGATCTGGCGGATCTCGTGGGAGATGCGCCTGCCCGGGATGCTGCTCAGAAGGCCCGACTTCACCGCGGCGTGCACCAGCGAGATGGTCTGCTTGCCCAGCATAAAGCCGTAGCGCTTCTCGAACCGCACGGCCCGCAGGATCCGCGAGGGGTCCTCCACGAAGCTCAGCGCGTGGAGCACCCGGATGCGTTTCTCCTTGATGTCCCGCTGGGCGCCGAAAAAGTCGATGAGCTCGCCGAAGCGCTGGGGCAGAAGGCACACGGCCATGGTGTTGATGGTGAAGTCGCGGCGGTAGAGGTCGAGCTTGAGGGTGGACTGCTCCACGACGGGGTAGCCGCCCGGGTGCTTGTAGTACTCCATCCGGGCCGTGGCCACGTCGATGTGGGTGCCGTCCGGAAGGGTGATGACCGCGGTCTTGTACTTCTCGTGCACGGCGCAGCGGCCTCCCACCGACGGTACGAAGGCCCGGGCGAAGGCGATGCCGTCGCCCTCCACCACCAGGTCCACGTCCAGGTTGTCGATGCGCATGATCATGTCCCGGACGATGCCGCCCACCAGGTAGATGTTGTACCCCATGGAGGCGGCGAGGTCGCCTGCCTGGCGGAGCATCATGACCATGGCCCGGGGGAGCCGCTCGTCCATCAGCGTCTGGATGTTCTTCTTCTGCACCGAGCGGTGGTCCACCCCCTCGGCCCTGGCCATCTTCTCGTGCATGACCCGCATGAGGTCGGTCCGGGTGATGACGCCCACGGCCTTCCGGTCTTCCACCACGGGCAGGAGGCGCTGGTTGCCGTCGATGATGAGGGTCCGGATCTCCCCCACCGGTGCGTCGGGTCCGACGAAGGTGAGGTCGCGGATCATGTAGTCCTTGACGCTGGCCTGTCCCAGGTTGTGGCCCTGGGCCCGGCTCACCACCTGCCTCGTCACCGTGCCCACCACCCGCGCGTCCTTCGACTGGACGATGGCGGCGTTGATGTTGTAGCGGTTCAGGGTCTGGGCGGCCTCGTCGATGGTGGCGTCCATCTTCAGGGTGATCACCGGGAAGGTCATGATGTCGCGGGCCGTGATCCGGGGCCTGGTCTCCTTCTTGATGATGGTGACCAGCATGCCCTCTATGCTGTCCAGGGAGCGGTCCTTGATGGATGCGGCCGCTGCGGTGGGGTGGCCCCCGCCGCCGAACCGTGCCGCCACCTCCGCGGCGTTGATCTGGGGCACGGTGCTCCGGGCCACCAGGTAGGTGCGCTCCGCCATGAGGCCGAGCGCGAACATGGCGTCCACCTCGAACATGCCCCGGAGCTTGTGCACGAGCATGGCGAAGTCCTCCACGTAGCCCGTGGATTCGGAACGGGTGAAGAGCACGTCGATGCCCCCCACGTGGAGGATGTAGGCGTTCTTGATGAGCTGGTCCAGGACGTCCACCTGGTCCGGGCTCAGCTCGCGGGCGAGCGCGGAGGAGACGGCCCGCAGGTCGGCCCCCCACCGGATGAGGTCAGCCAGGGCCGTGCAGTCCTGGGGCCGGGTGGAGGGGAACAGGAGCGACCCCGTGTCCTCGAAGATGCCCATGGCCAGGATGGTGGCCTCCTCGGGCGTGGGGGTGATGCCCCGTTCCCTGAGGACCTCCACCATGAGCGCGCTGTTGGACCCGTACTCCCGGCAGTATGCCGTGCCCTGGGTGATGTCGTCGGCGGAGGCGGGGTGGTGGTCGTAGACGATCACCTCCACGCCGTCTTTGCCCACCAGCGCCGCAAAGTCGCCGATGCGGGAGATCTGCCTCGTGTCCACGATGACCAGGCGCTCCACCCTGTCCATCTTCACCGCCTTGAGCCGGTGCACGCGCGAGGCGATCTCCGGGGGTGCCTGGGCGAGGTATTCCCGCAGGTTCTTCTCCTGGGCGCCGGGAAAGACCAGCATGGCCTCCGGGTGGAGCCTCAAGGCGGCGAGCATGGACGCGAACGCGTCGAAATCCGCCTGGATGTGGGAGGTGATGACCTCCATGTTCTACCCCCTCGGGTGATACCGGTCGTGGACCTCTTTGAGCCTGACCGAGGACAGGTGCGTGTAGATCTGGGTGGTGGAGATGTCCGCGTGCCCGAGCATCATCTGCACCGATCTCAGGTCGGCCCCTCCCGCCAGCAGGTGCGTGGCGAAGGAGTGCCTGAGCATGTGGGGAGAGATCCGCTTGAGGATGCCGGCCGCGGCGGCGTACCTCCTGACGGCGTGCCAGAAGTTCTGCCTGGTCATGGCTGAGCCGCGCCGCGAGCAGAACAGGGTGTCGGTGGCCGGTCGCGCCAGGCAGGGCCTCGCGTCCTCCAGGTACTCGGCCGTCCACCGCCGGGCGCTCTCGCCCATGGGCACCACCCGCTCCTTGTCGCCCTTGCCCCTGCAGACCAGGTACCCCACGTGGAGATTCACCTGGTGGAGCCGCAGGCCGACAAGCTCGCTCACCCGCAGGCCCGTGGCGTAGAGGACTTCCAGCATGGCGCGGTCCCTGATGCCCAGGGGCGTGGCGGTGTCAGGGCTCGCAATGAGCCGCTCCACCTCCTCCCTGCTCAGGACCTCTGGGAGGTAGGCCCCCCGCTTCGGAGATGCCAGGTGCCGGGTGGGGTCTGCCTCGATGAGTTCTTCCTCGATGAGGAACCGGTAGAACTGCCTGACCGCGCTGAGCCTCCGGTTGACGCTCGTCGCCTTCAGGCCGCGGCTCCTGCAGTACGAGGTGTACGCTTCGAGGGCGGCATCGGTGGCCTCGGTGAAGGGCACACCCAGGCCGTCGAGAAAGGCGGAAAAATCGTTCAGGTCGGAGGCGTAGGCCTCGAGGGTGTTCTCGGGCGAGGACCGCTCGGCCACGAGGTACTCCAGGAAGGAGTCGATCAGCGCATGGTTCATCTCTTGGTGACCCTGGGCTTCAGGCCCATGGCCATGAGATCCTCGAGGGCAGGCCTTGCGCTCTTCTCCCCGGGATATGCACCACTCAGCAGGCGATAGACCGCATCGGACTCCTTCACGATGTAGGGGACCACCCCGTTCTTGTTCAGCCTGGCAGCCTCTTCCGCGGCGGAGGCCCTGTCTCCGAAGGTGCCGATCTCGATGGCATAGGGGACCGCAGAGCCGATGAAGGACTCCGCGTCGACGAGCCCCCTGGCCTGCAGGTCGCTCAAGCGGGCAGAGGCGTCCTTCTGGCTCATGAACAACCCGTGGTCCACCCGGTACCAGATCCCGGTGGCGCCAAGGTCGATCTTGGTGATGAACACCTGGTCCATGACCTGGATCTTCATCCGGTAGTAGTTCAGGGCGTCCTTCTTGTTCTGCCACGAGGAGATATGGACGGTGTAGGGGTAGAACACGGTCTTCTTGAACGTGACGGGGGCGGCTTCCGGCTCCTTCTGCGCGGGTGTCTGTGCGGGGGCCGCAGGCGGGGTGACCACCATGTCGCCGGAGGCGGGCTTTGGGCTCTGGGCCGGCTGCTGGCTCCGGTCCATCTGCTTGGTCACCACGTTGCTCAGCCCGTAATCTGCCCACAGGGGGGGAGCGGCCAGACAGAACAACACCACCAGGATGAGGTGTCTCACTTCGCCCTCCTCATGAATGCATAGGTGGTGTTCATTATATACTTGTTGATCCCCTTTGCAATACCGTCGATGAGGGTTGCTTGGTGGGATTCGCACTGGAGCAGGCTCAGGTCGGCGCCGTTGGATATGAACCCGAGCTCGCACAGGATGGAGGGCATCTGGGCGCCGAGCAGGACGTAGAAAGGTGCCTGCTTCACGCCGAGGTCCCTGCCATGGTACCCGGTGTTGACCACCGAGGACATGACGCACTTGTGCACGGAACTGGCGAACCGGGACGACTCGTTGATCTTGGAGTTGAGCATGAGGTCGTTGATGATGAGCTGGAGGTCGCTGATGGACCTGGACGTGGTGGCGTTTTCACGGGCAGCCACCTCGATGGCGGATGCATCCGTGGTGAGGTTGAGGAAGTAGGTCTCGATCCCCTGCACGGATTTGTTGTTGTGGGAGTTGATGTGGATGGACACGAAGAGGTCTGCCCGTTTCTTGTTGGCGAACGCGGTGCGCTCCTCCAGCTCGAGGAACACGTCGCTGTCGCGGGTCAGGTAGACCTCGAACCCCTCGAGCCGCAGGCGCCTTGCCAGCGCCTTGCTGATGGCCAGCGTCAGGTCCTTCTCCAGGACGCCTCCGGGCCCGATGGCGCCCGGGTCCTTCCCGCCGTGTCCGGCATCGATTACGATCTTCGACACCTTGAGCGAGAGCTGGGCCGCTATGGAGGGGATCTCTTCGGCCATCTGGGACTTGGAATACTTGGGCACCTTCTTGAACCCGTTGGCACTCTCGGGCCTTGCCGCCGCGGCCTTGGGGTCATCCTCGCCCAGCGTCCTGGCTGGCTCGCGCATGGCCGTCTTTGGAGACGAGCCGTCCCTGCTGATGTCCACCACCAGCCGGGCGGGGTCAGCAAGGGGAAATGCCCGGTATGAGAACTTCTGGGCAAGGTCCAGCACGACCCTCACCGAGGTGCTCTGATACTGCGAGACCCTGATGTCCGTCAGGATGCCGTCGTTCACCTTGGTTCTCGCGGGCAGGCTCGGGGACACCCTGGCGTTCTCCAGCTCGATCACCACCCGGTGGGGCCTGTCCGCCTTGGGGTCGGCGGGCAGCGTGAAGGTCTTGAAGGAGACGTTCTCGTCGAGGTTGACCACCACCCGGGTGTAGTCCTTGTCCGACCACTGACGCAGCGTCTTCACGTCCCCGAGTCCCTGGCGGGACACGCCCGTGGCGGCATTCTTCTCAATGGTGAGCGAATTGAGCTGCTCCCGGGCGAGCTGTACCATGTCGCCTTCCGGGAACTGGCTGATGACCCGCTGGTACAGGGTGTACGCCTGCTGCTGGGAGCTCAGCTTGTCGTGGCAGATCCGGGCGGCATGGTACACGGCGTCGTCGGCAAGGGTGCTGCCCGGATGGTTCTCGGCCACCGCCAGGAAGGCATCCACCGCCCTGTCAAGGTCTTTCGGGTTGGAGGAGAGGCTATGGAGTTCTTCGTAGCACTTGGCCGCCTTGTACCGGGCCGTTGGTGCGAACCGGGACTTCGGGTGCTTCTTGGCCACGGACTGGTATTTGTGGATGACGGCCATCCAGCTGACCCGGTCCCTGGCCTTGTCCTTGTCCCGGGTCAGGTCCACGTAGGCCGCATTCGCGCTCTGGTATGCCGCTGCAGCGGAGTTCGCCGCGTGGAGCTCATCGGCAAGCGCGAAGAGAAAAACCAGGAGCAGCAGGGCGCACAGGGCTGACCCTCGTTTTCGTATGATGTAATCCATTACGTCCCTGAGCAAGTAATCCATTACCGTATTTGGTTGTATCTTGTTACAGCACCACGTACAGGCACCTATCGGCCAGACGATCCTGAAATCTTAACCTTTTCTTTCCCTTCGCAGTGAGCCGATGATGGAAAGCCCCTTGAGGACGAGGTCCGTGTCCACCCGGTACGATCCCGGCAGATCGTCCCTGACCAAGGCGGACAGCCCGCCGGTCACGACGACCACCGGCCGCCTCCTCCTCGTTCGCGCCATGATCTCCGCGGCCTTCCTGATCATCGCCGCATGCCCCCTGACAACCCCCGAACGGACGCACTCGTCCGTGGACGCGCCGATGATGCTCCCTCCCCCGAGGTCGTCGAGCCTCGGGAGCTGGGGTGCCGCGGTGAGCAGGCCCTCGTAGGCGCTCCGGATGCCGGGCGCGATCATGCCTCCCTCGAAGACACCGTGCTCCGACACATAATCGATGGTGGTGGCGGTGCCCATGTCCACGACGATGACCGGCCTGCCCTGTTTCCCGTACAGGCGGTGCGCTGCCGCCGCGCACACGAGCCGGTCCACGCCGAGGGTTTCCCTGGTGGTGTACCTCACCTCGATCCCCATGGGTGTGTATGCGTCCACGATCACCGGGGAGGGCCCGCCCGAGCGCTCCCATTCCCGGGCAATGATCCTGGTCGCCTGCGCCCGAACGCTCACCATGATCGTGTCGTGGGGGAGCATGGCCTTCACCGCGGGGGCGTGCACGAGGAAGGCCCCGTCCCTGAGGCAGTCGAGCGTGGATGCGCGCAGGACCGCTTTCAGGGCGCCGCCTTCGAAGATGCCCGTGGTTATGTGCGTGTTCCCCACATCGATGGCAAGCATGGCCTCTGTGTAACGCGGATCAGAAGGGTGATCAAGGATATTCTGGCTCAGGGCATGGTGTCTGCAGCATACATGCCCCTGCAAACCCACTTTTTCCGCGCATCCGGACGCATCACCGGCTCAGACCGCAAGCTCCGCCACGGCCCTGATCCACCCCGCGCTGGCGCCCTTGATCTTCACCGGGAAGCAGTAGAAGGTGAAGCCGGTGGCAGGGAGCCTGTCCAGGTTGGTGAGCTTCTCGATCTGGAAATACCCCTTCTCGATGCCCGCGAAGTGGCCCTCCCAGATCACCGAAGCATCGCCGGTCCGCGTGAAGTCTGCCGCCTGGAAAGGCAGCGGCCTGTCCCAGCTCCACGCGTCCGTGCCCACCACGTGGACCCCCTGGTCCACGAGCCACCAGGTGGCTTCCCTGCCGAACCCGCACCCCTTGACGAGGTAGTCGCTGCTCCCCCAGAAAGGGGCCGCCCCGGTCTGGGCCAGGAAGATGTCCCCCTCAGAGAGGGTGTGGCCCATGGCGTCGAGTTCCCTCTTCAGGTCGTCCGGGGTGATGTTGTACCCGTCGGGCAGCCTGGAGAAATCCACCTTCACCCCCGGGCCCACGGCCCAGTGGAGGGGGAACTGGTCGATGGTGAGGGCAGGCCTGCCGTGATCCTGCAGGGGATGGTAGTGCCAGGGCGCGTCCATGTGGGTCCCCGCATGGGTCGAGAGCTCCAGGATCTCCAGGGCCCACCCGAGACCGTCGGGCAGGTCGCGTTCGGTGAGCCCGGGGTAGAAGAGCTTCATGGTCTCGGCGCCGAGCTTGTGGTCGAGGTAGGTGATCTTGGGGATCATCATGGGCGGGTCGCTGGGCAGGCCCGCCTCGATGGCAATGGACAGGTCGATGAAGGTCCGTTTCATACAACTTCCTCCCACTGACAATGGTTGAGAAAAAACGATACGTGCAGCACCTGCGGCCTGTCAAGGTACGCATCGAGAACTCACCTCTTTCTCCAGCCTGTGCAGTGCTGTGATTCGAACCGAAGTGGTTCGAATCACAGCACTGCACAGGACAGAACCTGGACGTGAACTTATCTCGATGCTCATTCTTGTTCATACTTCAGGCGTTTCCCGCCCACCACCAGGGCCGTCTTGACACGCCCCGCCCTTCATGGGTAACGTACCGGCCATGGAAATGGACTTCAAGGAACTGCTCAAGCAGGCCCAGCACCTGCAGGGACGCATCAAGGAAATCCAGGAGCGACTCAGGCGCCAGACCGTGAGCGCGGACACCGGCGGCGGCATGGTCACTGTCACGGTGAACGGTGTTCAGGAGCTCGTCTCCATCACCCTGGACCCGCTGTGCGTGGACCCCCGGGACATCCCCATGCTCCAGGACCTCATCCTCGCCGCGGTGAACCAGGGCATGCGCCGGTCCCGGGAGCTGGCGGCCGAAGAGATGAAGCAGCTCACCGGCGGCATCCCGCTGCCCTTCCAGCTCCCCTGACATGGACCCCTATCCCAAGCCCCTGCGGGACCTCATCAGCGCGCTCAAGCGGCTCCCCGGCATCGGAGAGAAGACCGCCACAAGGCTCGCACTCTTCATCCTGGCCGACAGGGGGAACCTGCCCGAAGAGCTCTCTGCTGTCCTGAAGACGGTCCGCGAGCAGATCAGGCTCTGCCCGGTGTGCTACAACCTCACAGACCGTCCCCGGTGCGCGGTGTGCAGCAACCCCTCCCGGGACCAGAGCCAGATCTGCGTGGTGGAGGAACCCAGCGATGTCCTGGCCCTGGAGTCAGCCAACGCGTACAGGGGGCTCTACCACGTCCTCCACGGCCTCATATCGCCGCTGGGCGGCGTCGGGCCGGACGACATCCGTCTTGCAGAGCTCATGGAGAGGGTCCGCAGGCCCGGGGTGAGCGAGGTGATCGTTGCCACCAACCCCTCCGTGGAGGGTGAGGGGACCTTCCACTACATCGCCAAGATGATTCAGGACGCCGGGCTGAACGTCGTGGTGAGCAGGATCGCCTCGGGCGTCCCCATGGGCGGGGAGCTCAAGTACATGGACCAGGTGACCCTCGCCAGCGCCCTGCGGTACCGCCGGGGCGTCAGGGAAACGTGAGGAGGAGATGCCCATGAGCAGATTCGCCGTGCAGGGTGGCCATGTCATCACCCATGCCAGGTGCGTGCTGAAGGACCACTACGTCATCGTGGAGGATTCCACCATCGCCGCCATCTCGGCGGATCTCCCGCCGGACATCACTTCGGTGCTGGGCGGGCCGCAGGATATCGTCATGCCCGGGCTCATCAACACTCACACCCATGCCCCCATGACCCTGTTCCGGGGCATGGCCGACGACCTCCCCCTCATGACCTGGCTGAAGGACTACATCTTCCCCGCCGAGGCCAAGCACGTGAACAGGGATTTCGTCTACATCGGCTCGCTGCTCGCCGCCTGGGAGATGACCCGTTCCGGCACCACGGCCTTCTGCGACGGCTACTTCTTCGAGGACGAGGTGGGCAGGGCCGCGAAAGAGGTGGGAATCCGGGCATGGATCGGTGAAGGAATCCTCCAGTTTCCCACCCCGTCGCTGAAGGACCCGAAACGCACCATCGACCACAACCGCTCCTTCATCGAGCGGTGGAAGGACGACCGTCTCGTCAGGCCAACGGTGTTCCCCCACGCGGCCTACACCTGCACCCCCGCCATCCTGAAGGCCGCCTATGCCCTGGCCGAGGAATACGACCTGCCCTTCCAGATCCACCTCAGCGAGACCGCCTCCGAGGTGGAGCAGGTCCGCCGGAACCACGCCATGTCTCCGGTGGAACTCCTGGACTCGCTGGGGTGCCTGAGTGAACGGACCCTCGCAGCCCACTGCGTGGTCCTCAGCGATGCAGAGATCGACCTGCTGGCGAAGAGGAAGGTGTCCGTGTCCCACAACGCGGAGAGCAACATGAAGCTGGCCAGCGGCATCGCGCCCGTACCCAGGATGATGGAGGCCGGTGTGAACGTGTCCGTGGGCACGGACGGGTGCGCCAGCAACAACAACCTCGACATCATCAGCGAGATCTCCACCGTGGCCAAGCTCCACAAGATCACCTGCATGGACGCATCCGTGCTCGACGAGTGCACGGCCCTGGCCATGGTCACCCGCAACGGCGCACGGGCCCTGGGGTTCGCGGGCGGCGTGCTCGAGCCGGGCAGGCCCGCGGACATCACCGTGCTCGACGGGAAGGCCCCCAACATGGTGCCGGTGCACAACCCCGTGTCCCATGTCATCTATGCCGCCACGGGCGGCAACGTGAAGGACGTGGTCATCGACGGAAGGATCGTGGTGAAGAACTATAAGTCGCTCACCGTGGACGAGGATGCCCTCATCAGGGAGTGCCGCTTGATCCAGGAGCATATCAGCCGGGGCTGAGCCGTTTCAAGACCCCGGAACAGGTCCGGTGCGCAGGGTTCTTTCCTCAGGGCATGGGAAAAGAATACCCCCCGGCGGGCAGTCTTTTCCCCACCATCGATTTCCGATCCCTAGAAATTCCTGAATGTTAGGAAGTTGGCAAACCCCTTGCTCACCGTAAAGAGTGCCCCTACATTGACCGATAAGGAAGACATATGAAGGTAAGCAACCGGTTTCTCTACTATCAGCTGGTGAAGGACCTGGGCCAGAACACCGAAAAGATGTTCCGGCTCAACAACCAGATCTCGTCCGGCAAGCGCATCGACACGCCCTCGGAAGACCCCATCGGCATGTCCAGCGTGCTCATCTACCGGACCGAGCTGAACTCCTTCACGCAGTACAAGAAATCCATCGATTACGCCAATGGCTGGCTCAACCGGATGGACTCCATCCTCCAGGAAACGGACAATGTCCTCGCCCGCGCCACCGAGCTCGCGGTCCAGCAGGCATCCGCCACGTCCACGGCGGAAACCCGCTCGGGCGCCGCCGAGGAGGTCAAGGAGCTGCGGTCCACGCTCCTGTCCCAGGCCAATGCCAAGTACGGTAACAAGTATATCTTCGGCGGGACCATGACCCAGAACCTGCCCTTCCTCCTGGTGGACGCCGAGCATCTGGAGGAGGACGTGGCCACCATGGCGAGCGCACCACCTGCAGCGCCTTCCGACGGGGACCGGTACCTCGACACGGACGACGACCACATCTGGCAGTACGACGCTCTCAGCGCCACATGGGTGGACCAGGGCGCCCCGGCCGACGGCTCGGCCGTGATCGTGAACGACCGGAACACCGCCTATGTGTATACCGACGGGCAATGGTCGTCCGTGTACCAGGGCAACGACTCCACCTTTTCCATGCAGATCGGCAAGGAATCCACCGCCCAGGTCAACATACCGGGCAGCGAGCTGTTCATCAACCCGCAGGGTGATGTGTTCATGTCCCTGCTGCGCCTCGAGCAGGCGCTCCGCGCCAACGACCCCGATGCGATCAGCGCCCAGCTGGGCGCCATCGAGGACGCGAGCAAGATCCTCTCGGACAACCTTGCAAAGGTGGGGGCCATTGCGAACAAGCTCGACAACACGAAGTCCATCCTCGAGACCTCCCGGGTGGACACCACGGAGATGGTCTCGAACATAGAGGACCTCGATTATGCCGAGGCCATCACCTCGCTGCAGAACCAGCAGACCATTTACGAGGCCGCCCTGAAGAGCGCCTCCATGATCACGGGCTTGAGCCTGGTAGACTATATCTAGGGGGAATAGCTTGGACATACAGACGCTCCGGTTCGGAAAGATGGACGTGCAGGAGGACAAGGTCATCACCTTCCCGAGAGGCATCCTGGGGTTTGCCAAGAACAAGCGCTATATCCTGTTCCCCCACAGCGAAAACTCTCCGTTCTTCTGGCTCCAGAGCGTCGACGACGGAGACCTGGCCTTTGTGGTCATGAACCCGCAGCTCGTCAAGGCCGACTACCGCGTGGACGTGGACGAGAACGTGCTGAAGGAGCTCGATGCCCTGCAGACCGAGAGCCTGGAGGTGGTCTGCATCGTCACCATCCCGAAAACCGACCCCCGGCGCATGACCATCAACCTGCTCGGGCCCATCATCATCAATGCCAAGAACCGCTGCGCCGTGCAGATCATCTGCGACAAGCAGAGCTACTCGCACCGGCACCCGGTGGTCTCGGAACAGCCGGCCCAGCCGGCATGATCAGGCCAGGAGCCGGCCATGCCGGATCACTTCCCGAGCTTCTTCTTCTCCTTGACCGCATTCTTGACGGCCTTCTTGCGCAGCTTCTCCTCGTCCCTGAGAACCTGCGCCTGAGCGGCGGAGCCGCCGTCAGGAACGCCCGTCGAGCTTTCCGGCTCCTGCCCCGGCTTCTTCTGGAACAGGGAAAGAACAACCCTGCCCAGGTATTTCCCGAAAAAGCCGATGAAGCCTGCCAGGAACACCAGGGCCGCCCACTTCATTATATCCGCCGGGTAAACCTCTCCGAGCATGTCCCGCATGGTAGCCGATGTTGGCGCTCCATGCAAATCCCTTCGTCCCCCCGGACCCGCCCCGTGCTCCTGCCGCCTTGCCCCTCTGTCCTTGACTCCCGAGCCGTCCAGGAACTATAGAGAGCCTGTGAATGATGCATACCGGAACATAGTATCCTTTGTCGCCCGGGGGACGAACAGCGGCAAGACCACGGTGATGGAGCGTGTGATTGCGGAACTCGCCCGCAGGGGCAGGACCGTCACCGCGGTGAAGCACGGCATGCACATGCATTACAGCGACAGGCAGGGAAAGGACACCCACCGGTTCGCCCAGGCGGGTGCCAGGAGGATCGTCCTCTTCGCGCCCGAGGGCATGCTCATGTACGAGCAGTCACCGCCCGGCGTCGACTACCTCGCCAGCGTAGCCTCCTCCGGGGTGGACGTCGTCCTCGTGGAAGGGTTCAAGAGCGGCCCCTTCCCCAAGATCGAGGTGTTCAACGACACGCTCTACACCTCACCGCTCTGCCTGGAACACCCCTCCGGCGAGTACATCGCCCTCATCAGCAACGCCCCCGTGACAGCAGGCATCAGGAACTTCCTGTTCCACGAGACCGAGTCCCTGTGCACCTTCATCGAGGAGCATGCCGGGCTCGGGAAGCCTTAGGTGATCAGCGGCCTTCCCGTCCGGGACAGGCGCCTTTCCCTGCTTTCATACCGCGGGAAACTGTGCTAAAGGCTCTGATCTATGCTGATCGTGCGTCTCAAGCCCAAGAAGGAAGCGCCTGCCCTGCAGGGGCACCCCTGGATCTACTCGGGGGCGGTGGACAAGGTCCAGGGAGAGCCCGAGAAGGACAGGCTCTGCAGGGTGCTCAACGCCAAGGGTCAGTTCGTCTGCCAGGGCATGTACAATCCCATCTCCCAGCTGGCCGTCCGCGTGCTGACGCTGGGCAAGGAACCCGTGGACAGGGCCTTCTTCCAGGACAGGATCAGGAGCGCCGTGGCACTGCGGCGCCGCATCGTCGCCGCGGACACCACCTGCTGCCGCCTTGTCAACGCCGAGGGCGACAGGCTGCCCGGCCTGGTGGTGGACCGCTACAACGACATGCTGGTGGTGCAGCTCATCACCCCGTTCATGGATGATTTCAAGGCGGAGCTGGTGGACATGTTCCGCGCGGAATTCCCCTCCTGCAGCATCTTCGAGCGCTCCGACACCAGGACACGCTCCAACGAGGGATTCAGACCCAGCATCGGACCGCTCTGGGGCGACTTCGACTCACGGGAGACCACGGTGCAGGAGCACGGACTCGAGTATGCCGTGGACATCCTCACCGGCGACCGCACGGGCTTCTACCTGGAGCACTCCCTCACCCGGCAGCGCATAAGGGCCCATGCCCGGGGCAAGAAAGTCCTGGACCTGTTCTCCTATACCGGGTCGTTCTCGGTGAGCGCGCTCGCCGGGGGCGCCGCATCCGTGGTTTCCGTGGACACCTCCGCACCGGCCCAGGTGCTGCTCAAGCGGAACATGGAGCTCCACCGGATCAGGCCCTTTGTCTGGCGGCACGTCAAGGACGAGGCTGCTCGGTTTCTCGCCGACGACAGGACCCTCTACGACATGGTGCTCTGTGACGCCCCCGCCTTCGGCAACGAGTTCGAGGAGCACTGCCGGATGGTGAACCTCGCCATGGCCAGGGTTTCGCCGGGGGGCATCCTGTTCTCGCTGGCGCCCGTCACTGCCCAGTTCGGCAGCACCGACCTGCTCAAGGCCATCACCCTGGCCTCGAAAGACCTCTCCCGTACGGCCAGGATCCTCGAGCCGCTCTCCCAGAGCGCGCACTTCCCCTGGCTGCCCGCGCACCCCCAAGGCATGCACCAGACGGGCTTCGTGGTCCACGTGGACTGACGTTTCCCGGGGAAAGGGCCTTCAGCCCATCCTGCTTTCCAGGAGCCTGCCCCCAAGCACGTGCAGGTGCAGGTGCATGACGATCTGCGTGCCGTCGGGCCCGCAGTTCACCGTGACACGGTAGCCCTTTTCATGGATGCCCTTGAGCTTCGCGATCTGTTGGGCGGCCTTCAGCATGGAGAACCAGGTGTCCCGGTCGTTCAGGTCGTTGAGCGTTGCGCAGTGCTTCTTGGGCACCACGATCACGTGCACCGGGGCAAGAGGCTGTATGTCGTTGAAGGCATACACGAGCTCGTCCTCGTACACCTTGGTGGATGGTATGTCGCCCTTGACGATCTTGCAGAAGATACAGTCCATGCGAGTCCTCCCTGCGTAAGAAATCAACGGGCAGTGCCGCGCACTGTCTCCTCAGTCTCACGGACGGGCCGCTTCCCGGCTCAGCCGCACGGCGTCTGCCACATCCACGCGGCCCTCGTAGACGGCCTTGCCCACGATGGCGCCGAAGATGCCCTCCGCATCAAGGAGCGCGCGGATGTCATCCATGCCGCTCACCCCTCCGGAGGCCACCACCGGGGTCGTCACCTCCCGTGCGAGCGCCGCCGTCGCCTCGATGTTTGGCCCGGCGAGCATGCCGTCCCGGGAGATGTCGGTATAGACGATGAATGCGGGACGAAACGGCTCGTAATGCCTGGCCAGTTCGGAGGCGGTCTTCAAGGTGAGCTCCTTCCACCCGCCCACCGCCACCTTGCCGTCGAGGGCGTCGATGCCGATGCCCACCCTGCCCGGGAATCGCTTCAGGATGGCGACGGCGGTGGCAGGGTCCTTGGCCGTGACGGTGCCGAGGATGGCATAGGTCACGCCCAGGTCGAAGGCGGCCTGCGCGGCCTGCACGGTGCGGATCCCGCCCCCCAGCTCCACCTCCACGCCCACTGCGGCGCAGATGCCCGCGATGGCCTGCACGTTCATGCCCCTGCCCTCCACGGACCCGTCCAGGTCCACCACGTGGATGCGCTCCGCCCCTGCCTCCTGGAAGGACCGGGCCACCCTCGCAGGGTCCGTGCCGTACACCGTCACCTCGTCGAACCTGCCCTTTCTCAGGCGGACCACCTGGCCCTTGTGCAGGTCGATGGCAGGGATGATGATCATGCGATCCGAACCTCGTATTCCATAACCCACCAGCTCTTGAACAGGTGCGAGTACCGCAGCAGGTACACCTTTGCATCCTCGGCACGCACCTTGTAGTATTCGTCCGGGAAGAAGCTCGGGTCCCGGTACGCCTCGCTCCAGTGATCCAGGACCTCGTCGATCTCGAGACCCAGGCCTCCGCGCTCGAACCAGACGGGCTGCCCGGGGCTCTTGTGGCTGTCAAAGGTCTTCACACTGGCAGGGGAGAACCTCATAGGTGGGCCTTGGTGGACGGAATGTCCGTGCCCGTGACCGCCACGGCATCCTTCAGTGCCCGGGCGAAGGACTTGAAGCAGGCCTCGGCCAGGTGGTGTCCGTTGCCCGAGGCGCACACCGTCAGGTGCATGGTGATGCCCGCGTTGAAGACGAGTGCGCGGAAGAATTCGGGCACCAGCTCGAGGTCCAGGTCCCCGGCCATGCCGTGGAACACGTCCCCGCCGTGGATGACGAGGAACGGCCTGCCCGAGATGTCGATGCACGCCTCCACCAGCGCCTCGTCCATAGGAACCTTGGCCAAGCCGTACCGGGCGATGCCCCGCTTTTCTCCCAAGGCCCCCTTGATGGCCTTGCCCAGCACGATGCCGATGTCCTCCACGGTATGGTGCAGGTCCACATGCACGTCACCCTTGGCGTCCACGCTCAGGCCGAGGCCCGAATGCTTGGCAAAGGCGTCGAGCATGTGGGTGAGGAACCCGGACGGGATGCTCAGGCTGGTCACGCCCCCGTCGAGGCCGACGCTCACCGAGATCTCGGTTTCCTTGGTCTTTCTGGTGACAGCGGCCTCCCTCATTGTTCGACCCCCGTTGACTCCCTGAAGATCTGCAGCACCCTGTCCACGGCGCCGCTGTCGGTGCCGCCCTGGGCGAAGAGCGCCTTTCCGCCGCCCCGGCCTCCGGCCGCATCCATGGCCTTCTTCATGATCCTGCCCGCGTCGTGCTGCTTGGCGGCGTCCGGGGTGGCCATGGCCATGAAGGTCGCCTTGTCGTCCATGGGCGCATAGAGGAACACGATGCCGGACCTGATGCGTTCCTTCAGCCGGTCTCCAACCTCCCGCATCTGCGCGATGTCGGCGTTCTCCACCTTCTTGATCACCACCTTGAAGGCCCCGGCCGTGTATTCGCGCTCGTCCTCGCCGGAACCGGCGCCGGTGGCGATCCTGACGGTGAGGTCCCTGATGGTGTTCTCCTGTTCTCGGATCTTTGCCTGGAGCCCGGCCACTCGCTCACCGATCTCGGCCGGGGCGCACTTGAGCCTGTCCGCCGCGGCAGATACCAGGGCGGCGAGCGACCGGAAGTGATCCAGGGACCGGGTCCCCGCCACGGCCTCGATCCTCCGCAAGCCCGCGGACACGCTGGTCTCGGTCACGATCTTCACCAGACCGATCTGGCCCGTGGAAGAGCAGTGAGTACCACCGCAGAGCTCCACGGACACGTCGCCCATGGTCACCACCCGCACCTCCTCCCCGTACTTCTCGGTGAAGAGCGCCATGGCTCCCCGCGCCGTGGCCTCGTCCCGGGAGAGGACCTCCTTGGTAATGGGCAGGTCCTCCAGCACGAACTGGTTCACCATGGCCTCGACGGAGTCCAGCTCCCCGGGGGTCAGGGCAGCGAAGTGGGTGAAGTCGAACCTGAGCCGGTTCTCGTCCACCAGTGAGCCGGCCTGGTGCACGTGCTCGCCCAGCACCGTCCGCAGGGCCCGCTGGAGCAGGTGCGTGGCGCTGTGGTGGCGCATGATGCTCTTGCGCCGGGACGCATCCACACTGAGTCTCACGGCCTTGCCCGTGGCAAGCCTTCCTGAGGTGACGCGTACGCGGTGCACGATGACGTCGCCCTCGGTCTTGACGGTGTCCAGGACGTCGGCCTGGACGTCCGGGGAGCGCATGAACCCGGTATCGCCAACCTGGCCACCCGATTCCCCGTAGAAGGGAGTGACGTCGGTGACCACGGAAACCTCCCGCCCCTCGAAGGCCTCGTCGGCCTTTTGGAGCCTCCCGTTATCATCCCGGACCTGCATCTCCAGGATTCGTGCGTCCGCCTCGAAGGTGTCGTACCCCACGAACCTGACCTCGGATGCCGCCCGGCCCCAGGCATCCCCTCCCGCGGTGTAGCCCCCGAAGGCAGAAGCTCCCCGGGCCTTCTCCCGCTGGAGCTCCATCTGGGCCTCGAACCCGGCAGCATCGACGCCGAATCCCGCCCTGCGGGCGATGTCCTCGGTGAGGTCCACGGGAAAGCCGAAGGTGTCGTAGAGCACGAACACGTCCTCGCCGGGAACGAGTTTCCCGCCCCTGGCCCTCAGGCCGGAAAGAATCTCGTCCAGCAGGCTCAGGCCCCTATCCAGGGTCTTGAGGAAGCGGTCTTCCTCGTTGGCGATGACCTTGTCGATGAAGTCCCTCCTGTTCATCAGGTCAGGGTACACCTCCCCCATCTCCCGGATCACCTGCATGGCCACCTTGTGGAGGAAGGCGCTGTCCAGGCCCAGGAGCTTGCCGTGCCGGGCGGCCCTCCGGAGGATGCGCCGGAGCACGTAGCCCCTGCCCTCGTTGGAGGGGAGCACGCCGTCGCCCACGAGGAAGGCACCGGCCCTGGCATGGTCCGCGATGACGCGGATGGACACGTCCATTTCCGCATCGGTGCCGTATTTCCTGCCCGCGAGCCCGGCGATGTAGGCAATGAGACCCTGGAACAGGTCGGTGTCGTAGTTGCTGTGCACGCCCTGGACGATGGCGGTGATGCGCTCCAATCCCATGCCCGTGTCGATGTTCGGCGCCGGCAGGGGTGTCAGGGTGCCGCTCTCGTCCCTGTTGAACTGCATGAACACGAGGTTCCAGATCTCCAGGTACCGGTCGCAGTCGCACTCGCCGGCCCTGCATTCCGGCCTGCCGCACCCCACGGAAGGCCCCTGGTCGATGATGATCTCCGAGCACGGCCCGCAGGGGCCGGTGTCTCCCATTGCCCAGAAGTTGTCCTTGTCACCGAGCCTGAGGATGCGGTCCCTGGATAGCCCGATGTGGTTGTTCCAGATTCCGTAGGCCTCGTCGTCGGTGTGGTGCACGCTGGCATAGAGCAGTGCAGGGTCGAGGCCCATGCGCTTCACGAGCAGGTCCCACGCATAGTCGATGGCCCCCTGCTTGAAGTAGTCGCCGAAGGAGAAGTTGCCGAGCATCTCGAAGAAGGTGTGATGCCGGGCGGTCCGGCCCACGTTCTCAAGGTCGTTGTGCTTGCCGCCCGCCCGCACGCATTTCTGGGAGGTGGTGGCCTTGACGTACGGTCTCTTCTCCGATCCCAGGAAGGTGGCCTTGAACTGCACCATGCCCGCATTGGTGAAGAGCAGGGTGGGGTCGTCGCCGGGTACCAGGGAAGAGCTCGGCACCACGGCATGTCCCTTCTCCTGGAAGTATTCCAGGAACATGCTGCGTATCTCTGATCCCTTCTTCATGCATCCACTCCGCGTATCGTGTCGATTATGAGTTCCATGGGGAATCCCCTGCCCGCCAGGAAGCGCATGAGCTTTGCCCTAGGCAGGGTGCCCCTCTTCTCGATGATCCGGCGCAGCCTCATGACTTCGCTCAGGGAAGACGGCAGGGCTTCGAGGGCCTCGCAGGCCGTCTTCTCCGGAAGACCGAGGCCCTCCAGGAAGAGCCTGATGGCGTAGTCCCCGTATCCCCGCTCGGCCATAAGCAGCGCCCGGCGCCTGGCATAGTCGCCATCGTCCAGGTATCCCAGTTCAGAGAGCCTCTTCAGGGCGGCCTCGATCACCTCGTCCGTCGCGCCCCTGAGCTCGAGTTTTTTTTTATCTCAGCCGATGAGACGGCCCGCCTGGATATGACGGCCAGGGCATAGGCCACGGCCTCATTCGACGTCGCGATACTTGCCTTCCTGGTAGATGGTCGTCTTCTGTCCACTGCCGTCCCCTTCGGGGGCCTCTTTCTCGAACCCGTCCCACTTGCTGTCCGACGTGCCGCGGATGCCCTTCATGCGCAGCGCGAAGTCGTTGGGGTTGGTGGCGTTGCGCATGGCCTCGTGGTAGCTCACCCGGTTGTCCCTGACCAGGGCCATGAGCGATTGGTCAAAGGTCTGCATGCCGTAGGACACCGTGCCGTCGGCGATGGCGTCGTTGATCTCGCCGGTGCGGTTCTCGTCGATGATGCACTCGCGCACCAGTGCCGTGGACACCAGGATCTCTGCCGCAGGCACCACGCCCTGTCCGTCGATCTTGGGCAGGAGCCGCTGGGATATGGCAGCCTTGAGCACGCCCGCCAGCTGGAGCCGGATCTGGAGGTGCTGGTGGGGCGGGTACTGGGAGACGATGCGCATGATGGTCTCCTTGGCGTCCAGGGTATGCAGGGTGGAGAACACGAGGTGGCCCGTCTCCGCCGCGGTGAGCGCGATGTCGATGGTCTCGCGGTCGCGCATCTCGCCCACCAGGATCACGTCCGGGTCCTGGCGCAGGGCGGCCCTCAGGGCCATGGCGAAGGAGTTCGTGTCCGAGCCCACCTCCCGCTGGTTGATGATGGACTTGCGGTCCCGGTGCAGGAACTCGATGGGGTCCTCGATGGTGATCACGTGGCAGTTGCGGTTCGTGTTTATGTGGTCCACCATGGCCGCGAGCGTGGTGGACTTGCCCGATCCCGTGGTGCCGGTGACCAGGATGAGCCCCTTGCGCTCCAGGGCGATCTTCTTGAGGACCTCGGGCATGTTCAGGTCGTCCAGCTGGGGCGGGTCGGTGGGCACGATCCTGAAGACCATGCCGAAGCTGCCCCGCTGCTTGAAGCAGTTGACCCTGAACCTCGCCACTCCGGGCAGGCTGTGGGCGAAGTCGATCTCGTTGGTGGTCTCGAACTTGGCCTGCTGGTACTGGTTCATGAGGCTGTATGCCACGGCGTAGATGTCCTCGTTGGAGAGCTTGTTCTGGTCCCTCAGAGGGATCAGGGCGCCGAATCTCCTCACCACCGGCGGCAGTCCGATCTTCAGGTGCACATCGGACGCCGTGATCTCCACCGCATGCCGCAGAATCGGGTTGATGTCCATGGGTCTCTCCCGTTATTCGGGCTGGTCCGCTCCGATCCTGGCCGCAAAGGTCCTCTTCACGGCATCAGAGATCTCCTGGAAGACCTCCGGGTGCTCCTTGAGGTAGGTCTTGGCAGCCTCTCTCCCCTGGCCCAGCCGCTGTTTATTGTACGTATACCACGCTCCTGACTTTTCGATGATGTTCTTATCGGCCTGGCTGGCCACGTCCAATAATTCCCCGTATCGGGAGATGCCCTCCCCGAACATGATGTCGAACTCCACCTCCTTGAATGGCGGCGCGAGCTTGTTCTTCACCACCTTCACCCGGGTCCGGTTGCCCACCACCTTGTCCCCGTCCTTGATGGGGCCGGCGTTGCGTATCTGGAGCCGCACGCTGGCGTAGAACTTGAGCGCGTTGCCTCCCGTGGTGGTCTCGGGGTTGCCGTAGACCACCCCGATCTTCTGGCGGGTCTGGTTGATGAACACGGCCGTGGTCTTTGTCTTGGATATGGCGCCCGAGAGCTTGCGGAGCGCCTGGGACATGAGGCGCGCCTGCAGGCCCATGTGGGCGTCACCCATGTCGCCCTCGATCTCGGCCCTGGGGACGAGCGCGGCCACCGAGTCGATGACCACAATGTCCACGGCATTGGACCGCACCAGGGTCTCGGCGATGTCCAGGGCCTGCTCGCCCGAGTCGGGCTGGGAGACCAGCAGGTCATCGATGTTCACGCCCAGCTTCTGGGCGTAGGTCACGTCCAGGGCGTGCTCCGCGTCTATGAACGCCGCCACCCCGCCCGCGGCCTGGGTGGAGGCGATGCAGTGCAGCGACAGGGTGGTCTTGCCCGAGGACTCGGCGCCGTAGATCTCGGTGACGCGCCCCCTCGGGATGCCGCCCACGGCCAGCGCCTCGAAGTCGAGCAGGAGCGAGCCGGTGGAGATCACCGGTATGCCCTTGCCCACGGCGTCCGAGCCCATGCGCATGATGGAGCCCTTGCCGTAGGACCGCTCTATCTTGACAATGGCATCTTCCAGCGCCCTCTTTCTTCCCTCTTCCATTCCTCCCCTCCTTTACCCCCCCAGGCTGCTTCTATGCAGAACGGTGTACTGAGCGCCGCCGGGTGTCAATACACTGCGGTACAACAGGACCTCCGATGCACTGAACTGACCACTCACGGAACCGATACCCAGGTCTACCACAGTCGGTGTCTTTAGTCTACCAAGGGTGATGTGACCGGAAAAAGGCCTCTTTTCCGGTGGTATCCCGTGCCTCGCGCACGCCCTGTCCACTGCGGATGCCAGCGCGCCGAGGTGTTCCATGTCGCCCGCCAGGCCCACCCAGACAACCCGGGGCCGTCTCAGGCCCGGGAAGGCGCCGAGACCTGCCAGGGAAAGGCTGAGCTCCGGGCAGGTTTGAGCAGCGGCGTCGAGGTCTGCACAGAGCGGGGCCACCGTCTGCTCCTCGATGTTGCCCAGGAACTTGAGCGTGATGTGCATCCCCTCGGGCCTGACCCACCTCACGCCGCGGTTTTTTCCCCTGAGCTCTCCCACTGCGGCATCGATGGAGGCCTTGATTTCGTCAGGAATGGACAGTGCGACGAAGGTCCTGATCATGGATACGGTTCCTTAGCATAAACAGGGCCGACTTGGCACTGATCATCTTGTTGCCTTCCCGGTCGAAGGAGAAGCGGAACTGCCGCGCCTCGGCCGAATCCTTTGTGCCCACGCAGATCCACACCGTGCCCACGGGCTTCTCCTGTGAGCCGCCCTCCGGGCCGGCGATGCCCGTGACGGCCATGCCCACCCCGGCCCCGGTGAGCTTCAGCACGCCGTCAAGCATGGACCGTGCCACCTGCTCGCTCACCGCGCCGTAACGCTCCAGCTCGGACCTGTTCACGCCGAGCACGTGTTCCTTGATCTCATTCCCGTAGGAGATGACGGATCCGAGGAAGTAGTCCGAGCTGCCCGGAACCTGGGTGATGAGGTGGGAGATGAGGCCGCCCGTGCAGGACTCGGCCGCGGCGCAGGTGAGCCGACGCTCCCTGAGCAGGTCGCCGAAGGTCGTGGAGAGGTTGGGGCCCTCAAGGGCATGCACGCCCAGGATGGCCCGGACCTCGGCCTCCAGCGCTGCGGGCACCACCAGGGAGATCTCCTTGTCCCGGGGCAGGTAGCCGCACCGCGCCGCATGCACCCCGATGCGCCGTGCGATCTCCACCTCCCGCAGGCCGAAGACCGGTACCTCCACCGTGGGGGTCGCCTCCTCTCCCATGCACTGGAGCACCAAGGGGAACATGGCCAGGGATTCCCGGGGAACACCGGGCAGGAACACGACCCGGCAGGACGGGAACCTCAGGTCGATGCCCGCAGCCGAGCCCACCGGGTTGGGGATGTCCCCTTCGTGAAGGGGCGGCATATGAGTCTTCAGGGCTTCCACGGCCAGATGGGTCGTGTCGTCCGGGGTCAGGCCGAGCCCGCCGGTCACAACGATGAGGTCGGATCCCTCCAGGAGGTCGAGGATGGTCGACGTCAGGCCATCCGGGGCATCCGGGACGATCCGGATCTCGCGCATGGCAACGCCCGAGGCCGTGAGCCGAGCGGCAAAGGGAAGGATCAGGGCGTCGGGCCTCCTGCCGGTGAGGATCTCGCTCCCCGTGATGACGAGCGCCGCCTTCACCTGAGCAACCCGCTCTTCTTCACCAGGAAGAGGACCCCGGCCGCCATGAGGCCTGCTGCGACATCGTCGGCCATGATGCCGAACCCGCCCTTCAATCTCCTGTCCAGGGTGCCCACCGGAGGCGGCTTGAGGATATCGAAGAGACGGAACAGGGCCGTTCCCAGGGCGATCTCCTTCACCCCGGAGGGTCTCGAGACGAGGCTCACGAGCAGGCCGCAGACCTCGTCAATGACCACCCTGGAGGGGTCATGCCCCCACTCCTCTTCCATCTCCCCTGCCGCCACCACCCCGGTGATGAAGAGCTTCCCGATGGTCGCCAGGTACAGGGGCAGGGAGAGCTTGCGGAGCACCAGGTACAGGGGGATCGCCGCGAGGGTGGCGAAGGTGCCGGGAGCCCTGGGGAACAGTCCGGCGCCGAAGAATGTGGCGATGGGGCGTGCTGGGAACCTGAACATGGGCACAATCTTCAGTCCGTTACCGCGATGTTCTTGATGCGGTTGATCCTTTTTGCCAGCTGCCCCTTGGCGACAAAGGCCTCCATCTCGCCGATGAGGTGGTCGAACTGGGTCACCATGAAGTCGCCCTTGTCCGTGAGGTGGGCCCCGGTCCTGCCGTGCCTGCCCTTCTCGAGCAGGTCCACGCCGAGCTTCTCCTCTGCCACCCGGA